>NZ_OZ245712.1:1800000-2100000 GCF_965226985.1 Algihabitans sp.
CGGCTGAGGAATTCCGGCCGGACGGCTTCTTCGCCACCGGCGATATGTCGAAGATCGATACCGAGGGCTACGTGCATATCGTCGGACGCGCCAAGGACCTCGTGATCTCGGGCGGCTACAACGTCTATCCGAAAGAAATCGAGCTGGTGATCGACGCCCTGCCCGGGGTCGCGGAATCCGCCGTGGTCGGCCTGCCACATCCCGACTTCGGCGAGGCCGTCACGGCGGTCGTCAAGCGCAGCACTCTGGACGGGGGCGAGATTGCCGAAGAGGCGATCATCGAGGCCTGCACCAAGGATCTTGCGAGGTTCAAAGTACCGAAGCGCGTTTTCTTCGTGGAGGACCTGCCGCGCAATACCATGGGCAAGGTCCAGAAGGCCGAGCTGCGAAAGACCTACGGCGAGACCTTCAGGGCTGCTTGACCTCCGGGGGCCGCCTAGCAGCTATCCGGACTCCGCCCTTGCGCGGGCGCGCTGTCTGCGCTTGAACAACCGCAAAACGATAAACCGTTCGACGAGAGACACTTCGACCATGCCCGATGCTTCCACTCTGGTGACCCAGACCGACCCGCACGCACTGGTGCGCGAGCTGGAGGGCAAGCACCTGATCGATGGCGCCTTGGTTCCGGCGGCAAGCGGCAAAAGCTTCGACGTAGTCAATCCGGCCAACCTGCAGGTCATCGGACAGACCGCCGAAGGGGATGCGGAAGACGTCGCCCGGGCCGTCGAGGCTGCCGTTCGCGCCCAAAGGGACTGGGCTGAGATGCCGGCCCGCGAGCGCGGCAAGCTGATCGTCGCGTGCGGCCGCCTGCTGGAACAGCACAAGGAGGAGCTGGCCAAGCTGGTGGCGCTGGAGACCGGCAAGGCCCTGCGCACCGAAAGCCGGGTCGAGGCCGGCGTTCTGGCCGATGCCTTCGTTTTCTATGGCGGACTGGCCAGCGAGCTGAAGGGAGAGTCCGTGCCCTTCAACCCGAACATGCTGACCGTTACGTCGCGCGAACCCATCGGAGTGGTCGGAGCCATCATCCCCTGGAACGTTCCGATGATGCTGATGGCCTTCAAGATCGCGCCGGCCCTGGTGGCGGGTAACGCAGTGGTGGTCAAGTCGGCCGAGGAAGCCCCCTACGCCGTTCTGCGCGTTTGCCAGATAATGAACCAGGTCCTGCCGAAGGGCCTGTTCAACCTGCTGTCCGGCTTCGGGCCGGAATGCGGCCAGCCGCTGGTGGCGCATCCGAAGGTCGGCAAGATCACCTTCACCGGCTCGGTCGAGGCCGGCAAGGCGGTCTACCGCACCGCTGCCGAGAAGCTGATCCCGGTCACCCTCGAGCTGGGTGGCAAGTCGCCGATGATCGTCATGGCCGACGCCGACCTGGACAAGGCCGTCGCAGGCGCCGTCTCCGGCATGCGCTTCACCCGCCAGGGCCAGTCCTGCACCGCCGCCAGCCGGATCTACGTGCAGCGCAGCCTGCGCGACGCCTTCGTCGAGAAGCTCAAGGCCAAGGTCGACGCCATGGTGATGGGCGATCCGCTGGACGAGGCGACCGACATCGGCACCATCGTCAGCCAACAGCAGTTCGAGCGGGTGAAGTCCTACATCGCCCAGGGCAAGGCCGAGGGTGGAACCGCCCACCTCTGCTCCCAGGTGCCGGCGGACGAGGCGCTGTTGCAGGGCTACTACGTGCAGCCGGTGATCTTCACCGACCTGCCGGCGGACTCCCGCCTGATCACCGAGGAGATCTTCGGCCCAGTGACCTGCGTCATCGCCTTCGACGACTACGAGGAGGTCATCGCCGCCGCCAACGACAGCGTCTACGGCCTGGCCGCCACGATCTGGACCAGCGACCTGAAGACCGCGCTCAATGCGACCAAACGGCTGGAGGCCGGCTTCGTGCAGGTCAATCAGAACCTGGTCGTCATGCCGAACCTGTCCTACGGCGGCATCAAGCAGTCGGGTCTCGGCAAGGAGGCCTCCCTCGAGGCCATGCTGGAGAACTTCACCCACAAGAAGACCGTCATCTTCAACATGGAGTGAGAGCAGTTCCGCCGCCATGACCGAAGTCGATCTGACCGAATACCTCTTCCACCCCGCTCCCGTCGTCAGTCTGCCCGTTCGCGGCACGGCAGCGCTCTTCCCAGTTCGGCGCATCTTCTGCGTGGGGCGGAACTACGCCGACCACGCCCGCGAGATGGGCCACGACCCGGATCGCGAGCAGCCCTTCTTCTTCACCAAGCCGCCCGAGGCGGTCGTGGCACCCGGCGATCCCCTGCCGTATCCCCCGGCGACCCGAGACCTGCATCATGAAGTCGAACTGGTCGTGGCGCTCGCGCAGGGCGGCCGCGACCTCTCGGCGGACGATGCGCTTGAGCTGGTCTTCGGCTACGCGGTGGGCGTAGATCTCACCCGCCGCGACCTACAGGCCGAAGCCAAGAAACTCGGGCGTCCCTGGGATTCCGCGAAGGCCTTCGCCGGCTCGGCGCCCTGTTCCGAGATCGTACCGGTCGAACGGATCGGTCACCCGACACGCGGCCGTATCGCCCTCTCCGTCGACGAAGAGGTTCGGCAAGACGGCGACCTCGCGCAGATGATCTGGAAGACGCCGGAGATCCTGGCCGAGCTTTCGAAACTCTGGACCCTGGCGCCCGGCGATCTGATCTTCACCGGAACCCCTGCGGGGGTGGGGCCGATCTCGGCCGGCGACCGCTTGGACTGCGAAATCGAAGGCGTCGGCAGCTACACGGCCAGAGTTGCGGGATAGGTCCGGGAAACGAGGGGTGCCTCGCGCATCTCTGGCGGGATCGGCAACCCCATGAGATCAAGAATGGTCGGGGCGACTGCGAGCTGGCTGACCGCTCCCTCCACCTCGCCGCCATGCCCGCCGCAGATGTCCCAGAAGGGCACCTGACGCATCCCCTCCTCGGCCCCGCCATGGCGGCCCTCGGCACTCATGCCGTGGTCAGAGGTGACCAATACGCGGTAGCCGGCGGCGCGCCAGACCGGAATCGCCAGCGCCAGCTCATTGTCCATGTTCCAGATCTGATGCCGGTATTCGAAAGAGTCCGCGCCGAAAGCATGGCCGACCGAATCCGCCGCCGCGGAGTGGACGAGCAGGTAGTCGGGCCGATGACGCCGTATCAGCAGACTGGCGCTGTTACAGATATCGTGGTCCCCCGGCATGCTGGGGTTGAAGCGCGTATGCCGCACCTCGGTATAGAAGCGCCCATGGGTCACCCAACCCGGGCCGTCCGTCACCTCCAGGTGCTCGACATCGTCGAAAGGCGCCGCGTTGAACAGTAAAGCGTAGAGCCGCTCGGCCACCGCCGCCGTCGTCCCGCCCGCCTCGCGTACGACGGAGAAGACGTTGGGCGCGGGTGCCATGGCCTCCAGATCGTTGGAGACCCGTCCGTGCTCTGCTGGCGAGGTGCCCGTGTGCAGGGAGGCATAGGCGGGCATGGAGAGACTCGGCAGCACCGACTGCATGGACCAAAGACGCGCCTGACCGGCCTCGACCAGGCTCATCAGATAGCCGCATTGAGCACGCGCCACGGCATCCCCCAGCGCGTCGATCATCACCAGAACGACCTTCTGTCGATCCATTTCCCCCTCCCCCAGCTTTCACGGCAGCCACCCGAATCGGCGCTGCAGACTAAACGGCCTTGATGACAACGCGACGGGCGATTTTATCCCCGGAGCTGCGGAGTCAGGCAGGCCCGCTCCGCCGACAGCAAAAGGGCCCGGCATGGAAGCCGGGCCCTTTCTTCGAAAAGATCCGTTTGTCCGGGCGCCTCAGGTTTCGCGGAAGCGTTTGACGAAGTGCCAAGCCGCCGGAATCGTCGCCGCCGCCAGGACCAGTTTCGCCGCAGCGCCGGGCAGAAAGGGCATCAGGCCGGCTTCGACCGCTCGCTCGACCCCGATCAGGACGGACAGCCAGGCAACGCCGCAGATAAAGAAGATGGCGGTTCCGAGCGCCACCGCCGGAACGACCAGGAAAAGCCGACGGTCCCAGCCGCGCTCGGCCAGCCATCCCATGACCAAGGTCGCCAACAGGAAACCGACCAGATAGCCGCCGGTCGGACCGACAAAATAGGCGAGACCTCCGCCGGTGGCGAAGACGGGAAGACCGATGGCGCCCTGGACGAGATAAAGCCCGACGGTCGCCAAGCCGAGCTGCCAGCCGTAAGCCATGGCGATCACCATGACGACGTAGGTCTGCAGCGTCATCGGCACCGGCAGCATCGGAACCTGAACCTTGGCGCTGATCGTCAGGATCGCCGCGCCAAGCAGGGCCAGAACGAGATCGCGGCCCAACCGCTGGGCGCGCTCCTCGGCCGGCCAGAGGGAATTCACCAGCGTCGGGCTGACAAAGGTATCTTGTGCGATTCCGGCATGGGCCATGTTCGGCTCACTCCTTCCCCGTCCCGGGTTGTGCGACAGCTCGGCTTGAGAAACCGCCTGCGCTTTCTGTTCTGTTCACGGCCGTCCGCCGGTCCGTCGGGCTTTGCTTGCTTTTGTTTCTTGGACACCGGCCGCGTGCCGGGAAAGATTACTATAGCAAGTTGAAGCCAAGGCGTCATGAATTTTGCGCAATAGCGCCTGTATTGTCACAAGAGTTAACTCGGATATCTCTGTTCAAAAGTCAACATTTTCAGCGCGTTGAGAATCGATCTTTGCGTATCCGCTTGAAATATTCCGTGAGTCGGCAGCGTCCGCGGGACTCCGCTAAGGACGGCCGCTATCGAATGTTGCCGAAACACTGCAACCGCGCCATATGGCGCACATGCTTCAGCGATTCCTCATCTTCACCCTCGCGATCACCCTAGTCTGTGTCGGAGTCGGCTTCCCGGCGGATATGACCCGCTCGGCCGCCGCCGAACCTCGTTTTCCAGACCTCTGGCCGGAGCTTAGCGAGCTCGACGGCCCGGATGGGCAACTCATCGCCTTCCCCAGCAGCAGTCCCTTCACCTTGGCGGACGCCGGTTCGGCCCCGCCGGAGGACGCGGTGGGACGGCTCTTTCTGCCGCGAGATGCGTCCGCGCAGAATCCGGTTCCAGCCGTCGTCCTACTGCATGGGGCCGGCGGCGTCATATCGACCCGCGAACCGACCTACGCGCAGCAGCTCGCCAACCTGGGCGTCGCCGCCCTGGTGGTCGACTCCTTCGCCGCGCGGCGGGACCGTGCGGCGAGCTTCGTCGAGCGGCTGCTGGAGATCACGGAGGTCATGCTGGTCGCCGATGCCTACGCGGCCCTGGCCTATCTCGATTCCCGGCCGGAGGTCGACGCCGACCGCGTGGTTCTCACCGGCTTCTCCTACGGCGGCATGGCCAGCACCTTCGCCCTCTACAGCCAAGTTGCCGAGGCCTTGGCGCTCAACGGCCGCCGATTCGCCGGTCATGTAGCCTTCTATGCCCCCTGTATCGCCCGCTTCGTCAGAACGGAGACCACCGGCGCACCCCTGCTGATGCTCTGGGGCGACGGCGACGCCATCGTCGATCCCGAGCGCTGTGCCGAGATCGCCGAAGATCTGGAAGGCGGCGGCAGCAGTGTCGAAAGCATCGTTTACCCCGGCGCGGTCCATCAGTGGGACGGCCGCTTTCCGGGACCGCGCTTGATTGGCCGCAACCTTGCGCCCTGCAGCTTTCGGGTCGACGAAGACGGGATCGCCTGGGACCGCAGCACCTTCCTGCCAATGCTGAACCGGCTGCTGCGGCAGACCACGCTTGGCCTCTGCACTGATGGCGAGGGCTACATGATCGGACGCGACGATGCGGTCCGTGCCCTGTCCAACGCCGACCTCGCCAGCTTCCTGGAAGACGTCTTTTTTACCGCCGACTGAAGTCGCCCAACGCCCTGCCGACGCGGTCAGATCACTCGGCAAGGACCGAAATACTGGGATTGACGAGATCCAACGCGGCAGCCGGGCTGCCGGCGGCGCCGAGCAGCAAAAGCGGTACCTCCTCCACCGGTGCAAGAGCCACCTGCAAGCGCCCCGCCTCCAGAAGAAAGACTTCGATAGCCTCCAGCGCCTCGAGAGCGACCGGCCCCAACTGGAAAGTGCGCGCCGCCTCCGCCCCGATGACGATCCATTGGCCAACCAGCTGTTCCGCCGTCACGCCCTGCCCTTCAGCCATCACCTCTAGCGCGGGCCGCAGAAGACCCAGGTCGGTGACGATCACTTCCGCCTCGCCCAATGTCGCCCCAAGCAAGGCGACCTGCAGGTCCAACTGGGACATGCCGGCGTGCAGCGGTCCCGCAAGACTGCCCAAACGGCCCGAAAGCCGCAGTTCGAGCATGTCGTGCAGGGTCACGTCCTGCCAGGTGGATAAACTCGAGGTCGCCGGATCGTAGCGTTGATCGCCGCGCAGGGAGATGGCTAGGCGATCCTCAAGCTCCAGTTCCGACCAGATCCGGTTCGCGAAGACGGACATGGCCGGGTCGAAGGGAAAACTGAATCTCTCAATCTCAGTGAGACCGCCGACCACGCGACCATCGATGATCTGGGGATCGGTCAGACGAAAGCCCGCTAGTTCGACGGCACCGGGAAACCGGTCCGTTTCGAAGCGAATTTCCTCGACCGCATAGCCCATCAGGTTGGCGGCGATCTGCTGCGCCACAGCATCCGTTCGTTCAAAGATCTCCTCGTCCGAAGAGGCGGCGAGTTGGCGGGGAGACAGGGAGAAGAGTGGCGATATCTCGAAACCCTCCAAGGAGAGGAGTCCCGCTGTCAGATCCCAGCCACTCGCGGGACCGTCGTTGTCCACTGCCAGATCGACCAGACGGATCCTGCCCAACTTGGCATCGTCGACCTCCTCGATCACCAGCTCCTCGAGCGTGACCTGCTGATGGTCGACCGCCAGGTCGACGGCAGCGGCGCGAAGCTGCTCCAGATCGGCGAGCCGGACAGCGCTGCGCCAATCGCCGCTTGCCAGGGGCTCGGCCTGCTCAAGCATGGCGGTCAGGTCCAGGCCGGCCAGTGACAGGGACCCGAAGGCAAACCGCGCGTGCTCGTCCGCTCCGCGGCTCTCGAACCTAAGATCGTCCAACTCCGCCGTCCCAAGGCGCCCACCGTCAAGATCGGCCAGGGTGAGCTGTTGCAGGCTGACGACAACGTCGTCGCGACTGAGGCCCACTTCGCTCGCCGTCAACTGGCCGACGCGGGTTGCCAGCAGCCCTTCGCGAAGGTCCGCCGGCTGTCCGGAGATTGCGACGTCCCTCGCCACGACCTGCTGCAGGGTGACAGACGAGAGTACGCCGCCCGGGTCCGTCATCTCGACCCCGTCGAACAGCACCTCGGCGGCCCGTGTCTCCGTCTCGCCCGGCTCCAGACCCAGGACGTGCGCGCGCTCCGCGCTCAGCCGCCCCAGGCGGCCATAGCCGTTGAAGTCGATGGAAGGCGACGCCACGCTCACCGAGCGTTCCAAGAGATCGATCTCGTAGGGGCCATGGCTGAAGACGGCACCCGCCGGCAGGCTGGCGCGGAACTGCGCGAAGCTGCGTTCCACCGCGTCATTGGCCGAAGCGAGCAACAAGGCATACCCGCCACCGGCCAAAGCCACCACCAGGGCGGCCGCGCCGCCCCCCACCCAGACTCGCTTGCTCATCGCTCGCTTCCCGTAAAACGCCATCCAGAGATGGCGGTACCGGCCTGCGGACTATCTCGCCTCACCGTAAGGACGCCCGCCGACCGACAACCAAAGATAGGCCGGCCGCCAGCGCCGCCAAAGCCAAACCGCCGAAGGTCATGGCGTAGCTGCCGATTGCGGCATAAGCCAGGGCAAAGAAAGACGGACCGAAGAGAACGCCGCCGAAGGTCGGGACCAGCGCCCCAGCCGTCGCGTTGCCGACCTCGCCGCGCGGCGCCAGCCGCGCAACCTCCGCCATGAAAACCCCGTTCCAGCCGATCGCGGTGATGCCGAAAACTAGGAACAGCGCGTAGACGCCGATCAACGGCCAAGCGGGCGTTACCAGCGCCGTCGCGACCGAGGCCAGCAGCATCACCCCGGCCAGGCCCAGCATAACGCCGTTGCCGTCGCCGATGCGGTCGGCCAACCAGCCCCAGAGCAGCCGGCCGGAAAAACCGGCTGCCTGCGTCGCGGCCAGCAGCGCACCGGCCGCGACCAGGGAGAGACCGCCCTCCTCGACCAGGAAGACCACCAGGTAGGCACTGAGGCAAAGCTGAACGGCGCTGAGGAAGAAGACGGCGATGGACAGCCAGCGCAGGGGTGCGAGACGCAGCACCAGGGACAGACCGGCCAAGGGCCGTCGGAGCACCGGCGCGGCAGGCTCCCGGTCGTCGTCGAGAGCAGGCCGCGAGGGGATGAGCGCCGCCGCAAGGAGCAGACTGATCAGGGCGAGCCCGCCGACCGCCGCCTGCCAGCCGAACGCCAGCGCCAATGCCGGTGTGGCGAGGCCAGCCAGAACGCCGCCGAGCGGGACACCGGTCTGCTTCAGGGAAAAGACGATATTGCGCCGCTCCGGCGGCGCCACCCGCGCCAGCAGGTGAGAGGTCGCGGGATTGATCAGGCCGTAGCCGATTCCGAGCAGCAGACCCGCCAGGACGAGACCGGGCAGGCTGCCGCTCGCCGCGCTGCCGCAGGCCAGTGCGAAAGCGACCAGAGCGGCCTGGCTCTGGCGACAGGCCCCGTAGCGGCGCAGCGTCTGCCCCGCGACCAACGACAGCAGCATCGCGACACCGTAGACGAGCGATATCAGCGAGCCGACCAGGACCGGAGCAATTGCGAGACTGCCACCGATCTCGGGCGCCAAGGCAGGAAAGGACAGCACGGCCCAGGACCCGATGGTCTGAACGGCGGTGGTCAGCAGTACCACGGTCGCGAGACGCGCGGACGGGGCCGCAGCGCCGACCTCGGCAGCAGAACGGTTCACGAACTGGGCGAGCCGTCGCTCTGAGGGTCGGCGAAGGCGTCGAGGAAAAGGCGGCGGAAGTCCGACATGGGCAAAGCTAGACTATCGCTTTGCCGAGCCGGAGGAAGCAGTCCCTCTGCAAGGCCGGCCTGCAGCAGGCGCAGAACGAGCTCGGGACGGTCGCTGACCACATGCAGAGGTACGGTGCTTCCCGCAAGAGTCGCCGTCGTCGGTCGAGCCCTCTCCGCTTGGCGCCCGGCGCGCGCCGGTTCCGAGCGGGACACCACGGCACCCGCCTCATGATCGCCGACGATCAGGACGAGACGGGGTCGTTCCCAGGGCTTTTGCAACCAGCTCGTCAAGGTGCGAAGGACGTACTCCAGGGCATCCAGGTAAGCGGCCCGGACGGCGGCGGCGTCCAGCCAGAGTTCCTGGGGCGGGACCGGAGGATCGGACCACTGATCGAAAAGAGCGCCATCCCGGATGGCCGACCAATCCTCGACCACCGGAGGAATCGGCGTCCAGGGCGCATGGCTGGAGATCAACGCGACCTGGGCGAAGACCGGCGGCCGCTCCCGAACCTCAGGCTCCCCGGCGGCCAGAACCTCTCGGTCCAGCACGGCTAAGGTGAACTGATCGGGCATGGTCACCCAGGCATAGGGCGGCCCTGCATAGCCCATATCATCGTGGAAATAGGTCCGGTCGAAGCCGAAAAACTCAGCCTCGGGCCAGGCCCGGACGATGGCAGGCATGATCAAGGCCGTATCGTAACCGGACGCCGTGAAGGCCTGAGTGAGTGTGCGGCGCTCACTGGCCACCAGCAGATCCCAACGATCCTGGCTGTCGATCCAAAGACCGCTCGTCAGGCTCGCATGAGCCAACCAGGACTGCCCGCCGACAGTCGGGGACACCAACCAACCCGATGCCTGGCTAAGACCGGAGGCTGTTAGGTCGCGTTCCATCTCACCGAGCGTCGCTCGAATCGCCTCCGCGTAGCGCGGATCGGACAAGGCGGCTTCGCCGTAGGATTCCACGAAGATCAACAGAACATCCGCACCGGCCAGGCCAGGCAGGGGATCGGACGAGAGGTCGGCGAGCGGATCGTCCGCCAGCAAGGCCTGAAAGAGAGGACGTTCCTCGGCGACCCGAAGGGTTCGGTCGACCTGAAAAGCGACGGCGTCGTAGAGAAAGTTTACGGTCAACTGTGGTGCCTGAGGGGCGGCAACCATCCCGGTCAAGGCCAAGGCCGTGCCGGCAATAGCGAGACGCGGTGCCTGCGCACGCGCCAATCCCCGGCAAAGCAGAAAGAAACCCAGGAAGACAGCCGGCGGCACCAGCAACAGCAGCAGGGCCACCAAGACCGCGATGCCTGGAGTCATGGAGCCGTCGATCAGCTCCAGGGCCGGCTGGATCAATTGCAGATCGAGCCAGATCTTCAGCGGACGGCCGAGCAGCAGGAAGGCCATGCGCTCCATTGCCAGGACCAGCCACCCCAGCGTCAGGAGAGCTGTGGCCGGCCAGACCAGCCATCTCGCCCGGCTCGGCGGAAGCGCCAGCAAGACAAGCGCCGCCACCAGCGGCTCCAGCGGCAGGGACAGGGCCCAGGCCGGCAAGCCGAGCAGCAGCGGCACCTGGGTCAGGGCAATCAGCGCCGCGACGAGGCAGAAGACCGCGATCCAGGGGGATCGAAGCCACCCTGGGGCTGTGCGTGAGCCTGCGGCCGCGCTAGCTTGTCGCTCGTCTTTCCGGCTCACGGACCGCTTACATCCTTCTCAGCCGCACGGCTTCTCATGACGATCGCCCCAAGTACCGTTCACGAGCAGGCGCGCGCCTTCTGGACCACAGGTCCCGGACAGGGCGCGCTGCGTTTCGAACCCCTGGCCGCGCCGACTGCGGAGCAAGCTCTGGTGCGCACAGTCTACAGCGGGATCAGCCGCGGCACCGAGGGTCTCGTGTTCCGGGGAGAAGTGCCCGAGAGCGAGTACAATCGGATGCGAGCCCCCTTGCAGGAGGGCGACTTCCCCTACCCTGTAAAATACGGATACGCGAGCGTCGGACAAGTCGAGGCTGGACCGGACGCCTTGATCGGCCGAGAGGTCTTCTGCCTGCATCCCCATCAGGACCGCTATCTGGCCCCGCTGGAGCTGCTTCAACCGCTGCCGGACGGTCTGCCGGCACGACGAGCCGCGTTGGGTGCCAATATGGAGACCGCCCTCAACGCGCTGTGGGACGCCGGCCCGCGCCTCGGCGACCGGATCGCCGTCATCGGCGCCGGCGTGGTCGGGTGCCTGACGGCGCGGCTGGCCGCCGCCATTCCGGGTACGGAGGTTCATCTGATCGATGCCGATCCGGCGAAGGCGGAGATCGCAGCGGCATTCGATCTCGCCTTTCTGACTCCGGAGGCAGCCGGCCGGACCTTGCCGGACGCCTGCGATCTCGTAGTCCACGTGACCGGCTCGCCGGCGGGACTGGCCCCTGCCCTAATCCTGGCCGGTTTCGAGGCGACGGTTCTGGAGCTGTCCTGGTACGGGACGCAAACCGTCCCGCTTCCGCTGGGCCGGGACTTCCACGCCAAGCGGTTGAAGCTCGTCTCCTCGCAGGTCGGCAGCGTCTCGCCGGCCCGCCGTGCGCGGCGCAGCCACGGCGACCGCCTGGCGACCGCACTGGCCTTACTCCGCGACCCGGCCTTCGACGCCCTGCTCGACGGCGAGGTTCCCTTCGCGGAGCTGCCGGAAACGATGGCCCGCCTTGCCGCCGGCGAGGCGGCGCTCTGCCGCCTAGTGCGCTACGACTGAACGAGGAAAGCCCGAATGTTCTCTCTCACCGTGCGTGAGCACATCATGATTGCCCACTCCTTCCAGGGCGAGGTCTTCGGACCCGCACAGCAGCTTCACGGCGCCACCTATCTGGTGGATGTCGAGTTCCGCAGGCCGGAGCTGGATGCGGACGGACTGGTGATCGACATCGGGCTTGCCAGTCAGGCCCTGAAGGACGTTCTGGCGCCCCTCAACTACCGGAACCTGGACGACCTGCCCGACTTCGCGGGCCGCAACACCACGACGGAATTCCTCGCCAAAGCACTGTTCGACCGCGTTGCGGCACAGATCGCCAAAGGGCAACTGGGCGAGAGCGCCAAGGGCCTCAGCAGCCTCAAGGTCACCCTCTGGGAGAGTCATGTCGCCTGGGCGGCCTTCGAAGGTGCCCTGCCGGCGTGAAGCGGCTGGTCTTCGCGCTGCCCGGCGACCCGGAGACGCGGACCGGTGGCTACCTCTACGACAAACGGTTGCTGGCCGAACTGGGCTCCTGCGGCTGGCGCAGCGAGCTGATCCGCCTGCCGGAAGTGCTGACCGATTCCGAGCGGGTGCCTGAGGCCAACCGCCGGCTCGCGGCGGTGCCCGCCGATCTACCGATCATGGTCGACGGTCTCGCCCTGGGTGTTCTGCCCGAGGCCGCGACGGCGCTCGCCGCACGCGGCCCGCTGATCGCGCTCGTCCATCATCCCCTCGCCGAAGAGACCGGCTTGACCGTGGAGGACGCGACACGTCTGCGCGACCTGGAACGTGCCGCTCTGCGCCCGGCTCACGCCATCGTAGTGACCTCACCCGCGACCGCCCGGAGCCTGGTCGGCACCTACGGCGTGGAGCCAAGCCGCATCACCGTCGCGGTTCCAGGCGTCGACCCCGCGCCGCTCGCCACAGGGACCGGCAGGCCCTTCACCCTGCTGTCGGTCGGCAGCCTCACGCGACGCAAAGGGCATGCGGTGCTCTTGCAAGCCTTGGAGGCCGTCGCCTTCACGGACTTTCGCGTGATCCTGGCCGGCTCGCCACACCGCGATCCCGCAGAAGCCGAGCGGCTGCGGAGGCTTGCCGCGACTCACCCCCATGCCGAACGGATAAACTTTGCAGGCGAAGTGGAAAGCGTCACATTGGCGCAACTTTACCGGGCGGCAGACCTTTTCGTCCTGCCGTCCTTCCACGAGGGCTACGGCATGGTGCTGACCGAATCCCTGGCTCGCGGAGTGCCCGTCGTGGCGACGACGGCCGGCGCGATCCCCGACACGCTCCCTCCCGATGCAGCGCGGTTGGTGCCGCCGGGCGACCCCGTTGCGCTTGCCGAGACGCTCCAGCACTTGATGACGGACGACGAAGCTTACGAAGCGCTCAAGGATGCCGCGCAGGCCGCGCGCGAGCACCTGCCCAGCTGGGGCGAGACAGGTCGTCGCGTGGCGGCGCTGCTGGAGTGTCTTGGATGAGAGGCTTCGAGGCGGATTGGCTCGCCTTGCGGGCGCCGGCTGACACAGCAGCCCGCAATCCCGACCTGCTGGATCGTCTGGCGGACTGGGCGTCGGCGAAGCCGGACCTCAGCATTCTCGACCTCGGGTGCGGCACCGGCGCCACCCTGCGCGCGATTTCGCCGCGTTTGGTCTGCCGGCAGCATTGGCTACTCGTCGACACCGATCAGGACCTGCTGAGGCGCTGCCCCGAGAGCCACGACACCGTCGAGGTCGCGACGCTGCAGTTGGATCTCTCCGCCGATCTGGATTTGCTCCCCTCCGAGTCCGTCGACCTTGTGACCTGCTCGGCGCTGCTCGACCTCGTCTCGCAGGATTGGTTGGAACGCGTAGCCGCGCAGTTCAGCAAGGCGGCTCTCTACCTGGCCCTCACGGTCGACGGACGCATCACCTTCGACCCGGGCTTGCCGGAGGATGAGGAGGTGCTGGATTTGGTCGCACGGCATCATCGTCGCGACAAATCCTTCGGTCCGGCGCTTGGCTACGAGGCGGCGCAAAGCGCGGCCCAGATTCTGCGCCGGATCGGGCACGAAGTCCATTTGGCCTCGGCCGATTGGCGGCTCGGTCCGGAACAATCCAGGCTAATCTGCGCAGTTGCGGACGGCTATGGCGAAGCGGCCCTGGAACAGAGCGCTCCGCAGGATGCTACGGCAGCCGAAAGGATCCGGCGCTGGCAGCAAGCCAGGCACGACCTGCCGGATCAGCGGCTCACCGTGGGTCACCTCGATCTTCTGAGTCTCCCCGAGCCTCGCCGAGCCTGAAATCGAAAAGAACGTCGGCGCCGAGCGGATAGGTCTGGCAAGCCGGTCGAAGCGCCAGATCCAAGTCCTCGATCGGCGGCAAAGTAAGGCTGGGGCGCCCCGAACCGAGAATCATCGGGGCCACCGTGACCTGCAGATGATCGAGTACGCCAGCACCTAGCCAGCGTGAGACCGTCACGCCTCCACCCTCCACGAAAAGCCGGTTCAGACCGCGCGCACGCAGCGCGGCGACGACCCCCTTCGGAACGAGACGCCCGTCGTCGGCAAGCGGCGCCGCGATGACCTCCGCCTGCCCGTGGGGGCCGGTCGCTTCCGCGGCAACCAGGAGCGTCGGACTGGCACCGTCCTGAAAGATGCCAAGCTTCTCGGAAAGCCGGCGCTTCGGGTCGAGCACGACGCGCACCGGGTTGGCGCCTCTGACACGCCGGGTGGTCAAGCGGGGATCGTCGAGCGCCGCCGTCGCGCCGCCGACGATCACCGCATCGGCCAGAGCGCGCAGGCGGTGCAGATGGTCCAGATTCTCAGAGCCTGTGACATAGCGCGAGACGCCGCCCTCCGTCGCGATGCGCCCATCCAAGGACTGGCCAAGATGCGCGAGCGTCCAGACCGGCCTTAACAGGGGACTGTAGAGCGGCCACAGCGGCCAATCGCGAGTCGCCTTTTCAGCGATCTCGGGAGAAACGCCGCAGCCCGCCGCAGACGCCAGAAGCTCGTCCCAAAAGCGATTGTCCGGCAGGCCCGGGGTCATGCCGTCGGCCGTCATGGCCGTCGCAACACGGCGTAGATGTCGCCTGAGCGCTCGGAAGCCCTGCGCGCGCGCAACCAGTCACGCAGCTCGGAGGCATCGCACCACGCGCCCAGTTTCAGGCTTTCGCCCGTGCTGATGGCATAGCGATAGCTGCCGAGCGCCTCCAGCCGCGCGACACAATCGAGCGCTGGAGCAGGAACTCCGGGCGTGTACTCGAAGGACAGTGCCGGCAAGGGCGTCGAGAGCCCAGATAGCACCTCAGCCTCATGCCCTTCGACATCGATCTTGCAGAAAGCCGGCTTGCCATAGCGTGCGATCAGACGATCCAGTGTCTCGACCGGGACCTTCAGATCGCTCTCCCACCGCACATGGGCAAAGCCCGGCAAGGTGGCGACTTGAGACCTCCAGTTCGGGTCGAGCGTCGCGAGAGTCGGATGACGCCGGCTGACAGCAAGACTCGCCTGCCCGACCCGCCCAGACAGAGCGCACCGATGAACGGTGACCTGGGGCCGCTTGCGAAACAGCCACTCGAGCCAAGCCGCGAAGCGGGGCTGCGGTTCGACGGCGACAACACGCGCGCCAATCGCCTCCAGGCTTCGACTCCGATTGCCGACATGCGCACCGATATCGAAGGCGAGATCACCGGCTGAGAGGAATTGGGCGTAGAGGCGTCTTTCCGCTGCCGCGCGTCCGGGCCGACCGAGATAGATCAGCAGGGAGCGGAGGAAGCCCCAGGTTTCCGCCGGATCGCGCAGCACGCTCGCTCGCAGCATGAGTCTCTTCGAGCCCTCTCGGTCCGGCTCCGGGGTCGGCCTCACAGAGTGAGATCGCCTCGGGTGGAAGCGCCCTGCGGAGGTCGAGGGCAAGTGCACCCTAGTCCTGCCGGATCGCTTCGGCTTCGATGACAATCTCAACCTCGTCGCCGACCAGTCCGTTCTCGACCGCGTAGGTCATGCCGAAGTCGCTGCGCTTGATCGTCGTGCGCGCGGAAATCCCGGTGACGTAGTTGTTGTTGAAGGGATAGGTGCCCGACTTGTTCCAGGTCACATCCAGGGACACGGGACGCGTGACGCCGCGAATGGTCAAGTCGCCAAGCACCTGCCCTGTCCGTGGGCCGCTCGGCTCCGCCCCCGTCATCACGAAGGTGATCTCCGGATGATCCTCGGCCGCCAGAAAGTCGTTGCTGCGGACGTGATCGTCTCTCCGCTCGTGTGCGGTAAAGACAGAGTCCGCCGCGATTGCCACCTCAAGCTCAGAGACGGAGGGAACGGTCTCGTCGAACAGGAAGCTGCCTTCGACCTCCAGGAACTTTCCGAGGGTCTTGGCATAACCGATGTGGTCGACCAGGAAGGCGATCGCCACGTGCTCAGGATCCAGTTCGTAGCGAGCGGGCTCGGCCTGAGCGACGGAGACGGGAAAAGCCAGTGCCAGTCCCGCAGCTAGAATCGCGTACTTCATTCCCTTGCCTCCAAACGTTCAACCGAGTTCGGTAGTCTGTCCGAGCGGTCCCTGAGTAACCAGCGCAGATCCGTCAGGAAAGATCCGGTGAGCAGGACCACGCCGAGCGACGCCGCCAGGGCCCCTGGCCATCCCTGCAACGGTGGAGACAGCGCCGCGATCAGCAGCAGGACCTGCAGCACGAAGACGATCTTCCGGCGCCAACGTCGTGGCAGAGGCCGCCGCAAGCGCGGCCAGGCCAGAAGACCGAGATGAAAGGCGTAGTGCCACAGACCGGAAATCAACACCCAAACGCCGGCCTGCCCGTCGAGCCAGACAAGCAGGGCAAGCACGAGAACGAACAGGCCATCGACTTCCTGATCGAAGCGCGCACCGAACGCGGAGGCGCAATGACGTTGTCTGGCGAGAAAACCGTCCAGCCCATCCAGGGACAGCACGACCATCGCGAGTGCCGGAACCAACCAGCCGAGCGCCGAGGGGCTGGTCTGCGCGACCAAACCCGCCAGCAGACAGACAAGGACGGCCCGCAAGAGCGTAACGGCGTTGGCCGGGCCGAAGTGGGTTTGCGGAAGATGCGCCGGAAGTCCGAGACGCACTGCGGCCGCGACGGCGAGATAGACCGCAAGCGACTGCCAGAGGACTGGGTTGGAGAGGCCCTGCCGTTCGACGAGAAGATCTGCCGCCAGGATGGCAGCGCAAAGACCGACAGCCAGGGCGAGCGCAGCCGAAGACTGAAGCTGGCGCAACGCGGCGCCGCGGGAGCTGTTCAGCAATGACATCTTTTTGAAACCTGGGAAGAAGACTAGGCCGCCGCCGCCGCTTCGGCCAGTCCAGAGGCGAGCTGCGCCACTATGCTGCAACCCTGTCGGCCGGGAGTCCCGCCGGCAGGCCGGTGGGCAGCAGCGACGGTTCGTCCTCCTGGCGCAACCGCTGGAGCAGAGCTTCGGCACGACGAATCGTTTCCGGCACGAAGCGCTCGTCTGGCGTCCGGAACAGCCAGCGCGTCGCGGCGGCGACACGCGGATGAGCGGTCGCCCAGGCCAGCAGCGGACCGCTGGCCCAGCCAGCGGCCGGAAGCAGCAGCCAAAGCATCATGCCAGGCGTCGCGGTCACCACCGCCAGCGTCGCGAGAACGGCCGCGCCCCCGAGATGCCAGCGGTGCCAGGCCATCAACTCGCCCCAACGTTGATCGGCTTCGTCGCGCTGTTGACGGCCCCAACCGCTATCGCGCCCTGCGACCAACTCGATCAGGAAGCGAGCATGGAAGAACAGGACCGCTGGTGCCAACAGCACCGTCAGCAGGGTCTCCGCCAAGGTCGAGAGGCCGACGGAGAAGCCCCCACCCATCCCGCGCCGGCGCGTTCGGTCGAGCAGCGTGTCGAGCAACGCCAGGAGTTTCGGAGCGAACAGCAAGGTGCCGCTCGCCATGAGCGCGCCTGCGGCGAGGAAGGGATCCAGCGCCAGAGCATCCGTCAGCCCGAGCAAGGCGCCGCCGATCACCAGGGCCAACCAGAGCGGGGCGATGGCATAGGTCGCGATGCCGAGCAGAAGATGGATCCGGCTCACCGGATGCAGCTTGGGCCATCCTACGACACGGAGGTGCTGCAGGTTGCCCTGGCACCAGCGCCGGTCCCGCGCCAGGTGGTCCAGCAGGCTCGGCGGCGTCTCCTCCCAACTGCTGCCGAGTTCGGGCAGCATCCAGATTTCCCAGCCGCTGCGGCGCAGGAGAGCCGCTTCGACGAAGTCGTGGCTGAGAATATGGCCGCCCCAAGGGGCCTCGCCGCTCAAGCGGGGAAGATGGGCACATTCGGCCCAGGCCCGAGCGCGAATGATGGCGTTGTGTCCCCAGAAATTCCCGTCTCGCCCCTGCCAGAGGGCCTGACCGGTCGCGGCGATGGGCCCCATCAAGGCGGCGGAAAACTGCTGCAGTCGCGCAAAGAGGCTGTGCCGGCGCGCAAGCCGCGGGGCGGTCTGGATCAGCCCGGCCCGAGGATTGGCCTGCATGCTTCGCACCAACTGCGCCACGGTGGCGCCGCTCATGAGGCTGTCCGCGTCGAGCACCAACAGGTGATCGTACCGAGAAGCCCACCGGCGGCAGAAGTCGGCGATGTTGCCCGCCTTCTTGCCGGTGTTGTCCTGTCGGCGGCGATAGTGCACAGCCATCGGCAGGCGCGCGGCCAGGCGGCTGCGCATCCGTTCCTCCTCGGCGGCCACCTCGTCGCTGCGGGTATCGCTGAGCACGAAGAGGTCGAACTGGCCGGCAAGACCCAAGGCCGAGAGCTCCTCCCCCATGGCCTGCAGATTGGCCCCCCAGGAGACCGGAGACTCCTCGTAGACAGGCATCAGCACTGCGGTGCGCGTCACGATCGGCGCGCGGGACTGGGGCATCGCGAGCCCAGCCGGGACCCAGCCAAGGCGCCGTCCGAGAAATCCGAGCAGAGCATGACCGGCCGACCAGGCGATCCACAGGGTCGGAAGCGTGAAAAGGAGCAGCGCGGCGGTATCCGCAGCCCCGAAGCCATCCACGGCCAAAGCTTGCCCCGCGAGCGACAGGACCGCGAGCGCGCCAAGCAGAGCTGCGGTGAGCGCGATCCCGCGCCGCAGACAGACGAGGCAGAGACGGTAGAGCAACCGGCGCGGAACCGCCGGCGTCGCTTCGACTAAGCCGTCCATTGATAGCTCCAAGTTTCGGTGAGACGCTGATCGCCGAGCCGCAGGAAACATCGCAACTCGACCGGCCCTTCGCCGGTCGGCTCCAAATTGAAGAAGGCGCGCCACCCCCCCAGAGGCGGATTCGGCTTCGCGATGGGCGGCGACACACGCCCATTCTGCACCTGTACGACGGCATTGACCGCCGCCTCGCCGGGCAGTTCGCCGAGCTGTTGTCCGGCGAAGTCGATCACGAACTTGCGCGTCGGCCCGTTCCGCTCGCCGTCTCCGTTGCCCCAGTTCGCCGCCCCCGACCAGGTCGCCGCGACCTGGGCCCGGTCGGGCTCCATCGGCGCCGTCCAGCACCAGTGCAGGCGGTAACGCAAGGGTCGCGGCGTCTGGGCCGCAGCGGGTTCGGAGGAAATCCAGGCCGCCACGATGTTGTCGTAGGTTTCGTCGGGCGTCGGCAGCTCGATCAGTTCGACGAACCCGGGCCCCCAGTCGTCGAGCGGTTCGACCCAGAGACTCGGCCGTTGGTCGTAGCGTGCCTCCAGGTCCTGGTAGGCCTCGAAGCTTCGGGCGCGTTGCATCAGGCCGAAGCCGCGCGGATTCTCATCCGTAAAGACGCTGACTCGAGGCTGAGAGGGGTTGGCGAGAGGTCGCCAGATCCGATCGCCGCGGCCGGTATAGAGCGACAGCCCGTCGGAGTCGTGAACACGGGGCCGGAAGTCGTCGCCGGTTCGACGCTGATGGGGCGCCAAGAGGAACATCGACGTCAGCGGCGCCACTCCCAGCTTCTCGATCGTCCGGCGCGGAAAGACAACGGCGTCCACGTCGCAGATCGTGCTCTCACCGGGACGGAAGATAAAGCTATAAGCCCCTGTAATGCTTTCACCTTCCAGAAGTGCATGCAGCGTGATCTGACCCGCTCCAGCCGCCGGCCGCTCAAGCCAGAAGGCGGTGAAGGCCGGAAACTCCTCCGGCTCGGACGCGAAGCTGTCGACCGCGATCCCCCGCGCCGACACGCCGAAGTGATGGCCGCGACCAAGCGCCCGGAAGTAGCTCGCGCCCAGAAAGGCAGCCAACTCGTCCTGCACACCTGGAGCGTTCAAGGGATAGAAGGTTCGAAACCCGGCAAAACCAAGGTCTTGGGGCAAGGAGCCGAGATCCCCTACGAGCGGCCCGAACCCAAACAGCGAAGGGTCGTAGAGCAGTTCGCGGGCCTGCCCCTCGGCCACCTCGTGGATTTTGACCGTGCGGCGATAGAGGAAACCCGGATGAAAGAACTCGCCGGTAAAGCGCGATCCCGTTCCGGCCCAAAGCGCTTCGTTACGGTCGTAGCGGATGTCCCTGTAGGCATCGTAGCCCAGATCGGCCAGCGGGCCTTCGATCGCCGGGCGCGTCCGAGCAGGCTCGCTCGCCAACTGCTGAGCTCGGGCCCTGAGGCCATCCACGGAAAAGGGCACGGCCTCACCAACCTGAGGCGCCGCAAGAGTGCTTCGCCCCCCTGAAACGCTGCCGGCTATGGCGGCCAGAGAGAGGGAGAGAGCCGAGACGAGAAAGTGGCGTCTGTTCATATTCACACATGATCACACAGGAGGATCTGCACGCACTTAGGTCGCGCATGCGGCAAAATTTCGGCAAGCTTGGCAGAAGGTCAGGAAATCCGTCTCAGCCGAAAAGTTAACGGTCGCTGGGGGAAACGGTTCGGTAAAACTTGTGAGATACTTGTGGTTCACATCCCGTCCGGCGGCCTCGTCCCGCAGGATAAATGGATTACATTGTCTGGACTCTCCACCGTAGTGTGAGAAGGTAGGCCATGAACATTTTGCTGGTGGACGACGATCAAGATCTACGCGGGATGGTCATGACCCTGCTGTTGCGCGACCGTTTCGAGGCACGCGAGGCAGAGAGCGCCGCCGAAATGCGCAAGCTGATGGGCGAGGAAACCCCGGATCTGGTTCTGCTCGACGTCCGCCTACCCGACGCCGACGGGTTCGATCTTCTTCGCGAAATTCGCCAGGAGAGCGCCATCCCGGTGATCATGCTGACGGGCGTGGACACGCCGGTCGACCGGGTCCTGGGGCTGGAGTTCGGCGCCGACGACTACATCTGCAAACCCTTCGAGCCGCGCGAGTTGGTCGCACGGATCAAGACCGTTCTCCGGCGCAGCAATCCGCGCGAAGAGGTGGGGGCCGACGTCGAAAGCGTGACCCTCCACTTTTCCGACTATGTCCTCGACCTGACCCACCGCAGACTGATGCGGGAGACCGGCGAAGACATCGAGTTGACCAGCGGAGAGTTCGACCTGCTGCGCGCCTTGGCCGAGGCGCCGAACCGCCCCCTGACCCGCGACCGCCTGCTGGACCTGACGCGCTCGCGCGAGTGGTCGCCCTTCGATCGCTCGGTCGACGTTCTGATCGGACGGATCCGCAAGAAGCTGGAGAGCGATCCGGCGCATCCGACCCTGATCAAGACCGTGCGCACCGTCGGCTACATTCTTGCCAGCAAGGTCGAACGCCGGGGCGCGCGGACAACCGCCAATGCAGCCTCGTCGAGTCTTCCGGCCTGAGACGTCCAGCTTCCCAGGTTTATCAAGGACTAAGATTTTCTAACAGACGGCCGCCTGACGCATTGGGCGATCGCGTAGTGCAAGCTCCACAGCCGAGAGGAGTTGCGCCCGGCTAAAAGGCTTCTGCAAAGCCTGGGTCGCACCCAGCTGCGTGGCATAGCCCAGGAAGTCCTCGACATCCTGAACACGCCCGCCCCCGGACATCACGATGATCGGAAGATCGGCGCAGTTCTGTTTGAGCCCGCAAAGCGTCTCGATACCGTCCCGCTCCGGCATGAAGAGATCCGTGATCACCAGGTCGGCCCAGTCGATCCAGGCAACCGGATCTTCCAGAACCTGACGGCCGTCGGAGGCTTCCTTGACCTCGTGATTTGCGCGTTGGAGTTGGAGACGCAGCACTTCGCGCAGGGCGTCGTCGTCGTCGATAAGCAGGATTCTCGCCACCTCGCCCTCCAAACCAGCCACCACCGACCTCAACAACCCCAAGCAAATGGATGATAGAAGAACAATGAACGCACGGTAAGGAATTGTGAATGCGGCGTTATGCGACGCGGTTCGAGGAAGCGCGCTTATTAGAAGAGTTACCTTGGTGCGCAGAAGGCCTGTTGGCCAGAGCGCGGTCGACAGCCAACCGCAAGGCCGTCGGTTCCAGAGAGTCCCGCAGGGGCGTGGAATCGCCCTGCCCTTGTCGGCCTGAAACGACATCCGACTCAGGCGTGCGGGCCATGAAGAGAAGCGGCAAGTCCGGCGAGAGACAGCGCACCTCCGCTGCGAAATCCCCTCCGCCCGTGCCAGTCAGGCTGCGGTCGCAAACGACCAACTCGATTTCCGGATCCTGACCCAGCCGCTCCAGCGCCTGCTCGGCGCCGGCCGCCGTCTCCACCGTCAAGTCCCCAAGCCGGCGAAGGTCGACGGCAAGCGCCTCCGCAACCTCAGGCGCGGTGTCGACGACCAGAACCCGCCAACTGGATTGGCCGACAGGCTCGTCCGAGGCCGACGGCAGCTCCTCCGTTTTCGCCCGAGGGGGCTCTTCCTCGGCCAGGGCCGGCAGAAACACCGACATGGAGGTGCCCTCCCCCGGCGACGTCTCGACCGAGAGCGCGCCGCCATGGGCCAGTACAATGCCGTAGACGGCGGCCAGACCGAGCCCACTGCCCTGCTCCTGCGGCTTGGTCGTAAAGAAAGGATCGAAGATCCGCTCCAGGGTGGCCAGGTCCATCCCGCTGCCGTCGTCGCGCACCTCGACGACGTGGTAGCGCGCTGGAGGCAACACCCCGACCCAAAGGCGGTTTCGCCCGTCGGAGCCGCGCTCGACGACCGTCGGCACCGCGCTCTCGACGGAACTCTGCTGAGGCTGAAGGAGACGTTTCGCCCGGTCGCCGTCCGTCGTCATGGTGCGAAGCGTCACGGCGATCACGCTTCCCGACTCACCCCCCGCATCGTTCGTCGCATCGCAGGCGTTGACACAGAGGTTCATCACCACCTGTTCGAGCTGCGCGGCGTCGGCGTTCACCCGGCCGCCCTGCGTGTCGTCCCGGAAGGTCACCCGGATCGCCTCGGGAAGAGAGGTCGTCAGCAGGTCCACGGCTTCCCGTCCGATGTCGGCCAGGCGAGTCGGCTCGAGAAGGCCGCCGCCATGCCGGCCGAAGTCGAGAACCTGCCGTACGCGGACGGCGGCCCTCTCGCTATCCGCCAGGATGTTCTCCGCGTAGCTGCGCTCGGCCGTGCCGGGCAGCAGGTCCTCGCGCAGGAAGTTCGCGTAGCCCTGAATCGACATCAGCGCGTTGTTGAACTCATGGGCGATCCCGCCGGCCAGGCGTCCGAGGGCCTCCGTCTTCTGGGCCCGGTAGAACTGCGCCTGCAGCTCCAGCCGCTCCCGCTCAGCCCGGCGCAGACTGGTGACTTCCGTGCGCAGGCTGACGCGGCCGCCGTCGGCCGTGACGTATTCGTGGATGCGGATCTGCGATCCATCCGGATTGATGAGCTCGAAGGGCTCGCTCGGATTTTCGAGACGCTCAAGACGACGGCGGACCGCTTCGCGCGTCGCGATATCGCGCCCGTAGAAACCCAAGCTGCCCGCCGCCCTGATCACCGAGCGATAGTCGTCACCTGGCCCGAAACTTCGCAGTTCCTGTGGCACCAGCTCGTAGAAGCGTTGGTTGACCAGCACCACCCGCTTGTCAGCGTCGAGAAGAAGGAACCCTTCGGAGATGCTCTCGACCGCGTCGAGCAGCCGGCGCTCGGCCCGCTGAGCCTCCCCGCGCGACCGCTCCGCCTCCGCTGTCAGTTGCTCGGCAAGGCGGTTCTGGTACCAGAGCAGGAAGATCAGAAGACCGCCGGCCACCAGCAGCACTATGTAGGTCGCGACCATCTCGCGCTTCAGGACAAGGATGCGGCGGTCGCTGCCGCTGAAGTACTCCCGATGCAGGACGCGACGCGAGAGTTCCTCAATCGGGCTGCCGTAGTCGACCAGCCGTGCCCGCACCGCCGCGAAGGTCTCGGGCCGTTCCGCATCGAGCGCCCGCAGATCCGCTTCGAGTTTCGGAAGATCGGCGAAGATCTCGCCGATCGGGGTCAAGAAGCTGGCCAGCGAGGGCAACCTCAGGTCCGTATCGGAGTTCAGGACCAACGGCAGCCGCGCTTCGAAGGACTCGAAGTGCTGCAGCAGGAGCAAACGGTGATCGAGCGTCGGCTGCGCCTCGTAGCGAGCGAGTTGGGCCGAAAGGCGCTGATGGTCGGCCTCCAGTTCGATGGCAAGCGTCGCACCTTCGCTGTAAGAGGCGAGACTGTACGCCTTCTCGTCCAGCAGTCGCAGACCGAAGTAGGCGGTCGCGCTGGTAAAGATCAGAAGGAGAGCGGCGAGCGCGATCAGCAGGCCGCGCCGCGAGCGTCCCAGCAGACTTCGACGTATCGACCTGTCACGACCAGCCTGCGCCACCGAACCGCCTCGAACACTTTCCGCAGATTGGCGAATATCATGAACGTCGGTAAATCGCGCACGCCTGCGGGGCGGATTTGTGTAACGTTTTGTAACGCATAAGCTGAAGTGCGACGGCTGGATCGCGGGTCGGATCGCGTCGGGCGAGAGCGAAACCGCCTCCATCCCGGAGACATTTGCCGGTTCATCGGCGCAGCACCACGAAGGACTCGTTCTCAAACCACAGGCCCTTGTGCCGCTGCAGAACCTCCTGGGTCGCCTCCAGATAGCGGCCGCTGGTGATGGCCTCCGTCAGGCGATGGTCCTCGATCTGCGCGACATAGACGGCCGCGTTCCAGGCGGCCAGCAAGGTAGAGGTGCCGATGGAGGAGTCCAGCTCCCCCGCAGACAGCTCCAGACCATAGGTAAACGCGACCTGCTCCGGCTGCTCTTCCGGTGCCGGCACCAGAAAGGCCTCGCCCAGCTCCTGCGACAGCGCGGCCGTCAGCACCTCGCGCGGCGTCGCGAAGGGGGCTTCATCGGGCCAGATGCCGCGCACGATCTGGAGCCCTGGATCCCGGCCGGTGGACTGCACCACGACCAGACGGCCGGAAGGCGCGAGCGCGCGGGCAAGCGGCGCCAGGACGTTGCGCACCTTTCGCTCGGCCGAGAGGCGGGCGCGGAAGGGCTGCGAGGCGATGATAAGGTCGTAGGGCAGCTGCGCCGCCTGGGGCCGCGGGATCACACTGTCGAGGCCAAAGCGCTGGTCGGCGCGGTAGAGCACCAGCACCGCCGGCGTGACGTAGGAGGGATTGCCGGTCTGCGGATTGGTGCGCGTCGCCCAGACGCGCGAGACGAAGTCGACCTGCGCCTGGATCTGGGCGTCCAGTTCGTGGGCCGAGGTGCCGGTCAAGGGCACCTCCCGCCAGGCGACCCGGCCGCGGTCGTCCGGCCGGCGCGGTGAGAGCCAGGGCGCCTCCCCGTAGAGCATGTTGGTGAAGACCAGGACGGTCTGGGGATGCTCCACCAGCCGGTCGGCCATCTTCTGCAGGGCGAGGCGCACGTCCTCGCCGCTGATCTCCTTGGCGACCACGCAGAAGGGCACGCCGGGATAGCGGTGATGCAGAGCGCGCTGGGCCATGGCCAGCACCGTGCCGTCGCCCGTGCCGGCATCGAAGAGGCGCAGCGCCGGCGGGCGCGGGCGCAGATGCGGCAGCTCCTGCGCCACCCGCTCGGCGGTGCGCTGCTTCTCGTTGGTGGTGGTGACGAAGAGCAGATACTTCTGCCGATTGTCATAAAAGCGAAACTGCGGCGACTCTGCCGCTGCGCTTTGATCGGTCGTTTTCTCGCCTACGACCTGCCCGACCATGTCCCGACCTCCCGAGAAGTCCCGTCATCAGCATGACGGTCGCAGCGGATCACGTCGCTCCGCATGCGGCAAGCCCTGGCGGCGAAACGACCTCCGGACCCTTCGCCCTTGACGCACCTCATGGCAGCAAAGACCGCCTCACCCCATCACAGCAGCATGCCGCACGACGCCGGATACCGAAGCAGCAGCGCAGCGCCCGGCGACGCAGCCGCGAGGGTCACGGTTCTGCGCGGCTTCCCGGGGCGGCTGCGCCTGCGGGTCGAGGGCCTGAAGCACGACGAGGCCTTGGCCGCGCGGCTCGCTCGGGCGTTGCCCGGTGCCGCCGGCATCCACACGGCCGAGGCCAAGGCCGTGACCGGCACGCTTCTGCTGACCCACGACCCAGCCGTCGAGCGGAGCGCCCTGATCGCCGCCGTCGCGGCGGTGTTGGGCGGCAAGGCCGCCGCTACTGCCGGAGGCGAGGCCGCGACTCTCGAGACTGCGCAGGAGCCCTGGCACGTCCGCCCGGCGGAGGCGGCGTTGGACCGCTTCGAGACCTCGGCCGAGACGGGCCTGAGCGAGGAGCGCGCCCGTCTGGTCTTCCGCCGGGTCGGGCCGAACGTGCTGGTCGAGAGCAAGACCCGCGCCCCGGTGGCCATCCTGCTGGATCAGGTGGTGAACCTACCGACCGGCCTGCTGCTGGGCTCCGCCGTCGTCTCGGCGGCCACGGGCGGGGTACTGGATGCCGGCGCCATCGCCATCGTCAGCCTGGTCAACGCCGCCATCGGCTTCGCCACCGAGCGCGATGCCGAGCGCACCATCTCCAGCCTGAGCAGCGTCGCCGCGCCCGACGCAGCCGTGCTGCGCGGCGGCCAGCAGAGACAGGTGCCCCTGCCGGAGGTGGTGCCGGGCGACGTCCTGCTGCTCTCCCCCGGCGCGATGATCGCCGCCGACGGGCGGCTGCTGCAGGCCCAATCCCTCAGCCTGGACGAGTCCCTGCTGACGGGCGAGTCCCTGCCCTCCGGCAAGACGGCCGAGCTGCTGTCGGAGCCGAACCTGCCCCTGGGCGAGCGCAGCAACCTGGTCTTCAAGGGCACGGCGGTCACCGGCGGGTCCGGCCGGGCCGTGGTCACCGCGACCGGACAGGCCACGGAGATCGGCCGCATCCAGGCGCTGGCCGGCGAGGCCCGGCCGCCCGAAACGCCGCTGCAGCAGCAATTGGCCGAGATGGACCGCACCCTGATCTGGCTGTCCCTGGCCGCCTGCGCCGGGATGGTCGGCATCGGCCTGCTGCGCGGCTACGGCTCGGCCCAGATGCTGAAGTCCGCGATCTCCCTGGCCGTCGCCGCGATCCCCGAGGGCCTGCCGACCGTCGCAACCGTCACCATGGCGCTGGGCATCCGCGACATGCGCAAGCACAAAGCCGTGGTGCGCCGGCTGGACGCCATCGAGACCCTGGGCGCCGTCGGCGCCGTCTGCTTCGACAAGACCGGCACCCTGACCGAGAACCGCATGGTCGCCCAGGGCCTAGACTGTAGCGAGGCCGCCCTGCCCGACCTGCTGCGGGTCTGCGCCCTGAACAGCGAGGTGGAGCTGGACGCCGAGGGCCGCGCCCACGGCTCCTCCACCGAAAAGGCGCTGCTGGAGCTGGCGCAACTGCGCGGCCTGGACATTGCACGGGTGCGCAGCGACGCGCCGCTGCTGGAGACCGTCCACCGCAGCGAGACCCAGCGCTGGATGAGCACGCGCCACCGGGCGCCGGACGGCGGGGCGTTCCTGACGGTCAAGGGCAGCCCCGACGAGGTGCTGGGTCTCTGCCGCCTGACGGCGGAGGGCGCCCCGCTGGAGGAGGCAGACCGCGCGCGGGCCCTGGAGGCCAACCGGCGGATGGGCGCTGAGGGCCTGCGGGTTCTGGCCTTCGCCCAAGGTGACATGAGAACAGGGGGTGAGATAGCAACGGACAACGAAGCGGAGACCGAGCGCCTGCGCTGGCTGGGGCTGGTCGGGCTGGCCGACCCGGTACGGCCGGAGATGGCGGAGCTGATGGCGAAGTTCCATGCCGCCGGCATCCGCACCATCATGATCACCGGCGACCAGACGGCGACGGCCTACGCCATCGCGAAGCAGCTCAATCTGAACCAGGGCGGCCCGGTCGAGATCCTGGAGGGGACCGAGCTGGACAAGCTCGATCCCGCGCTGCTGCAGGCGCTGGCCGAGCGCACCCAGGTCTACGCTCGCGTCAGCCCGGCCAACAAGCTGCAGATCGTCCGGGCGCTGCAGGCAAGCGGCCAGGTGATCGCCATGACCGGCGACGGCATCAACGACAGCCCGGCCCTGCGCGCCGCCGACATCGGCCTGGCCATGGGCAGCGGCACCCCGGCCGCCCACGAGGTCGCCGACCTGGTGCTGCAGGACGACCGCCTGACCACCATGCACGTGGCCCTGGGCGAGGGGCGCACGATCTACCGCAACATCCGCAAGGCCATCCGCTTCCTGCTCTCCACCAACCTGTCGGAGATCCTGGTGATGCTGGGGGCCACGGCCCTGCGCCTGGGCCAGCCGCTAACGCCCATGCAGCTGCTCTGGATCAACCTGATCTCCGACGTCTTCCCCGGCCTGGGCCTCGCCCTGGAGCCGGAGGACAGGCGGGTCCTGACCGAACCGCCGCGCGACCCCAAAACGCCGATCCTCTCCAAGGACGACTTCCGGGAGGTGGCGACCGAGGGCGCGGTCATGACCGCCACGGCCCTGGCCGCCAACCTGCTGGTGCGCGGCCTAGCTGGTCCGGGACCGCGCGCCAGCGGCGCCACCTTCGTCGCCCTGACCGCCGGGCAACTGCTGCACGCCCTCTCCTGCCGGTCGGAGACGCAGAGCCTCTGGCGGGGCGAGCGCCTGCCGCCCAACCCGACCCTGAACAAGACCATGCTGGCGCTGGGCCTGCTGACCGCCGGCGCGCTGGCCCTGCCCTGGTCCCGCCGTCTGCTGGGCGTGACCGGCATGACGGCGGCGGACTGGCTGATCGCCGGAGCGGCCGGCGGCGGCTCCTACCTCGTCAACGAGGCGATCAAGAGCCGGCGGCCGCAGACCGTCCAGACCGGGACCGCCCAAGCGGATAGCGCGAAGACCGGTGGCGAGGCAGACATGACCGAGACAAGCGCCACCGAAACCGACCCCGCCGCAGCCCGAACCCCCGAGAACCGAACTCCCGAAAACCAATCTTCCGAGAACCGATCTTCCGAGACCTGATCATCCATGGCCGACGATTTCATCTTCACCTCCGGCTCGCTGACCGAGGGCCACCCGGACAAGCTCTGCGACAAGATCTCCGACGCCCTGGTCGACCACTTCCTGGCGGAGGACCCGCTGGCCTCGGTCAACGCCGAATGCGCGGTGGCGACGGGGATCCTCTTCCTCGCCCTGCGCTTCGCGGGTGGGGTCACCCCGGACGTGGCGGCGGTGGCGCGCGAGGCGATCCGCAAGGCCGGCTACACCCAGGGCGGCTTTCAGGCGCGCAGTTGCTCCATCATGACCTCCCTGGCCGAGGGCACGCCGCGCACGATCCAGGACGAGCGCGCCCTGGACCCGGCCGACTACGACGCCTTCCCGGCCCAGCATCAGGTCACGCTCTTCGGCTTCGCCTGCGACCAGACGCCGGACTACCTGCCCCTGCCGGTGGCACTGGCCCACGGGATGGTGCGGCGGCTGGACGCCCTGCGCGGCGACGGCACCCTGCCCGGCCTGATGCCCGACGGCCAGAGCCAAGTCTCGGTCGAGTACCGCGAGCGCCGCCCGGCCCGCGTCGCCACCGTCGCCCTGGTCAGCAGCGTCTGGCCGGAGGGCTACGGCGACCTGACGGCGCTAAGGCGCGACCTGGAGGAGCAGGTCGTGCGCCCCGTGCTGGCCGAACAGGCGCCCGAACTGGCCGGCAACACCCAGGTGCTGATCAACCCGCACGGCCATCTGCGCCAAGGCGGGCCCGAGCTGCACGCCGGCCTGACCGGCCGCAAGACCGCCATCGACACCTACGGCGAATACGCCCGCCATTCCGGCGCCGCCCTGTCGGGCAAGGACCCGGGCCGGATCGACCGGGCCGGCGCCTACGCCGCGCGGCAGGCCGCCCGCTGCGTCGTCGCCGCCGGCCTGGCCCGCGAGTGCGAGGTCCAGCTCAGCTACGGCATCGGCCAGGCCCGCCCCATCGGCCTGGACGTGGAGACCTTCGGCACCGGCCGCCTGCCCGACGAGGAGATCAAACGCCGCCTGCTGGACGCCTTCGACTTCCGCCCCGCCGCGATCCTCGCCCGGCTGGGCTTGCGGCATTTGCCGCGCGAACAGGGGCAGCCGTTTTACGAGGCGCTGGCAACCTACGGGCAGATGGGGCGCAGGGATCTGGCGCTGCCGTGGGAGGAGGATGGGTTGGTGGAATTAAGTGCGGGAGTGAACAATCCGGCGAGGTGTTAGGTCGCTATCAGCGGACTCGGCGAGCAAGAGGGGCACTCCTCCCAAACGACCCACGTTCTGGGCCTCATACGGCGTTTGGTTAGCTGACTCGCTTTGCACATCTCGCGCATCGGCTGCTGTTGCATTTTAGGCCGATTTGTCCACAACTGCCGGCAGCATAGCGAGTACCGATTCATGAAGAACCTTACCGCGAAAGCCGCGAAGTAAGGTTTTGGGCGGTTGGATTGATACGGAAGAATGAAAGAAAGGAGTGAGCCTGCGCAATGGTAGTGCGCGAAGCCGAACGCGATCTTGAAGAGTCCCTTGTCGCGAAACTACAGGACCTCAAGTATGAACACCGGCCCGACATCCGCGATCGAGCCGCGCTTGAAGCAAACTTCAGGGAAAAGTTCGAAACCCTAAATCGCGTCACACTCACCGACGGCGAATTCCAGCGAATCCTCGACGAGATCGTCACACCAGACGTGTACGAGGCCGCACGCATCCTTCGGAACCGGGAAGCATTTATCCGTGACGACGGCACGCCTCTCAACTACACCCTCGTCAACATCAAGGACTGGTGCAAGAACGCTTTCGAGGTCGTCAATCAGCTCCGCATCAACACGGATTACAGCCATCATCGCTACGACGTCGTGCTACTGATCAACGGCGTACCCGTCGTTCAGATCGAGCTCAAGTCGCTTGGGATCAGCCCCCGACGAGCGATGGAGCAGATCGTCGACTACAAGAACGACCCCGGTAATGGTTACACCAAGACTCTACTCTGCTTCGTCCAGCTCTTCATCGTCAGCAACCGCACGGACACATGGTACTTCACCAACAACAACGCGCGGCACTTCGGCTTCGACGCTGACGAGCAGTTTCTTCCGATCTACCAATTCGCAGCCGAAGACAACACCAAGGTTACCCACCTTGACGACTTCGCCGACCGGTTCCTCGCCAAATGCACGCTCGGCCAAATGATCAGCAAGTACATGGTCCTCATCGCGAGCGAACAGAAGCTGTTGATGATGCGCCCGTACCAGATCTACGCCGTCAAGGCCATCGTCGACTGCATAGATCAAGACTGCGGCAACGGCTACATCTGGCACACGACCGGCTCGGGCAAGACGCTTACTTCCTTCAAGGCCTCGACGCTCCTCAAATCCAACGAGAGCATTCATAAGTGCCTCTTCGTCGTTGACCGCAAGGACCTCGACCGCCAGACCCGCGAGGAATTCAATAGGTTCCAGGAGAACTGCGTCGAGGAGAACACCGACACCGCGGCGCTTGTCCGCCGCCTCCAGTCCGACGACTACGCGGACAAGGTCATCGTCACGACCATCCAGAAGCTTGGGCTCGCGCTCGATGAGAACAGCAAGCACAACAAGCAGAACGCTGCTCAGGGTCGATCAACGTTCAAGCAGCGGCTTGAGCAGCTTCGCGACAAGCGGATGGTCTTCATCTTCGACGAGTGTCACCGGTCGCAATTCGGCGAGAACCACAAAGCCATCAAGGAGTTCTTCCCGAACTCCCAACTCTTCGGCTTCACTGGCACCCCGATTTTCGAGGACAACGCGACCGTAAAGCAGATCGAGGGAGACGTCGCCACCCTTCGAACCACCAAGGACCTCTTCCAGAAGGAGCTCCACGCCTACACCATCACCCACGCGATCGAGGATCGGAACGTCCTGCGCTTCCACGTCGACTACTACAAGCCCAGGGATGCCTCCGCCCTCAAGCCTGGCCAGACGCTTACCAAGCAGGCGGTTGCCCAGGCCATCCTCGACAAGCACGATGCCGCGACCGGAGGCCGACACTTCAATGCGCTGCTCGCTACCGGCTCGATCAATGATGCCATCGAGTACTACGAAGTCTTCAAGAAGCTCCAAGCTGAACGCCAAGCCGACGATCTGGAGTTCGCACCTCTCAAAATTGCGGCCGTCTTCTCGCCGCCAGCAGAGGAGGACAACAAGGACGTCCAGCAGATCCAGGAGGACCTCCCTCAGGAGAAGGAGGACAACCAGCACGATCCCGAGGGCAAAAAGTCCGCGCTCAAGGCCATCATCGCCGACTACAACCAGCGGTACGGCACCAACCACGACATCAACAACTTCGATCTCTACTATCAGGACATCCAGCAGCGCATCAAGGATCAGCGGTTCCCCAACCACGACCTACCCCGCAAGGGCCGGGAAAAGATCGACATCACCATCGTAGTCGACATGCTCCTCACCGGCTTCGACGCCAAGTTCCTTAACACGCTCTACATCGACAAGAACCTCAAGCACCACGGCCTGATCCAGGCCTTCTCCCGCACCAACCGGGTTCTCAACGCAACCAAGCCCTATGGCCACATCCTCGACTTCCGCAACCAGCAGGAAAATGTCGACGCCGCAATCGCTCTCTTCTCTGGCGCCCAGACCGACCGAGCCCAGGAGATCTGGCTGGTCGACAAGGCTCCCGTCGTCATCGAGAATTTCAAGCAGGCCATCGCCGACCTTGGCGAGTTCATGCAGTCGCAGGGCCTAGAATCCAGGCCCAATCAGGTGAAAGAGCTTATGGGCGACGAAGCCCGTGCTCAGTTCATCAAGCGCTTTAAGGAGGTCCAGCGCCTCCAGACCCAGCTCGACCAGTACACCGATCTTACCAACGAGCAGCGCGAGCAGATCGAGCAGGCCTTGCCCAAGGACGACCTCCGCGCCTTCCGCGCCATATACCTCGAAACTGCCCAACGCCTCAAAGAGGAGCAGGGCACGCTCGGCAAGGACGGCGAGCCAGCCAGCCCCGAAGTCGACCAACTCGACTTTGAATTCGTCCTCTTTGCCTCCGCGGTCATCGATTACGACTACATCATGAGGCTGATTGCCAAGTATTCGGCTCAGGATCCGAGAAAGCTCACGATCAGCCGCGAGCAGCTCATCGGCCTGATCCAGTCCGACGCCAAGTTCCTCGAGGAGCGGGAGGCGATCACCGAGTACGTTCGCTCACTTAAGGAGGGCGAAGGCCTCGACGAGGCCACCATCCGAGCAGGTTACGAGCGATTCAAGGCCGAGAAGCAGAACAAGGAGATTGCCGACCTCGCTCAGGCCCATGGTTTGACGACCGAGTCCCTCGCAACCTTCGTCGACACCATCCTCCATCGCATGATCTTCGACGGCGAGCAGCTTACCGACCTCATGGAGCCGCTTGGCCTAGGCTGGCGCGAACGCCGCGAGCGAGAACTCGCCCTCATGGCAGATCTCGTTCCGCTCCTGAACAGGAAGGCCCAAGGCCGGGACATTTCAGGCCTCAACGCCTACGACCACGGGGGCGTATGATGACCGTCAAAAAGATGTCGCGGCTAGTGCCGAAGCTGCGGTTCCCGGAGTTTAGAAACGACCCGCCCTGGTTGGCACCGCAAATCAGTGATCTGTACAGCTTTAAGCGAAGTAATACACTGCCGAGAGATAAACTCGATTATACAATCGGAAACATCAAAAACATTCATTATGGCGATATTCACACTAAATTCGAACCTTTGTTCCGCTTACGGAACGAGCATGTGCCGTACATCGGTCCGGATGTCTCTGCAGACGGGTTCAATGAAGACGCATTCTGTGAGGAAGGCGACATCGTACTTGCCGACGCGTCTGAAGATCTCGAAGACGTCGGAAAAGCAATCGAAGTTGTTTCGCTAGATGGAGAACACGTCGTCGCTGGGACACACACTATTCTCGCGACGCGGCGAGGGAGCGCTCCTGTGATTGGATTCGGTGGGCAACTATTCCAGTCCACCGCTGTTCGAACCGGGATAAAGAAGGAAGCTCATGGCGCGAAGGTCTACGGTATATCAGCGAACCGCATTTCGGCTGTTCTGATCCCAATCCCGCCGACAGAGGCCGAACAGCAGAAGATCGCTGACTGTCTCGGCTCGCTGGACGACCTGATCGCAGCGCAGAGCTGGAAGCTTGAAGTACTGCGTCAGCACAAACAAGGGCTGATGCAGCAGCTCTTCCCGCAGCCGGGCGAAAACGTGCCGCAGCTGCGCTTCCCAGAGTTCGAAGATGCGTCAGACTGGGAAGAGGAGAGCCTCGGAAACTTAGTCACAATAATAAGCGGAAAGAGCCCGTCTCTGTACGAACTCTTAGCTCAAGGTGAGTGCGCTTTCGTAAAAGTCGAGGACTTGAATAACTGCACAAAATATCAAATTAATGCCAGAGAATATTGCAATGATGTTCGAGGTGTGGTGCCGATTGGCTCGTTACTTTTCCCTAAACGCGGCGCAGCTATTGAAAATAACAAGATCAGGATTACCGCATCAGAGGTGTTGATCGACACAAATCTGATGGCACTCGCGCCTCACAATGCAGCAGCAACAGAATTCCTCTACTACTATCTTGTCCGTGTCGGGTTAGCCCAGATTGCAGACACATCAAGCATTCCACAAATTAACAACAAGCACATCATCCCGTATCGCGTGCTCGTGCCATCCGATTCAGAGCAGAGACGAATCTCAGATTGCCTCTCCGCATTCGACGATCAGATCGTTGCACAAGCCCGGAAACTGGAAGCCCTCAAGCAGCACAAACAAGGCCTGCTGCAACAACTTTTCCCTTCGCAGTAGGGCCGCTGAGCCATGAGCGACACGACCCCCTTCCCTGATCTCAACTTGCTCGCCACGCACCTGCGGCAGGAGCTGGAGAGCAAGAAGTTCATCCTGCTCTATGCTTACAACGGCACGGGCAAAACGCGGTTGTCGACGGTCTTCAAGGATCTGGGTAAGTCCGTAAACGCCGACGGCCAAACGGACAAACGCGACACACTCTACTTCAACGCATTCACCGAAGATCTGTTCTCGTGGGACAACGACCTGGAGAAAGACAGCAAGCGCAAGCTGAAGCTCAACACGGATTCGAGCTTCTTCGCGGGCCTTGAATCGATGGAGATGGACAATCGCATCCGCATCCTGCTCGACCGCTACGCCGACTTCGAGTTCCGGATCGACACCACCAACTGGGAAGTGGTCTTCGCTCGAGAGTTCAGGGTGAAGAAGGCCAGCGACAAGGTCGACAGTGCGGACGCGGGGCAGAGTGAGGGTGAGGGTGAGGGTGAGGGCGACGACGAGTACGAAACGCAACGCGAGGAGTCCATCAAGGTTTCCCGCGGTGAGGAGAACATCTTCATCTGGTGTTTCTTCCTTGCCATCGTCGAGCTTGCGCTCGACGACGACGGAACCGGTCCCTACAACTGGATCAAGCACATCTACATTGACGATCCGATCTCATCGCTCGATGAGCACAACGCCATCGCCGTGGCAAGTCATCTGGCGAAGCTGCTCAAGAGGTCGGAAAGCCAGCTTAAGACGGTGATCTCGACACACCACACGCTGTTTTTCAACGTGCTGTGCAACGAGCTGAATACCGCGAACAAGTATTTCCTGAGCCGTGACGGATCGCCGGAGGGGCTTATCCTGCGGAAAACCGGGCATACGCCATTCTTCCACCATGTGGCCGCGCTCGCTGAGCTCTACGAGGCGGAACGCGATGGCAGGTTGTACACGCATCACTTCAACATGCTCCGCGCAATCCTGGAGAAAACCGCAAGCTTTCACGGCTACCAGAACTTCTCCGCGTGCATCAAACGCGACGCTGACGATGAAGACGGCATCCTTTACACACGGTTGATCAACATCCTTAGCCATGGAAACTACTCTTTGTTCGAGCCGCAGGAGATGCTGGAGGAGAACAAGCGGTACTTCCGGAAGATCCTCCACGATTTCATCAACCGTTACCCCTTCAACCCCGCCTTGTTTCCAAGTGAGTCAGCGGCTGCAATGAATGATGCGACATGACAGAACAGAATCAGAAGCAGCTCGGTAAGACGCTTTGGTCTATCGCCGATCAACTCCGCGGGGCGATGAACGCTGACGACTTCCGCGACTACATGCTCGCGTTCCTGTTCCTCCGCTATCTCTCGGACAACTACGAGCAGGCTGCAAAAAAGGAACTAGGGCGCGACTACCCTGACCCGAATGCCATCGGCAACGGCGGGCGGTCCTCCTTGTCTGTCTGGTACGAGCAGAACCCCGGCGATGTGTCGGCGTTCGAGAGACAGATGCGGCTCAAGGCGCACTACGTCATACGCCCCGAGCACCTCTGGGCCAGCATTGCGCATATGGCCCGCACCCAGGACAGCGAACTACTCAACACGCTCCAGGCCGGCTTCAAGTACATCGAGAACGAATCGTTCCAAAGCACATTCTCGGGACTGTTCTCGGAGATCAATTTAGGCTCCGAGAAACTCGGAAAGACCTATGCCGATCGGAACGCGAAGCTTTGCAAGATCATTAACGAAATAGCCAAGGGCCTCGCGAAGTTTTCGACCGACAGCGACACCCTCGGGGATGCCTACGAATACCTGATCGGCCAGTTCGCGGCAGGCTCGGGCAAAAAGGCCGGCGAGTTCTACACGCCTCAGCGGATCTCGGACATCCTCTCAGCGATCGCCACACTCGACAGCCAGGAGCCGAAGACCGGCAAGCGGCAACACCTTGCCAGCGTGATGGACTTCACTTGCGGCTCTGGCTCGCTTCTGCTCAATGTGCGAAAGCGCATGGGGTCACATGGGATCGCCAAGATCTACGGGCAGGAGAAGAACATCACCACCTACAACCTCGCGCGGATGAACATGCTGTTGCATGGGGTGAGGGACTGGGAGTTCGAGATCTACCACGGCGACACGCTGACGAACGACTGGGACATGCTCCGCGAGACGAACCCCGCGAAGAAGCCATACTTCGACGCCGTGGTCGCCAATCCGCCGTTCAGCTACCGCTGGCACCCGAGCGAGACGTTGGGTGGGGACGTGCGCTTCAAGAACTACGGGCTGGCCCCGAAGTCTGCGGCGGACTTCGCGTTCCTGCTGCACGGTTTTCATTACCTCAAGGACGACGGCGTGATGGCGATCATCCTGCCGCATGGCGTGCTTTTCCGCGGCGGCGCGGAGGCGGAGATCCGCCGCAAGCTCCTCGATGACGGGCACATTGACACCGTCATCGGACTGCCGGCGAACCTGTTCTACTCGACCGGCATCCCGGTCTGCATTCTCGTCCTAAAGAAATGTAAGAAGCCCGATGACGTCCTGTTCATCAACGCATCCGAGCATTTCGAGAAGGGCAAGCGACAGAATTACATGTCTGACCGGCATATCGAGAAAATCATCGACACATACCAACAGCGTCCAGAGAACATCGAGCGGTACGCCAGACGCGTGGAGATGGATGAGATTGAAGCCAACGACTTCAACCTGAACATCTCACGCTATGTCAGCACGGCCGAGCCGGAGGTTGAGATCGACTTGGTGGCCACCCACGCGGAGTTGGTCGAGATCGAGAAGCAGATCCAGGCGTCAACGGCGAGGCACAACGCGTTCCTAAAAGAACTTGGACTATCCACATTGCCCACGCCCGATTGACCGAAGCCCAGCAGAAGCTCGCTCCCTATTCCTTTCAATCAATCCGGACATTACATAAGTGTTTCCTGCTCGGGAGCGCACCGGCATTGGGTTCGCTCAGCAACGCACGAGCGTTCGCGTACGGCGCTCACTGTGGCCGCGAAGTCCCAGTTCCGCGAATCAACTCTTGGCCCAATTCGGACTTTGAGGCAACGGCGACTTTATCCCAAGCTCGGTCATTTGTCGCTTCACGGGATCCATACTCTCCAAAACGTGCGCCAAGTGAGCAATAGAGTCCGCTGATGTCAGAGCGCTTTGAGGGCTAGCATTGCAATGCCACGCGCTACGAGCGCTCCGCTTATCCCATCTTCAAAGCACTTCACAGGCTTCCGTCGTTCTCTTCCGGCTCCGATCCCAGAACCCTGCCCCTAATCCTCACCCCCACCCGGCTCCGCCTCCCCACCGACCAACCTCAACCGCGCAATCTGCGCAGCCATAAACGCCAGCGTCGTGGCGGGGCCGAGGAGTTGGCCGCGGAAGAGTTGGACGACGGCGAGTAGGAGCACGAGGAGGGCGAGGAGCGTGCGCAGGTCGGGCTCGGCGGCGGGGGTGCGGCGGCGGGGCGAGAGGAGGCGGTCGGTTGGGGTCAGGAGGTTGTGGTCGTCGGCCCAGTTCAGCAGGGCTTCGCCGCTGCTGTCGTGCTTGATTAGGATGCTGGCGGTGCGGGCGTTGGTCTCCACCTCGCGCACTGCCGGGGCGGCGGCCAGCTTGCCGCCCAGCTCGGCGAAGAAGGCGAGGTCGCCGCGCCGCGCCGGCACCTTGAGGCGCAGGCGGCCCGTGGAGCTGTGGGCGACCGAGGCCTCGGGCGGGTGCGGCAGGGTCACCCCTGCCCTCCGGGCGTTTCGCCGCCGGGGCCCTGGGGCTTCGGGCCTGCCTCGGACGCCGCGCCGTTGGCAGGGGCTGCACCGTTGGCGGGGGCTGGGCCGTTGGCTTGTGGCGCGCCGCGTTCGGCCATAATGTCGTGGCGGGCCTCGGCCACCACGTCCTCGGCGAACTCGCCGAACTCGGCCAAGCCCTCGCGCACGCGCAGGTAGGCCTCCAGGCCCGAGCGGGCGGCCTTTTTCGCGTAGGGCCGCGCGGCGCGGGCCGCCTGGGGGAAGACGCTGGGCGCCAGCACGGCGAGGCCGACGCCGACCCCCACGCCGATGGCGAGCCCCAGGATCGTCGTCTTGCCTATCTCTCCGGCCATGGGGGCCTGCCTCCTCTGCTCGCCTCTGCTGCCGCCCTCTCCTGCCGCGCGGTCTCGCCCGGGGCGGATCTGCCGCGCGGCGACAGCTATAGGATGACTCCGGCTCGCGCGAAAGGCGAGACTGCGGGCTGCCTTTCAGGCCGGAAAAAAGCCGTCGTTCAGACGGATCGCAGCCTGCCGCAACGCCGGAACGGCGGGCCTTGATGCAGATCACGCCTTTTGTCTTGGCCGCTCGCGGCAATAGAATCCCGCTCGGGTCGGGCGAAGCCGCTTCCCCCGAACGGGATCGCGCTCTAGCGTCCCGTCATGGCCAGCTCCGCACCGCCGCCTCCAGGTCCCACGTCGCCGCCACGTCCCACTTCGACGCCGTCCGGTGGGGGGCCGTCCGGCGCGCCGCCTGACTCGCCGGAGCCGGAGCAGGCGCCCGAGTCGCCATCCGACCCACCGTCTGATCCCACGTCCGGCCCCACCTCCGATCCTGGCAACGGCAGGGAACCCCAGTTCCTGCAGGACACCCGCGCGGCGGAGCTGCGGCGCTACCGCTGGGTGGCGACGCTGCTGCTGGTGCTGATGGCCGCCATCTTCCTGAGCACCAAGATGGTCGAGGACCCCAGCTTCTGGATCCTGCTGATCCGGGCCGGGGCCGAGGCGGCGATGGTCGGCGGGCTGGCCGACTGGTTCGCCGTGACCGCGCTGTTCCGGCGGCCGCTCGGCCTGCCGATCCCCCATACGGCGGTGATCCCGGCCAACAAGGACCGGATCGGCGCCGGGCTGGGGATCTTCGTGGAGCGCAACTTCCTGGACCCGGATCTGGTGACGGCGAAGCTGCGCAGCCTGGCCCCGTCGCAACGGCTGGGCGCCTGGCTGGCCAAGGCGGAGAACGCGGAGAAGCTGGCGGAGCGGTTGGCGGCCGCCGTGCCGGCGCTGGTGGAGTCCCTGAGCGACCGGGAGGTGCGCGGCTTCCTGGCCCGCGCGCTGGACCGCCAGCTCGGCAGTATCGACCTCTCGGCCTTCCTGGGCCGGGGACTGGAGATCCTGCGGGAATCCGACCGGCACCACGACCTGTTCGACCAGATCGTGCGCAGCGCACGGCAGTATCTGGTCGACCACCAAGGGCGCATCTACGAGGCCGTGGAGGACCGCTCGCGCTGGTGGGTGCCGAAGGGCATCGACCGCCGGGTGGCCGAGGCGCTGATCGGCGGTACCGCCGACCTGCTGGAGGAGCTGCTGCAGCGCGGCCATCCGGTACGCCGGCAGTTCGAGGACAGCCTGGACCGCCTGACGGAGGAGCTGCGGACAGACCCGGATCGCCGCGCCCAGGTCGCGGCCCTGCAGGCGGAGCTGCTGAGCAACCCGCGCACCCAGGCCTACCTGGGCGAGGTCTGGGGCGAGCTGCGCCGGATCATCCTGCGCGACGCGGCGGCCGGGCGCGACTCCCTGCTGCTGAAGGCGCTGGCCGGCGGGCTGCAGTCCCTGGGACAGGCCCTGGCGGCGGACCGGGAGATGCAGGCGCGGGTCGACCGCGGCATCGAGGACGCGGCCAAGAGCTGGGTCCTGCCCTGGCGCCACGAGATCGGCCACTTCATCGCCGAGGTGGTGAAGTCCTGGGACGGGCGCACGGTGGCCGACCGGGTGGAGACCGCCGTCGGCCGCGACCTGCAGTACATCCGCATCAACGGCACCCTGGTCGGCGGGCTGGTGGGGATCGCGATCTTCCTGCTGTCCTGGTACGTGCTGTAGGGGTGCGGGAGGCGGACACCTTCGCCCTTCGACAGGCTCAGGGTGAAGGTGACGATTTTTTTTAGAGGTGATTGGATCCTTGGATTGGCGCGCCGCGCCTTGACCAGCGATCATCCAACTTAAAGAAAATCTTCGTCCTGAGCCTGTCGAAGGGCGGCCGCCGCGCAAAAAAGGCAGCGCCCCAAAGCAGCCCCGCCCTCAGCCGAAGGAGGTCTTGAGCTGCTCCACCACCTCGCGCGCGGCGAGGTCGTCGCGGCCGTAGAGGCTGTCCCACCAGTCCGGGGGTAGCACCTCCGGGTCGTAGCTGACGGTCAGGCTGCGGGCGAAGAGGTTGCTCTCCACGTTGCGGATGCCGCCAATGGCGGAGACGACCTCCTTGCCGCGCTCGGCCAGCTCCGGCACGTCGGAGAGGATCGAGAAGGCGAACTTGAGCCGGATACGGCCGGGCACGTGGCTGGCGACCCGGATATGCGGGCGGGCCTTCAGCAGAAGGTCGAAGTCTTCCGGGGCGACAGGGCTGGGCACTGAATGGAACCTGATCGGCTTGAGCGAAAAAGATCTGGAGCGCAATTTAGCTCCAGCCGCCGTTCAGAGGAAGCCGGTCAGGTGTAGCGTTTGCGGATGTACTGGCTGCCGATGTCCAGAATCGTGACGGTGAGGATGATGATCAGCATCACGGCGGCCGTTTCGCTGTAGTAGAAGCCGCGAATGTATTCCCAGAGCACCTGCCCGATGCCGCCGGCGCCGACCAGCCCCAGGACCGTCGCGGAGCGGACGTTGGATTCAAAGCGGTAGAGCGAGTAGCTGATCCAGAGCGGCAGTACCTGGGGGATCACGCCGAAGACGATCTCCTGCACCGGATGGGCGCCGGTGGCGCGGATGCCCTCGACCGGGCGCGGGTCGATGGCCTCCACCGCCTCGGAGAAGAGCTTGGCCAGCACGCCGGTGGTGTGAACGAAAAGCGCTAGCACGCCGGCGAAGGGACCGAGGCCGACCGCCACGACGAAGAGCATGGCGAAGACCATCTCGTTGATCGCGCGGAAGGCGTCCATGACGCGGCGGACCGGGTGATAGACCCACCAGGGCACCAGGTTCTCGGAGGAGAGAATGCCCAGCGGAACGCCGAAGATCACGGCCAGCAGGGTGCCCCAGATCGCGATCTGCACGGTGATCAGCATCTGGTCGAGGAACAGCCGCCAGTGGCGGAAGTCCGGCTCGGCGAAGGCGCCGGCGAACTCGGCCATGTTGCCGCTGTATTCGATCAACGCGTAGGGGTTCATGTCGGAGCCGTTCCAGGCCCACCAGAGTATCGCGATGGTGACGCCCCAGATCAGCAGCGTCAGCAGCGATTTCTTGGGATCGCGCTTCGGCAGCTCGACCTTCATCTCGTCAAGACGTTGCGCGCCTGTTGATACGGTCTGCTGTCCGGCGATGCTCGACATCGCATCCTCACGCTTTGGATGGAGTTGGAAGGGGGTGACAGGAAAAGAGACGGCGGCGCCCGTCGCGGACGCCGCCGATCCCTTAAGACGCTGGCCCTATTCGGCGGGGCGCGGAGCGACCACCTGCTCCCATTCGCCGAGTTCCTCAAGCTGCGCATCGATCGCGGCGATCTCACGCGCCTTGTCGTCGGCGTTCATGGTCTCGTCGTTCTCGAGCTGCACCTTGGTGCGGAAGAGTTCGAGCTGACGGATCGGGATGAGCTGGGCGTTGGAGGAGGCCAGGAAGGGGCCCCAGCCGTCGGAGAGGTTCGTCAAGACCTCGCGCTCGCGCTCGACCTTCTCCATGTCGCCGAAGCGGCCGTAGGACATGAAGAAGAAGTAGATCTCCTGCTTGACCTCCTCCGGCAGGTTCGTGCGCCAGACCATGGGGTCGGAGGGGATCAGCGGGGAGCGCCAGATCTCCTTGATCTGGGCGGCGGCTTCCGGCTGGGACTTGGCGAGCCGAGCATAAAGAGACTCGGTGTTGTTGGTGGCCACGTCGACCTGCTCGTTGGCCACGGCCATGGCGTTGGTCTCGTGATTGGCGTTGCGCACGGTGCGGAAGCACTCGCGCGGGTCCACGTCGTTCAGCGCGAAGACGTAGTAGCTCGGCACCAGGAAGCCGGAGGTGGAGTTGGGGTCGCCGATACCGAAGTCCAGCGTGCCGTCGCAGGCCAGAACGTCGTCCAGGCTGTTAATCGGGCTATCGACGTGGGCCAGCAGCAGGGAGTAGTAGCCCTCGGTCCCGTCGTCCTTGATGGTCTGGGCGAAGACTTCGCCGCCGGCGCGGTCCACCGCCTCCATGGCCGACTTGTTGCCGAACCAGGCGACGTCGACCTTGTCGAAGCGCATGGCCTCGATCACGCCGGCGTAGTCGCTGGCGAAGAAGGGATTGACCGGGACGCCCAGCGCCTCCGACATATCCTCCAGGAAGGGACCGAAGCTGGCCTGCAGGGCCTGCGACGATTCGGTCGAGATGATCCCGAAGTTGATTTCCGTCAGCTCCTCCGCCGACGCCGGGCCGGCCGCCAGGATGGCAACAACGGCGGCCGAAGCCATGACCTTACGCAGCATGTGAACGCACTCCTCTGTCTTCCTTGCTGTCGATGTCTCATTTGTTCTCGGCCGGCTAGCGTCTATCCAGCGAGGTCTCCGCAGGACGAACGTTAAAGCCGGCCGACCACATACGCGCCGGCGAGGCGCCTCTTCACGAGGCCTTCGCCTCCCGCCGCACGTCTCTCATCTGCCCGTCACCGACCGGAGCTGGAGCGAAGGCGCCGGTCGCGACCTCGCCCTCCTCCGGCTCGACGCCGGGCGCGTTCTGGTTGCCGAAGGCGCCGGTCAGGATCAGCTCCTCGCGGCTGGTCCCGTAGAGGTCCTTCAGGAAGTCGGGGGTCAGGCGCTCGGTCGCGCCGTCGTAGACTACCCGTCCGTCGCGCATGGCGATGGCGCGGGTGCAGAAGCGGATCGCGTAGTCCACCTGATGCAGACTGACCAGTACGGTGATGCCGTCCTGCCGGTTGATGTCGGCCAGCATCTGCATGACCTTGCGGGCAGAGGCGGGATCCAGGCTGGCGATCGGCTCGTCGGCCAGCACGATCTGCGCCTGCTGGACCAGGCAGCGTGCGATGGCGCCGCGCTGCTGCTGGCCGCCCGAGAGATTGGCCGCTCGCTGTTCGGCGAAACCCTCCATGCCGACGCGCTTCAACGCGCGCATCGCCAGCAGTTTCTCCTCTTTCGTGAAGAGGCCGAGGCTGCCGCGCCAGGTCGGAATGCGCCCCAGCACGCCGGTCGCCACGTTTGTCAGGAGCGGCAGGCGGTTGACCAGGTTGAACTGCTGGAAGACCACGCCGACTTTCGCCCGCAGCCGGCGGGCGTGGGGTGCAAGATGACCGCCCGACTGCATGACCTGACCGAGCATGCGGACCTCGCACTTTCCGCCTTGCGTATCGGCGCGCAGCAGACCGGCCATGTGACGGATCAAGGTGGACTTGCCGGAGCCCGAGGCGCCGATCAGCGCGACCATCTCCCCCGGCTGAATGGTCAGATCGACGGCATCGAGCGCACGGAGTTTGCCGAAGGTCTTCGTGAGTCTTTCGATTTCGACAGCGGCCATGGGTCCCCCAACCGACCGCGACTGCCCCCAACGTACAGTCGCAAGCCGCAGCGGGCGCGGCGGCCTGTCGACCGAGCGCCCTTCACCGCAGCGTTCGGAAAGACCTTTGCCCTCAAGGGATATCTTTCGAATGACAAAGTCATGATGCTTTGGCCAAGGAATCATGACGCTTGCGTGACGCCAGGCGACCGACCCTGGGGATAGTCGTGTCGCCAGCGGGCTGGCGCGCAGAGGACGGGAACTTCAGTCGCCGAAGACGATCTGCATGCGGTCGGAGGCGAAGCGGGTGACGCCGTACTCGGTCGGCCGCCCCTCCAGGTCGACGTTCACGCTCTCGGTCACGAGAAGCGGGCGGTTGACGGGCTGAGACAGCAGCCGGGCCTCTTCCGCCTCGGGAAGGCGGGCCGTCACGCGGGTCACGCTGCGTTCGTAGTCCGATAACCCGCAGCGCGCCAGGGCCTTGGTGATGGAGCTGTCCCGACCGAAGGCCTGGATGAGGCCCGGGAAGCGCGCACGCGAAAAGTAGTGCGTGCCAAGGGCCAGAGGGCGGCCGTCGAGATCGCGCTGCGTCTCCAGACGGACGACCTTGGCGCCGCGCCTCAGGCCCAGTTCCTTCGCAACCGTCGTACTGGCCGTCTCCACCGCGCTTTCGAGCAGACGGCCGGCGGTCTGCCGCTTCTGCGCCGTGATGATTTCGGAGAAGCGGGTTCTGCGCCCGACCAGATAGTCGAGCACATGCTCCTGCACGAAGGTGCCCCGCCCCTGCTCGGCCCGAAGGAGGCCGCGGTCGATCAGCTCCCCGATTGCGCGGCGCACGGTATGACGGTTGACGCCGAAGCGGGCGGCCAGTTCCGGCTCGGTCGGCAGACGGCTGCCGGCGGCGAGCTGGCCCGCCCCGATCTCCTGCGCCAGGACCGACGCGATCTGCCGCCAGACCGTCAGGCCGGTTCCGCGTTCGAGATCCATCTCAGTCAAGAGAGTCTCCGGAGCAAGGACGCGAGCAAACCGCATCGACGGCGACCGCGTCATGAAAGAGTCATGACATGCCCTTTGCAAACGCAGGGGCATGGGCGTAGAAATAACGAAAATTAGTATGGACGACTAGACGAATTTTCAATTCATCGAGAGCCGGCACCATGCAGACCACCGACGCGACCGTCGCCGATCGTTCGAACCGGCAGTCCGCAGAGACAGTGGGGAAGACGGCGGGGAAGACGGCGCAAGAGACGACAGATCGTCAGCGCTGGCTCGCGACCCTGGCGAAAGCCTCCCGCGAGGAACTGGAGGCGTTGGTTCCGGATTGGCTGGAGGAGCTGACCTGGCGCTACCTGCGTCCGCCGGAGGTCGGCATGGTGATGCTGCGCGGCCGCACGGGCGGAGACGGCGCGCCCTTCAACCTTGGCGAAACCAGCGTCACACGCTGCGCCCTTCATCTCGACCACGACGGCCGACAACTGGTCGGGCACGGCTACGTGCTCGGGCGCGACAAACGTCACGCACAACTGGTCGCCCTGCTGGACGCCCTGCTGCAGCATCCCGGGGAAACCGACCGCCTAGCCTCACGCGTCGTAGCACCGCTGGCTGCGATGCAGGAGACGCTACGCAAGCGCCAAGCGAGCAAGGCCAATGCCACCAAGGTCAACTTCTTCACGCTCGTGCGGGGAGACAGCTGATGCCGGAGAGCGAGACCGAGGGGCGAGAGATGACCGCAACACCCATCGAAACGGCAACCTTGCGCCCTGGCTTCGCCGATCCGGTGCAGCACGCGCAGCAGAGCTTCCGCCTGATCCTGGAAGCCATGAGCCGGCCGGGCAGCCTGACGGAGCTGACCTGCCCGCTGGAGCCGCCACAGCCCTTCGGTCCCGCAACCGCCGCCGCAGCCCTGACTCTGTTCGATTCCGACACGCGCGTCTGGCTGGATCCGGCCGCCCATAGTGAGGAGCCTGCCGCCTTCCTGCGCTTCCATTGCGGCTGCCCCCTGACCGACACACCAGGCGAGGCCGACTTCGCGGTCTGTCTCGCCTGGCCCGAGGACTTCGGCCGCTTCGCGCAGGGCGAGCCGGAATATCCCGACCGCTCGACGACGCTGATCGTCCAGGTGGACAGCCTGGACAGGGAAGACGGGCTTGTCCTGAGCGGCCCGGGCATCGCGGAGCGGGAGCGGCTGCGGATTTCGCCCCTGCCCCCCGACTTCACGGCACGCTGGTCGCGCAACCGGGCCGGCTTTCCGCTGGGCGTCGATCTGATCCTCACGGCGGACCGCACCTTCTGCGGCCTGCCGCGCTCTCTCACCGTCCAGGAGGCCTGAGCCTTGTACGTCGCGGTCAAGGGTGGCGAGAAGGCCATCGACAACGCCCATGCCTGGCTCGGCGAACTGCGCCGGGGCGATCCCTCCGTGGCGGAACTCAGTCTGCGGCAGATCGGCGAGCAGCTCACCCTGGCGGTCGACCGGGTGATGACCGAAGGATCGCTCTACGACCGCGAGCTGGCTGCGCTGGCGATCAAGCAGGCGCGCGGCGACCTGATCGAGGCGATCTTCCTACTGCGCGCCTACCGCACCACCCTGCCCCGCTTCGGAAATTCGGAGCCGTTGGACACCGGACGCATGACGCTGAAGCGCCGCATCTCCGCGACCTTCAAGGATCTGCCGGGCGGCCAGGTGCTGGGGCCGACCTTCGACTATACCCACCGCCTGCTCGACTTCACCCTGGCGGCCGAGGGCGAAGCGCCGCCCGCCGCGCTGGAAACGGAGCCGGACAGCGACGCCCCTCTGCCGCGCGTCACCGATCTGCTGGGCCAGGAGGGGCTGATCGAAAGCAGCGATCCCGCGGGCGACGGCGAACTAGACAGCAAGGTCGGTGACATCACCCGCGACTCCCTCCGCCTGCCGGCCGAGCGGGACCTGCGGCTGCAGATGCTGGCGCGCGGGGACGAAGGCTTCCTGCTCGCCCTCGCCTATTCGACCCAGCGCGGCTACGGCAACAACCATCCCTTCGCCGGTGAGATCCGCTGCGGGCAGGTCACCGTCGCCTTCACGCCAGAGGAACTGGGCTTCGAAATCGAGATCGGCGAGATCGAAGTCACCGAATGCCAGATGGTCAACCAGTTCGCCGGCAGTGACGAGACACCGCCGCAGTTCACGCGCGGCTACGGCCTGAGCTTCGGCCAGTCGGAGCGCAAGGCCATGTCCATGGCGCTGGTCGACCGGGCCCTGCGCGCCGAGGAATTGGGCGAGGAAAGCGCCGCGCCGGCGAACGACGCAGAGTTCGTGCTCTATCATTGCGACAACGTTCAGGCGACGGGGTTCACCGAACACCTAAAGCTGCCCCACTACGTCGACTTCCAGTCGGAACTGACCCTGCTGCGCCGGCTGCGTGCCGAGTTCTTCGCCCGGCGCGCAGAAATCGGCAAGGGAGAGACCGGGAAACAGGAGGCCGCGGAATGACCGAAGCGCAGACGCAGGGTGGCTCGAGCCTCGGCGAGCAGGGCTATACCTATGCCTACCTGGACGAACAGACGAAACGCATGATCCGGCGCGCCCTGCTGAAGGCCGTTGCGATCCCCGGCTATCAGGTGCCCTTCGGCAGCCGCGAGATGCCGATGCCTTTCGGCTGGGGAACCGGGGGCGTGCAGGTAACCGCGGCAATCATCGGGCCGAGCGACGTCCTGAAGGTGATCGACCAGGGGGCCGACGACACGACCAACGCCGTCTCGATCCGCAAGTTCTTCGCCGCGACGGCAGAGGTGGCGACCACCACGGCAACGGAACGCGCCGACATCATCCAGACCCGCCATCGCGTTCCCGAGACGCCCCTGCGCGACGGTCAGATCCTGGTCCTGCAGGTGCCCATCCCGGAACCCTTGCGCTGGCTGGAGGCGCGAGAAAGCGAAACGCGCAAGATGCATGCGCTGGAGGAATACGGCGTCATGCACGTCAGTCTTTACGAAGACCTGGCGCGGCACGGCCGGATCGCCAAGACCTACGACTACCCGGTGCTGGTCGAGGGACGCTACATCATGCGTCCCTCGCCGATCCCCAAATTCGACAACCCGAAGCTCGACAACTCGCCGGCCCTGATGCTGTTCGGCGCCGGGCGGGAGCGCCGGATCTATGCGCTGCCGCCCTATACGCGGGTCGAGAGTCTAGCCTTCGAAGACCATCCCTTCGACGTCGAGACCTGGGACGCCTGCTGCGCGCTCTGCGGCGCAGAGGACAGCTTCCTGGACGAGGTGATCACCGACGACGCGGGCGGCAAGATGTTCGTCTGCTCCGACACCGACTACTGCAACCGGCGGCAAAGAGAGCAGGGCAAGTCAAACCTCGATACGCTTGGGAGTTCGGCATGACCTCTGCAAACGGCAAGATCTCTGCAAACGGCAAGCCCGCGACTCCCCTGCTGACTGTGCGCGGCCTCACCAAACGCTACGGTCCGCGCATCGGCTGTGCCGAGGTCTCCTTCGATCTCTATCCCGGCGAGGTGATCGGTGTCGTCGGCGAGTCCGGCTCGGGCAAGACGACCTTGCTGAACTGCCTGTCCGCCCAGCTCGAGCCCAGCGAGGGGTCGGTGGTCTACAACAGCAAGGGCAAGGGTCCGGTTGAGCTTTTCGACCTGAGCGAAGCCGAGCGCCGTTTGCTGCTGCGCACGGAATGGGGGCTGGTCCGCCAGAATCCGCGCGACGGGCTGCGCATGGGCGTCTCGGCCGGCGCCAACGTCGGCGAACGGATGATGGCCGTGGGCGCGCGCCACTACGGTGAGATCCGACGCCAGGCGGGCCACTGGCTGCAGCAACTGGAGATCGAGGCCGAGCGGATCGACGACCGACCCTCCACCTTCTCCGGCGGCATGCAACAGCGCCTGCAGATCGCGCGCAACCTGGTCACCGGGCCAAGACTGGTCTTCATGGACGAACCGACCGGCGGCCTCGACGTCTCCGTCCAGGCACGGCTGCTCGACCTGCTGCGTGGCCTGGTGCGCGATCTGGGCCTCGCCTGCATCCTGGTCACCCACGACCTGGGGGTCGTCCGGCTGCTGTCCCATCGTCTGCTGGTGATGCAGAAGGGACGCGTGGTCGAGGACGGGCTGACCGATCAGGTTCTGGACGATCCGCAGCACCCCTACAGCCAGATGCTCGTTTCCTCGATCCTGCCGGTCTGAGACATGGATACGCTGCTCGAAATCGAAGGCCTCGCCAAGAGCTTCACCCTGCACACCCAGGGAGGCGTGCAGATCCAGGCGCTGCTCAGTCTCGACCTGCGGGTCGCCGCCAGCGAATGCCTCGCCTTGGTCGGCAGCTCGGGCGCCGGCAAGTCCTCCCTGCTACGCTGCCTGACCGGCAACTACCTGGCCGACAGCGGTTCCATCCGGGTGCGCAAGGACGACCGTTGGATCGAACTGGTCGGCGCCAGCCCCCAGACGCTGCTCGATCTGCGCCGTACGACCATCGGCTACGTCAGCCAGTTTCTGCGGGTCATTCCGCGCGTCGCCACCCTGGAACTGGTCATCGAACCCGCCGTGGCGGCCGGCACGCCGCGCGAGGAAGCCGAAGTCCGTGCCCGCGACCTGCTGCATCACCTCAACCTGCCGGAACGACTCTGGTCGCTGGCGCCGGCCACCTTTTCCGGTGGCGAGCAACAGCGGGTCAACATCGCCCGGGCCTTCGCCCATCCCTATCCGATCCTATTACTCGACGAGCCGACAGCCTCGCTCGATGCCCGCAATCGCAAAGCAGTCATGCATTTGATAGAGGATGCACGCCGTAAGGGTGCCGCAATCATCGGCATCTTTCACGATGCTGAAACCCGCACCGCCGTTGCCACCCGCGAGATCCCGTTGGTCGAAGGAAAGGCCGCCGCATGAAGCACGAGGTGAATCTGACCAATGCGCGCCTGGTCTTGCCGGACCGGGTGATCGAGGGGTCCGTCTCGCTGCGCGACAGCCTGATCGCCTCGGTCGACGAAGGTCATGTCGCCCGCGCTCCCGCCCTGGACCTGGAGGGCGACTGGCTGCTCCCGGGCCTGGTCGAGCTGCACACCGACAACCTGGAAGGCCACGTCAAACCGCGCCCCAAGGTGGTCTGGCCGATGCTGCCGGCGCTGCTCGCGCACGACGCCGAACTGATGGCCGCTGGGATCACGACCGTTTTCGATTCCCTGCGCCTGGGCGACGAGGACGACGACGACCGCTGCTATACGACGCTGAAGGAAAGTGTCGAAGAGATCCGCGCCGCCGAGGCCGCACGGCTGCTGCGCAGCGATCACCGCATCCACATCCGTCTGGAGATCTGCAAAGCCGGCGTCGTCGACGACTTCGCCGACTTTCAGGACGAACCGCTGGTCGGCATGTGTTCCCTGATGGACCACACGCCGGGTCAGCGGCAGTTCGCCAACCTGCAGGCTTACCGCACCTACTACATGGGCAAGATGGGCTTCGGCGAGGCGGAGATGGACGCCTACATCGACGCCCGCCTGGCCGATCATGAGCGCTGGGCCGGCCCGAACCGGACCGCGCTGGCCGACATGATCCGCGAGAGCGAGGTGGCGCTGGCCAGCCACGACGACGCCACCGAAGCGCACGTCTCGGAGGCGGCGGCGCTGGGCCTGACCATCAGCGAATTCCCCACGACGCTAGAGGCCGGCCGGGCCTGCCGGCATCACGGCTTGACCACCATCGGCGGCGCACCCAACCTGGTACGCGGCAAGTCCCATTCCGGCAACGTCGCGGTCAGCGACCTCGCCCGCAACGGCCTGCTGGACGCCCTGGCCAGCGACTACGTGCCCGCCAGCCTGCTGCTGGGCGTCTTCCGTCTACACGACGACCTGGGCTGGGATCTGTCCCAGGCGGCTGCGGTAGCGAGCCGCAACCCCGCCCGCATGGTTGGGCTGGAGGACCGAGGCGACATCGTCGAGGGCCAGCGCGCGGATCTGATCTGGGTGACGCGCAGTCACGATCTTCCGGTCGTGCGCGGCGTTTGGCGCGGTGGCCGGCGCGTTCTCTAACTCTCTCCGTTCGAGAGTCGACTGAATGACCGAGCGCTGCGCCCTCTACTACGCCCCCTCCCCGGACTCCGCGCTGGCCGCTTTCGCAGCGGACTGGTTCGGCCGCGACGACACGCGCGAGATCACCGCCTCGCCCCGCCACTACGGGTTCCACGCCACGCTGAAACCGCCGTTCCGCTTCGCCGAAGATCATGACCTGGCAAAACTGAAGGAACGGCTGCACGCTTTCGCGGCCAAGCAAGCTCCAGTCTCGGTCGGCGTCCTGCGGATCGACAACCTTTCCGGCTTCCTGGCGCTGGTACCGGCTGCAGCGCCACCGGAGCTGGGGGCGCTGGCCGAGGCCTGCGTGTCCCAGTTCGACAGCTTCCGAGCGCCAGCCAGCGCCGCCGAGTTGGCCAAGCGGCGCGGCAAGGGCTTGAGCGCCCGGCAGGACGAGTTGCTGCAACGCTGGGGCTATCCCCACGTCTTCGAGCAGTTCCGCTGGCACATGACGCTGACCGAGAAGCTGCCCGAAACCGAGCGCAGGGTCTGGCAAGCTGAGCTGGATCGCCGCGCGGCCGCAGCGCTCGAACAGCCGCTTATCATCGAAGCGCTTTCGATCTTCCGCCAGCCCTCCGGCGAGCAGCCCTTCGTCGAGATCGACCGCGTTCCTCTCACGGGCAGGGTTTCGGCGAGCGCCGCAACCAGGGCCTAGGGCCCCCTTCAGAAAACGCAGAGTGCGACTCTCGCATCGACTGCTACATCTTAAGCATGATCGGCCTGTTTGATTCCGGCCACGGCGGGCTCACCGTGCAGCGTGCACTTGAGGCGCGCTTCCCGCAACGCGACTTCCTTTACCTCGGCGACCATGGGCATGCGCCCTACGGACGCCGCAGCGCGGAGGAGGTGCTCTCACTCACCCGCGACGGCGTCGCGCGCCTCTTCGCGGAGGGGTGCCGCCTGGTCGTGATCGCCTGCAACAGCGCCGCCGCCATCGCGCTGCGCCGGCTGCAGCAGGACTGGCTCGCGCGGCACTATCCGGAGCACCGCATCCTGGGCGTCGTCGTGCCGGTCGTCGAGGCCGTCACGCAGGTTCCCTGGTCGGTGCAGAGTGCTCCGCCCGAGCACGTCGGCGCGCCCATCACCGTGGGCGTCTTCGCCACCCGGCACACGGTGAGGAGCGACGCTTTCCGTATCGAGATCCGCAAGCGGGCACCGCAGATCGACGTGATCCAGCAGGCCTGCCCGGGGCTTGCCGGTGCCATCGAAGCCAACGCAGCGGAGACGAGGCTTGCGGCAGAAGTAAGGGAGGCCGTCGCAGGACTCACGAAACGCCTGAACGGGAGACGCCTGGACGCCGTCATTCTCGGCTGCACCCACTATCCTCTGGTCGGCCCGCTCTTCCAACGCGCCCTGCCGTCCCCTGTGAAAATGCTTTCGCAACCAGATCTCGTCGCGGACAGTCTGGCCAACTACCTCAAGCGGCATCCGGAATTCGACGCGCTATCACCCGCACGGTCGCCTGGCAGCACCAGGTTCTTGACCACCGGCGATCCGGAAGTGGTCGGGCGCATCGCTCAGCGGTTTCTCGGCCATCCCGTGGTTTTCCGAGCCGCCTGACCGAAGCGACCTGCGGGGTGTGGTAGCCTTGAGCGAGTTGCAGCGTTATCTCTCCTTCAAGCTCGAGACCGAGCAGTCGGGATGAGATCGGGAGGTCGAAGATATGAGCACCGCGTTGGTCGGCGTCACCGCCGACTTCAAGGAGGTCGACGGCAAGCCCTTTCACGTGGTCGGCGACAAGTACCTGCGCGCCGTCTCGGACTGTACCGAGGCCACGCCCTTCGTGGTGCCGGCCCTAGGCCATCACCTGGACATCCCCGAGCTGGTCCGTCACATGGACGGGCTGGTGCTGACCGGCAGTCCGGCGAACGTGCACCCCAGCCACTACGGTGCCGACGCCCATGCGCGCTACGAGCCCTACGACGAGGCGCGCGACGCCACGACCCTGCCGCTGATCCGCGAGGCCTTGGCCCAGAAGCTGCCGCTCTTCGCGATCTGCCGCGGCTTTCAGGAGCTGAACGTGGTGCTGGGCGGCACGCTGCACCCGCGTCTGCACGAACTGGACGGAAAGCTGGATCACCGCCGCCCGCAGCACGAGGATCCGGACGTGCAGTATGGCCCCAACCATACGGTCAGCCTGACGCCAGGCGGTCTGCTCGCCGAGATCCTGGGCCGTACCGAGACGACCGTGAACTCTCTGCACAACCAGGGCATCGAGCGGCTGGCCCCCGGCCTCGCCGTGGAGGCGGCCGCACCGGACGGCATCGTCGAAGCCGTCCGGATCGAGGGCGCCGAAAGCTTCGCCCTGGCGGTCCAGTGGCACCCGGAATACCGCGCACCGGACAATCCGGACTCCGTCAAGCTCTACAGCGCCTTCAACGCAGCCATTCTGGCACGAAGGCGCCGCAAACTAGCTGCCTAGGCTCGGTCCCGCCCGGTCGTGATGTGGACCTGAGAAGCTAGTAAGGCAGGCCGCTCTCGATCGGCAAGGCAGTGTTCCTGGACCACTCATTCCAAGATCCGAAGTACAGTTTGACGTCCTTGATGCCTGCTTCCTTGAGAGCGAGAAACGTGTTTGCCGCGCGTGCACCTTTGAAGCAATATAGGTAGACAGGCGTATCCTCGCTGACTCCAATCGTTGCGCACTCCGCAAGGATTTCTTGCCGATTCTTCAACTTCGACCCTGACGTGGTCGGTTTCATCATACGATACCACTCAAGCCATTTCGCACCGGGAATCCGGCCTTTGCGAGGACAGAAGTCCCGACCGTAGGGAGAGGAGCTGTCCCCGATCCACTCGTCCACATCCCGGACATCGAGCTTTATGATGGCGCTATCCTGAAGCGCCTTCATCATCGCGTCTGCATCGATCATCAGGTCCTTTCCGTCCTCAGATCTCGGGAAGATCTTGGACTCCGGTCGGGTTTCCGCGACCGTCGTCGGCAAGCCCGCCGCGGTCCACGCCCTGAAACCGCCGTGAAGTACGACCACGCTTGGATAGCCGAGATACTTCAGGAGGAAAAAGCCGCGACAGGACTGCCCGAACCCGGAGTCCATCGAGTCCTCGTAGATGACCGCGGTTTCCTGGCCCGACAGTCCAGCTTCGCCAAACCGTTCGGCAAAAGACTGCTCAAGTTCCTTCAGACCCTCAGGACTGGACGTCGCCAGGTAGGTGAAGATGTCATGGATGTTGACTGCATTTTCGATATGCCCTGCCGCGAAGCTTTCCGCGTCGCGGGTATCGATGATCACAGTGGGTTGGCGCTCGATGAGCGCCGCCAGATCAATCGGCTCGATTAGATTCGTCTCGCGCATGACTGCCCCTTTGCGTTGACTTAAGTGGTTTGTCACAAGGGTATCCGGGTTGCCTCATCCAGTGTCCGAGACGACCGTCATCCGAGAGTGGAGATTGGTCAGCGAAGACAAGATCCGCCCCTATCCATATCTTCGGCTTCGATCCGTTATCTCGGCTACGATAATTTGAGATTCAGACCAGCGTTCTTCAGGCATCTTCATTTATGTCACTGGTCACGACAAACCTCGTCAGCATCAAACCTCGCACGAATCCTATGCGGGACGTACAAGTTACAGCCATTCATTCTGGACTTGAATAGGAAAGAATTCAATGACACTAAACACGATAATAGCTTTATAATTTATACATAGATGTTTTTTGTATACTTCAGATATGGATCTGAGATTTAAGAGCGATCGCACGGCTCACATGACCACTCAAAGACTATGTAAGCTTGATAACGCTGAGATCGCGCTGGAGAAAATCAACTGAAAATCACGCAGATCATCGCGTCATGTCGCATTCTCAATCAAAGGATTGATCAACTGCCCTCGATCCGGCGGGCACGGTTCTCAGCAAAGCGGCAACAGAGGTTGTCCTGGGGTGCAAACGCCGCAAACTCACCATCCAAATCTCTCTATGTCTCTCTTGTCACTTTTGTTCGTCCAAAGAATTGCAGACCGAAAAGGGCACCGAGAGCCGAGAGGAAGAACCAAGCAGCGGCTGGCAGAGGAACCGGCGACGGCGGTGGCGCGAGAGGGCGATCCCCCAAAACGACAGCGCTCCAGGAATTGGCGTCTTCCGCTGAACTGAGCGAGTCGTTCGCGAAGGGATCGACAGTGCCGAAGCTCGCTTTCCCATCGAAGATTGAAGCGCCGGCCGCGCCATCGAACATTTGCTAGATGATCGAGCCTTCTCCAGTTAACCGCCCCGTCGGCCGATCGCCGAGCCGTCGTCGAACCGCTCCACGCACCCTGTTCGGGCGCGCTTTTCCTCCGTACACAGCGGACTGCCCGTGTACTCGTAGACAAGCCCTATCACTCTGAAAGACGCGGAGATGAAAGTTGCCTGTGCGGGTGTTGCGGAAACGGCGGCCACCAGCCCGATAGCGCCGAGAGCGTGGAAGAGGTTTGCCGTGATCAACCTCCTCTAATGATTCACCGCTTTTCAGGCTGAAGGCGTCCTGCGACCCATCTCAAGAAAACCTGTCATGTGCCGAGCTAGCCGAGCAGCAGACTCACGGCCGCAAACTCGCGGTTCGGGAGCAAAATTACATATATCGACTGCAAATAAACACGTGGCCGTCACTAAACCTTAACCAACACCCCATTGCGAATTAGTCGCAATCTACCAAATGCAATGCAGGGCGTCGGCAGAGCGGAGGCCTGTCGTCAGCCGCACAATCACACTCGAACATGAGGGGCTTTACATGACTTGGACGGATAAGGGGCTCGCCTTCGCGGCGACGCTCTCCCTGGCGCTGACCGCTGCCCCGGTCGCGGCGCAGGAAACAGGCAACGTCATCTTCTTCCATCCTGACGGTACCGGTTTGAACCACTGGGGCGCAGCGCGCATGCACGTCGCCGGACCGGACGGAGAGCTGAACTGGGACCGCCTGCCGGGCTTGGGCGTCTACACGGGCCATATGAGCGACAGGCTGACCGGCACGTCGCACGGCGGCGCTACGGTACATGCCTATGGGGTCAAGGTGGTCAACGACTCCTTCGGCCTGAACGGCACCGAGACCATTACCGCAGCATCGGGTCAGCAGATGTCGATCGCCCAGGAGGCGCTTGAGGCCGGCCGGGCCGTCGGACTGATCCAGTCCGGTCATATCGCCGAGCCGGGCACCGCCGTGTTCGTCGCCTCCTCCGAGGCCCGCTCCAACACCGATGAGATCGCTGAGCAGGTGATCGAGTCCGGCGCCCAGGTGATCATGGCCGGCGGCGAACGCTTCCTGCTGCCGGAAGGAACCGAGGGTCGTCACGGACCGGGCGAGCGGGCCGACGACGTGAACTTGATCGAGCGCGCCGAGGAGTTGGGCTACACAATCGTCTATACCCGCGACGAGCTGATGGACCTGGACACCGGCGAGGTCGAGCGGGTGCTCGGAGTCTTCGCTCACAACCACACCTTCAACGATCAGGAGCGAGAGCGGAACCTGATCGACGGCTTGCCGACCTACAGCGAAACCGCCCCCACCATCGGCGAGATGACCGAGGTCGCCCTAGCGATCCTGTCACGCAGCGAAACCGGCTTCTTCGCCGTGATCGAGGAGGAAGGTACCGACAACATCGCCAACAACATGAACGCGGCCGGCACGCTGGAGGCCCTGCGGCGCGCCGACGAGGCGGTCGGGATCATCCACGAGTTTGTCGAGCAGAATCCCGACACGCTGATGCTGTTGACTGCGGACTCCGACGCCGCCGGGCTGCAGGTCGTTTCGGGTTCCCTGGCGCCGGAGGGCGGTCCAGTGGCAGCCGTAACCAACGGCGGCGGCATCCTGCACGGCCAGCAGGGCAGCTTCGGCGATGTCTTCATGTCGGCACCAGACAGCCAGGGCGTGTCCCATCCCTTCGGGATCGCCTGGGTCGGCTACAACGACGTGGCGGGCGGCATCCTGGTCCGCGCGGCTGGGCTGAACCACGAACTGGTCACTCCGCTGATGGACAGCACGGACGTCTACAAGCTGAAGCACCGCACTCTGTTCGGCACAGCGTTGAACTAACTGCAACGGGGCCGCGCGGAATGGGTACTCCACGCGGCCTCTCGCCACCTCCTGCCAGGGGCCTCGGCGGCTTGGGTCAACCGCTCCTAGGTTCAGACAGATCTGAGCCTGAAGAAGATCTCGTACGTCGCTACGACAAATGGTCGGTGTCCTACGACGACGAGGTTCTGTCTCGGCACTGAAAGCTTCCGCCGATCGGCGTAATCTCAACATCACGCTACGTCGCGTGTGACTCCGCCCCCATCCTAAAGCGCAAGGCTGCGCGTTGGAGCGTGTTGAGGCCTTACAGCAACCTGCTCTGAGAACGTCGTCGGGCTTGTGCAAAGCTGATAGCGACATCACAAACAAGCCCATTAGACCGGTCATCTAATGGACTCAAATAAGAAGTTCAGATGGGGACGTAGGACGGTCAAATCATAAGGCCTTGCGAGGAAGCGCCGAGGCGACGAGGGGGTCTCCGGCGCTCAGCGCGCCATCGAGTGGATCTCACGCCGCGGCGCAAGCAGTACGATCGAGCCCCCTATAACCGCCGTGGCAAAGAACACCGCCGACAAACCAAAGCGCTCCGTCGCCAGACCGGCAACGGCCGGACCGATCAGCGCGCCAAGAGCGAATATCAGGAAGGTGGCGCCAAACCCTGCCGAAGGACGACTGAAGAAGACGTGAACGCTCCAGATCCCTATCTCGCCTGTGACGAGAATGAAGGTCGCCCCAAAGACGAGGGCAGAGGCGATCAGAGCAAGAGGTGAGTCCGGCAAGCTCGCAAGGAGCCCAACGGACATGCCCATGGCGATGCAGGTGAGCTGCAAGGTACGCCTGAGTCCAAACCGACTTATGAGATCGCCCGCACAGGCGCCTAGAACACCTGCCATGCCGAGAATAGTCCAAAAGACGATGCGTAGGTCTCCGTTCCCTAAGCCCCCTCCTATTGTATTGGCAAAGAAACTGACGGCCTGAGACCCGTCGATAACCGAGGTCGCAAAAGTCCAGTAAATCGTCGTTACGACCCCGACAAGAAATGAGCACGCAAAGAGAGGGTACGACTCGCCCTTTAGAAACCAGCGCGGACGTAAGCGCGGCAGGCGCCCGCCATTGCGATGGTCCCGACCGGAGGGCATGACGGCGGCGTTCCAAAAGACCGCAACGAGAGCGAGCCCAGCGAAGGCGAGCCAAGCCCATCGCCAGTTGAGCCCCAGTCCGAGAGCGACCAGGCCAGCAATCAGAATACCCATCCCGTTGCCCGAATTGATCACTGTCCAGGCCCGGTTTTGGCGCTCCCTTTCGACCGCACGGACCACGGCATCGGAGATGGGGGCAAAGACGAAGCCGGGGCTCGCCCCGGCGAGAACGACACCAATCGCCAAGACGACCGGAGTTGAGGACAAGCCCACGAGCGCCATGCCGAGGATCGCAATGCAGCCACCCACAACTATGGGCGCCCTGGGGCCGACAACCCCGGAAATCTGCAACGAGACGACCGTCGACACTATGTAACCGGCATAGGAGCCGCTTGCGATTAGACCGAGCCAACTCTTGGTCAAACCGAACTCTTCTTCAACATCGGGAAGAAACAGGCCGTAGCTGTAGCGCGCCAAGCCAAAGGTGACGGCAATGATCGCAAAGCCCGCACCGGCAACCTGGCCGTAGGAAGGGCCGGACCGCGTCACCGCGACCCCATCCACTCCGACAGAACTGGGTGCCCGCACAGAGTCTTTGTCCCGATGACGCGTCACCTCGCCCCACTCAGTTTGTGCCCCCAAAATCTTCGTGCCAACAAATTGTAATTATGTAAAAGGACTTCTGTGCTCAAAATAAAAACAGTTAATTATTGTATTGATTTTGAGTATCTCGAAATATTATTGAGGAAATTTATCACAAGAGCGTCAATTCACGTGTGATTTTAAAAGTTCGCCAAATACATAGTCGACGAACAGGCGTAGAGGCCTGTCAGACTTCGTAACCTTCATGCGGAGCATCGCGCCCTCCCAACTGTTCCAGATGAAAGCAGCCAAAGCTTCGCAGTCCGTGTTGGACGGCAGATCGCCCCTGTCTCTCGCCTCTTCGAGGCACGGAAGAAAATACTCCTGCCACAACGAGAAGATATGCTCGGCTTTTCGGGAGAACTCAGGGTTTTGATCCCCCATTTCCTGGCCAATGTTTCCTATCAGACACCCACCTTGAAACTGCTGTCTCTCCAGACGGTCGATACTGGCCTCGAAAAAGCCCTTGAGCCGCTGCAGTGGCGGCTTTCCCTTATCGTCAAGATGAAACTGGAAAAAGCTAGCAAAGCTCTCATTATAATAATCCATAACGCTTATTCCGAAATCTTCTTTGCTTCGGAAAAAATGATAAAAAGACCCTTTCGGAATGCCTGATTTAGCAAGAACCTCAGAAATACCAGTGTGATTGTAACCTTTCCTGTACATTATTTTCGTACCGACTTTGAGAATCGCGTCGCGTGATGATTTGAAGTTCATCTGCACCCCAACCAAAAAGCGCGATAGAGCCATCTGGATAGCATTAGACCGGTCGTCTTAGATCTTGTCAAACGTCGGACATCGGGAATGCCTGTTCTTCATACCTCTAGGAACTCAATACCCCTGTGAACTTGCCTTTATGGCTCCGCCGTGGAGGCGACCGCGCCGGACGGCATCGTCGAAGCCGTCCGGATCGAAGCTGCCGAGAGCTTCGCCCTGGCGGTCCAGTGGCACCCGGAATACCGCACACCGGACAATCCGGACTCGGTCAAGCTCTACAGCGCTTTCAACGCGGCCGTCCTGGCACGCTGGCGCCGCAAACCCCAGACACAACAATCTTCAAGAGGGATGCGCTGCGGCGTCCTGGAGCTTCAGGCGCCTAAAGACGCTTAGGCCGAATAGGCTGCCCAGAGCAGAGATAAACAGCCAAACAGCCGCTGGCAGAGGCACCGGTGAAGGTAACAATCCGGGTGGCCGATCTCCAAAAGCAAAGGAACTGCGGACCAGAGACTCTGGCGTCGATCCGGCCGAGAAGTTCGTGAATGTATCGCTCCACCAGAAATCAACATCCCCATTCTGAAAGCTGGCGCTAGCGAAAAGACCAGAAGACGAGTAGTCGACGGTTCCCTCTCCCTGGAGTCTCCCTGTCGGACGGCCGCCTTCGAAAATCTCGCTGTAGTCAATTGAGAGGCTATCGAGAAACGTCCCGGCGAAAGGCGGATAGATATCGATGATTGGGTCGAAGTCTACCGGCAAAGTTCCAGATAGCTCACCACCGCCAACTCCTTCGACGATCCAGCCGACATCGAAAGAAACCCACTCAAAAGTGTTGATCCGCCCATTATTATCCTTGTCGAACATGACAAGAGACCCACTGGCAAGAGCATCCGGAGCCCATCCACCACAGCCGCTCGCGGCTTGCTCCTCAGGCGTACAGGCCGGGCTTCCACTATAGTCGTAGCTTAGGCCCTGTATCCGGAAAGACACGGATAGGAAGGTTGCCTGCGCCGGGGTACCGGAGATGGCTGTAAGAGCTGCGACGAGCCCAATCGCGCGCAGGAGATTCACCATCACCTACCTCATAGTTTGTATTTTAGGCAATTTATTGGAAACACCTTGAGTCGTCAAACTCATCATCAAAACAACTATGGCATTTGTTGAATCTCTAACTTGAGACGTAATGAATCGGGGCGCTAAGCCCCCCGTTCTGCACTCAAGGGATAAGCACCTCCGCGATCCTGCCGGAGGCATCACTCCTGCTTTCGCCACGAGAGTTGCAACGCTAAGGAACGGCCGGCCGGAACGCCACCAATCCCCTGCGGTCACCGAGACTCTATGGCCTCGGACGGGCGGCGCTCACTCCGCCGGAACGGTCCAGTCGGTCGGGAAGGTGACGTAGTTGATCAGGACGGTCATGCGGCGTCCGTCGATCGGGCGCTTGTCGAAGCCGTGCCAGGAGTCCTTCCCCGGTTTCGGGAAGAAGCAGTAGGCCTGATTGTTGACGAAGGGCACGGTCTTCGCCTTCGCCAGATCCGGCGTATAGAAGTCGGTGCCGATGCCCGGCTGACGGCCCTGCGGGTCCACGTAGACCTGGATCGTCACCATCTTCTCGACGATGTCGCAATGGGGCTCCAGCCAGAAGCCGTCGATATCGCAGCAGATCTCGAAACGCAGGTAGTGCCCCGCCACGTCGACGCCGTATCGCTCGCGCAGCAGCTCCACCGCCTCCCGACTGCGCAGCTCCTCGATGGACGAGCGCAGAAAGGGGAAGTCCTTCAGGTTGTCTTTCCCGATGAACAGCCGGGCCTGATTGTTGCCGGCGCGCGTCCCGTCGAAGACTCCGGTGTGATCGACGTCGGTCCTGTCGATCGCCTCGCAGGCTCCCTCCTCCAGACAGTCCTTCAGAATGAAGTGCTCGAAGGGTTCGTCATGGGCCTCGGCGGTCTTCAACGCGGAAATAATCGACACTGCAGTCTCGCACCTATCCTGGTGACCTTCGTTGCGAGTCTGCTATGCCGGAAAGACAGCTGTGTGACAAGAGCTTGACACAACCGCCGGATTACAGGTGTGGACTAAAGGCTTCCACCCGAGACGATCGCGCTCTCGTCGGATCAATAGACCTCCAGGTACTCCTTGCGCTCCCAGTCGGTCACGTGGGCGTGGAAGCGCGCAAGCTCGTGACGCTTCACCGCCGTGAAGAGCTTGACGAAGGGCTCGCCCAGCAGTGCGCGCAGGTCGGCGTCGGCCTCCAGAGCGTCAAGGGCCCGGTCCAGACGCTTGGGCAGCTTCTCGAAGCTCTCGTCGTCCTCGCAAGGGCCCTCCACCGGGGCCGGGAGGTCGTAGCCCTTCTGTACACCGAGCAGACCGGCGGCGAGCGTCGCCGCGGCGCTGAGGTAGGGATTCGACAGCCCGCTGGCGGCGCGCATCTCCAGGTGGGTCTGATCGTCCTTGGAGGCCTTCATGCGGACCATGGCCGTGCGGTCCTCGATCCCCCAGGAGATGTTGGAGGGGGCGAAGGTGTGAGGCGCCAGGCGGTGGTAGCAGTTCGGCGTCGGGCCGATCAGCGGCATGATCGACTTGGCGTGGGTCAGAATGCCGGCGGTGAAGGCCTTGGCCGTGCCGGACAGCCCGTCCGAATCGTCGGGATCGAGAAAGGCGTTGGCGCCGCTGTCGGCCTTCAGCAGCCCCATGTGGACGTGACAGCCGCAGCCGGCCCGGTCGGCCCAGGGCTTCGACATGAAGGTCGCCTGATAGCCGAGCTGGTGGCAGAACTCCTTGACCGTCGCCTTGAAGGTGAAGGCCTTGTCGGCGCCAGCCAGCCCCACGCCCGGACCGAAATTGATCTCGAACTGGCTGCCGGCGTACTCGCAGTTGTGGGTGATCAGATCAACGTCTTGGGCGATCAGCGCATCCAGCAGCGGCTCGATCCCCTCGACCCAGTGATTGCGGGTCGAATTGAAGATGTGGAGCCCGTCGAAGAAGGGCTCCTGCGTCTCGCCGTCGAGCAGATAGAACTCGAACTCGTGACCCATCTTGACGGAGAAGCCGAGCGAGGCCGCCTCATCGAGCAGCTTCTTCAGAACATATCGGGGCGCTGCCTCCACGGGCGTGCCGTCGATGAAGGTCAGGTCGCAGACCACCTTCCACATGCCCTCGATCCAGGGCACGGGCTGCAGTGTCGAGAAGTCCGGCCAAAGCTTGGTGTCGGCGTAGTTGATTTCCTCGTTCAGTCCGGTGCCGGGAACGACCGAGGCAGCGGTGTCCAGGCCGAGGGTGCCGCCATAGAGGTTCAGACCGCGTTCGGCATAGCCCTGGACCTTGTCGATGGGTACGGTCTTGGATCGGCTGGTGCCGTGGGTATCCGGCAACTCGAACCGAAGATACCTCGCCCCCCGGTCCTTCAGCGTGTCCACGATCTCGGTAATACTGCGCGCTTCGGCCATTCGCTGCCGCGCCTCCCCTCATTCTTGCCTTGCGATATCCGCCGGGCTTCCCTTGCAGAAGATCCCGGCGCCCTGTCGACCCTGTCTTGTCTTTTGCAGGCTAGCTTGCTTGCGGTGTTATGGGGAGGCTAGCCCGGCAGTTCTTCGAAGAACAACGGGGAAGTTGCAAAGCTCCACATCTCCAGCCAAAGCTGACGGAAAGAGAACGAGGTCGAACGGGATGTCAGAGAGCGGACAAAACGGCGGACTGCTGGGACGCGGACGGCTGGCCGGCAAGAGAGCCCTGGTCACCGGCGCAGGCGGAGGGATCGGCCGGGCGGCAGCCCTCGCCTTCGCTCGGGAAGGTGCCGCCGTGGCCTGCTGCGACGTGAGGGCGGAGGCGGCCGAGGCCACGGTCGCGGCTCTCCGTGCCCTCGGTGCGACCGCTTGTTCGGTCATCGCCGACCTGACGGACGAGGACTCGACCCGCGACGCCGTGGAGACGACCGAACGCTTGCTGGGCGGCCTCGACACGGTCTTCAACAATGCGGGCCTGGTCCATCCGGACGATCAGGGCGCTGCGAACACGCCCCTGTCCGCCTGGAACGCTACCCTGGCCGTCAACCTCACCAGCGTCTTCCTGGTCTGCAAGTTCGCCGTACCCGCCCTGCTGCGCGCGGGCGGCGGAGCGGTTGTGAACAACGCCTCGATCGTCGCCCTGGTCGGCTCGGCCTTCCCACAGATCGCCTACACAGCGGCCAAGGGCGGCGTCGTCGCCATGACCCGCGAACTGGCCGTGACCCATGCTCGCCAGGGCCTGCGCTTCAACGCCATCTGTCCGGGACCGACGGGCACCGAGCTGGTCCGAACCTTCCTGTCGGACGAGGCCGCCTGGGCGAAGCGGCGCCCCTACATGCCCCAGGGCCGCCTCGGCGAACCGGAGGAGATCGCGGCGGCCGCCCTCTTCCTCGCCAGCGACGAAGCCAGCTACCTGAACGGCGTCCTGCTGCCGGTCGACGGCGGTATCACCGCCGCCTACGTCGTCGATGATTCTCAAGAGCCCAACGCGGGCTGAGGCGCTTGCACCCGGTCGGCGACCCGCATACCCTCCGCCCATATCCAGCGCTGCGTCGCGGGGCCCCGGTAGCTCAACTGGTAGAGCAACCTCCTTGTAGTTGATTTTGTTGGCCTTGTCGGCGAGATGTGCGGGATGGAGCTAGAGGGCCGGATTAGCTCAGTTGGTAGAGCAGCGGTTTTGTAAACCGAAGGTCGGGGGTTCGAGTCCCTCATCCGGCACCAATTTCTTGATGTAATTGGCTGTACCCGCAGTTCTCTTCTCTTACCGACCAGGCGGGTCAGTCGAAGGCCTTATGCCCTTCGACCGCGAACGCTCCGACCCACCAGCGCAAACGCCAGGGAAGGATCGTGACGCTTTTGCGGAGGCCGGCCCGAGCGTAAGGGTCCTCCGCCTCGAAGCGCGCGGCCTCGTCGTAGCTTGAGGTGTCGAGCAGGCTGGCGCCTCCGATGATCGTGCGGCCATCCTCCGCGAGCAGCGCGCCCGACGCGAGAATGCGTGCACCGAAGGACGCGAGGTACGCACGGTGCGCGTCACGCACCGCCTCCCGTTCCGGATCCTTGTCGGGATGGTCGTAGGCGAGAATCAGAAAGGGCATGGAACAGCCCCCAATCCGGCTGGTGCGGCAAGCAGCACCGCGCAACCGTTTTACCTAGATATAGAACTGCAGCATGCCGAGCTTGAAGGTGACGGCGCAGATCAGAACGAAGGCCACTTTCGGCCAGACCGTCGACATGACGGCGGCCGGAATACCGGCGACGAGCGAGGCGACCAACAACACGATAAAGAGGATTTCCATCGATCCGACCCTAAATTTCCCTATCTTTGCCGTGCTTTAGCCGGCAGGTGATTCCCTTCCGCTATATGAGAGAATCACCCCTTCCGCGCAAGGTGAAAGACGGAGTGTCCCGGAAGGTCAGCTCCGCAGCCGAGCGAGATCGGGCAGAGGCCGTTCGCAGCCGGGGAGAGCCGCCAGAGCGGCTTCCAAAGCCGCGCCGATGGACAGAAGACGGCGCTCTTCCCAGCGGCGGCCGACGATCTGCAGGCCGAAGGGCATCCCGTCGGCGTCCAGGCCGCAGGGCAGACAGAGCACCGGATGCCCGGTGAGCGTCAGGCCGTAGGAAATCGCGACCCAATGGATGTAGGTGTCGAGCGGCTTACCGTTGATCTCGGCCGGGTAGCTCTGCCCCTTGGCGAAGGGCTTGGCCGAGGCGCCGGGCGCGATCAAGAGGTCGACCTCCTCCATCAGCGCGGTGAAGTCGCGGGCGATTTCCCCATGGCGCTTGCTCGCCCAGGCAACGTCGCGGGCATCGAAGGTGAGCCCGAGCTTGACGTTGTTGGCGACATTGGCGCCGACCTTGTCCGGGTGCCGCTCTACCTTCTCCAGATGCGCCGCCAGGAAGCCGACGCTGCGCAGCACCTCGAACACCCGGTTGGCCTCGGCCATCTCGGGATCGCGCGCCTGGACCTCCCGGAAGAGATGCCGGAAGGCCCCGACCCGCTGCCGGAAAAGGCCGCGAATCTCATCATCGACTGGCGCGAAGCCCAGATCCTCGCTGATTGCCACCTTGAGGTCGCCGAGATCGACCGGTTGCAGCTCGGCGAGCGGGGCCCTGTCCAGAGGACGGCTATAGGGATCGTCCGAATCTTCGCCGGCCAGACCCGACAGCAGCAGCGCCAGATCGGCGACGTTGCGGCCCATCGGTCCCTCGACCGACAGGGGGGCGCTGGGAATCGCCGGGGCGCTCCTGGCCACCAGACCGGGCGTCGGACGCAGCCCCACCACACCGCAGAAAGCGGCCGGCGTCCGCAGCGATCCGCCCAGATCCGAGCCGTTGCAGAGCGGCAGCATGGAGGTGGCGAGCGCCACAGCGGACCCGCCGGAGGAGCCTGCGCAGGTTTTCATGGGGTCGAAGGGATTACCCGTGAAGCCGTAGACGGCATTGTCGGTATTCGCGCCGGCGCCGAACTCCGGCGTGTTGGTCTTCGCGGTCACGATCCCGCCGGCGGCGCGCAGGCGGCGCACGACCCCAGCATCAGCGGCCGGTACGTGCTCAGCGAACAGCGGCGAACCGAAGGTGGTCCGCAGGCCTTTGGTCTCGTTCAGGTCCTTGATGCCGACCGGCAGGCCGGTCAGAGCAGGCAGCCCCTCCCCGGCGCGGAACTGGGCCTCCGCAGCCTCGGCGGCAACGCGCGCGGCCGGCTCGTCGAGAGCGACGACGGCGTTGAGCGCCGGGTTCACGGCCTCGATCCGCGCCAGGCAGGAGTCGAGCAGCTCGAGCGGCGAGATCTCCCGGCGACGCATCAGAGCGGCGAGGTCGACAGCAGAACGGTCACACAGGTCTGTCATGGCAATTCGGGCGGTCCTCTCGCTCCCGACGACAGCGCGTCGGTTCGTATAAAGAGCCTACCGATTAGTCGGCGCGGCTGAGCAAGGCAACCGCGATTGGGCGCAAGGCAGCCCCCCGCGTGCCGCTGGCCGACAACTCGTACGAGGAGGCTCGCGCAGCGGTCACGCGCGCGGTAGTCTGCGGACCAACGAACCGCGCGGCAAAGGGCGGTCGGCACCCTGGAGAGTCGATTCCGAACAGCACTGGCCTGGAGCAAACCGGGCCTGACACGGAGACAGTTCCATGGCCGGACCCTTTGGCGCGATCGATCGGCGGCGCGTCCTGCAGATTGTCGTCGCGGCCGCCTGCTGCGGCACCGCATCGCAAGCCGAGAGCGGCCGGTCGCCGGTTCAGAGCATCGACCAGATCACCGATGTCAATGCGACGGCCGCGACCGGCATGTTCCGCTTCGCCCCAGATCTCGTCGTGGCGGACCCGGGCGCCGAGGTCGCGTTTCTGAACAGCCGGGGAGAGCACACGGTGCATTCCGTTCCCCAGCTCTGGCCCGACGGCGTCCCCAAAGTGGGCATCTCCAACCAAAAAGAGGCGCTCGTGCGGCTGCCCAAGGCTGGCCTCTACGGTTTCCGGTGCAAGCGCCATGGGCAGTACGGCATGGTCATGTTGGTCGTTGCCGGGGACGGCGGCAGCTACAACGGCGGCGATCTGAACGGCGTAGCGGCCAAGATCGAGGAGATGCGGGCCAGCGCTCGTGAGAAACAGGCCTTCGCCGAGCTGATCGCGCGCTACGAAACCAGCAAACCAAGCTGACCTGTCGGCCGGCACTGCGCCGGATCTAGCGCAGGACCGGATAGCCCTGCGCCTCGGCCTCCGCTTCGATCTCCAGGATCCGGCCGTAATCGGCCCGCTCCGGCGGGGCGACCGCACGCAGCCGCAGGGCCGCTACGGCCTCTGAAAAGGCAGGATCCGTCACGGCATCGGCCAGGGCATCGGTCAGGGCCGACCCGATCCGCTTCGCCTCTCCTGCGCGGGCGCGGGAGGTGACGAACGGCAAGGCAGGCGCCGCAGTCGACCAGGCGAGAAGACGCAACCGCTCGACCGCCTGTGGCCGGACGTCGCCGAGCAGCGCCCAGGTCACGCAATCGATGGCCGCCACGTCAGCGCGCCCCTCGGCAACCGCTGCCGCCGAATGGGCATGAGCGCCGGTCTCCAGCACTTGCGAGAAGAAGCTCTCTCCTTTCGCCAAGGGCGCGACCGCGGCCCGCAGCGCGGACATGCCGGACTGAGACTGCCAGTCGTTGATCGCCGCGCGCCAGCCCTGAAGGTCCGCAAGCGTAGTCGCCGGATCGTCGGCACGTACGACAATGGCGCTGCAGTAGGTCGGACCGAAGTCGGACTCCGGCTCACAGCCCAGGGCGTCGTAGAGCGGTAGGCCGACCAGCGACAAACGGCCGGCGAAAGCATGGGTCAAGGGGTAGCCGCAGGTTTGGCTCAACAGCAGATCCGGATCCGACCAGGTCTCGGCCGGATCCGCGCGCCGGTCGAGCGCGGCCGGCGTTTCGGCGAAACCGGCAGCCCGCAGACGTCCCGCGACGCCCTGCCAAAGGCGGTCGGTCGCCCACCGCAGTTCCGGCAGGTCGTACATCGGCAGTGAGGCCAAACTCACGGGACCAAACTCACTTGCTTTTCCGCAGCAGGCCCTCGATCAGCGCGATCACGTCCGGCGGCTGCACCGTGGCCGCCCGCACCAGATCGTCGAAGTGCTTGCTCAGCACCCGAATGTGTTCGGTGGCCTGCAGCACGATGAACATGCCGCCGATGTAGAGCACCGCGCGTTGTAGGCCGTAGATCGTGACGGGGACCGAGAAGCGCTGCAGGCCGTCGTAGAGGAACCAGCGGAAGGTCGGATAGAGCTCGTCCAGCAGCTTGGCCATCTGTTCCAACTGAGCGCGGCGGTCGGCCACCGGCATGGTGCGCCATATGAACTCGCCGCGCGCGAAGGCCTCCACCATCTGGAAGCTGGAGCAGACCTCGATATCGGTCTCCGGCCGGCGGCTGTAGGCGAGCCGTGCCTCCGACCGCTCACGCTGCGCCTCCTGCACGCGCTGGCTGAGCTGCTGGTACTCGAAATCGATGGTGGCGTCGGTCTTCAACAGGTCCGGCAGGGTGGCCGGGACGTAGCGGATCTTCGACCCCACGGCCTCGTTATGCCAACGGGTCAGACGCTCGTCCAGAGGATCGCCGGCGCCGCCCTCAATCTCCAGCTGGTTGGCCACCACCTGGGTGCCGATCTCGGCCGACTGGCTGAGCCCCAGCAGCCAGTCCGTCGAGACCCCGGCCTCCCCAGCCAAGGCCACCACGGTCTCCGCCCTGGGAAGCCGCTCGTTCTCCGAAGACAGCAGCTGCGACAGCGTGGAGCGGTCGAGACCGATCGCCGCCGCGAAGGCCGCACGGGACTGCCCCGACCGCTCGATCACTTCGGCCAAGCGTTCTCGAAACGGCGGAATCAAATCGTCTTTTGCCGTGGTCATGCTCGACCCTACTCCTCGCGCGCGGAAACGACGCCGCAGATCTTGCATCTGCGAGCGGATCGTTGTATTTTGTCAACACTTGTTGCGTATACTCAACGCAACGGTTCTTACCCATACTCTGGTGTCAATTCACCCTTAGAGAGGTGCTGTCACCCGTCATTCAGCGAGCCTTTTCATGTCCTTAGTCTGTCACACCCGAACCGCCGTTCGGGATAGCGCTCAAGAATTTGCCCTAGAGTCTCCAAAGCTAACCATGCCCGCCCCTCAGGCGTCGAGGGAACCCGAAACCGACCGTGCAGCGGCCAGGCGGGGTCTTCTCCGCCGGCGCGGCCTACAGGTGGAATGGCCGACCCTGGCCGTCGCCGCCGCGATCTATGGCGGCTTCGCTTTCGTCACCTGGTTTCACGCCGCCCTGCCCTGGTGGCTGGAACTGACCCTCGGCAGCTACCTGATCGCCTGGCACGCCTCCCTCCAGCACGAGGTGGTGCACGGCCATCCGACCAACCGGAGCTGGCTGAACCGGTTGGTGATCCTGCCCAACCTCTGGCTCTGGCTGCCCTACGAGATCTACCGAGCGACCCATCTGCGCCACCACCGCGACCGTTGGCTGACCGATCCGGTCGAAGACCCCGAGAGCTACTACATCGCCCCGGCGCGCTGGGCGGCGCTCGGCCCGCTCGACCGCCTGCTGCTGCAGATCCGGAATACGCTGGTGGGGCGTCTGACTCTCGGCCCGCTGTTTTGCCTGGCCGGCTTCTACCGGCGCGAGGTCCAGCGGCTGCTGCAGGGCGATTCGCAGCGCCTGAGGATCTGGGCCCTGCATAGCGTCTCGGTCGCCCTGGTTCTGGGCTGGGTGACGGCGGCCGCCGGACTGCCGCTCTGGCAGTTCCTGCTACTCTACGTCTACCCGGGCATCGGACTGGCGCACCTGCGCTCCTTCCTGGAGCATCGGGCGCATCCGGATGTCGCCGGCCGCACCGCGATCGTGGAGACCGGACCGCTGCTGTCGCTGCTGTTCCTCAACAACAATCTGCATGCCGTTCACCACGACCATCCGCGCCTGCCCTGGTATCGCATTCCGGCGGTCTGGCGGGCCGAGCGCGCCGCCATCCTGAGGGCCAACGACGGCTATTACCTGCCGGGCTACCTTGGCATTCTGCGTCGCTGGGCCGTCACGCCGAAGGAGCCCGCCCTGCATCCGCTGGGTGGTGTCGCCCGCGACGGCCGCGCCGGAGAGCGCGTCGCATTCGCGGCCGAAAGGGACGCCGCCGGCATGGAGCGGGGGCGCCCGGCCACGCTATAGCTCAAGAGAATTTCCCCTTTCCGCAACCCTTGAAGCGAGAGTCCTGGGATGTCCGTCCTCCCCGAAAGCAAGCGTTTCGTCATCGTCGGTGCCGGTATCCACGGCCTATCCACTGCCTGGCATCTGGCCATGGAGCTGGAGCGCCGCGGCCAGGGCAGCGGCCGGGATATCGTGGTGTTGGACAAGACCGGCCCGGGCGCCGGTGCGACGGGCATCGCCTGCGGCTGCGTGCGCAACCTCTACATGACGAAGGAGCTGCATCCGATCCTGCGCCATTCGGTCGACGTCTGGCAGTCCGATCCGATCCGCTTCGGCTTCCAGCAGGTCGGCTACATCTCCGCCGGCGAGGCAAACCAGCAGGCCGACTACGAGTCGATGGTGGAGAGCCACAACGCCTGCGGCTACCGCTCCGACCTCTATGTCGGGCAGGAGGCCAAGAGCTTCCTGAAGGCGATCTGGCCGGACTTCAATACCGACCGGATCGAGGTCGCGCACTTCGAGCACCCCTCGGGCTATGCCGGCACCCGCCAGGCGGTCGCCGGGCTGGCCGAGAAATGCGCCCAGCACGGCGTCGAGATCCTGGCCGGCGTCGAGGTCACGGGCTACGACCTGGCCGGCCGCACGATCCGCAAGCTGCACACCAACCTGGGCGACATCTCTGCCGAGGCCGTGGTGCTGTCGGTCGGAGCCTGGATGGGCAAGCACTGGGACCTGCTGGGCCTGCCCGACGAGTTGGAGTGCCGCTACCCCGACGGCGGCACCGTCGCGAAGGACATGTGGACCTACTGGCGGCTGCTGGAGGGCGAGATGTACATCGACCAGCCCTACCGCACCGCCGATGACCGCGACCCGCCGGTACTGCACGTGGAGCTGATGAACACCCCGGTGATCAACGAGACCACCGGCGAGGAGATGAGCGACCACCTCTACGTCTATTGGAAGAACGCGGCGGAGCGGATGGAGAGCATCGGCCTGCAGGGCGGTACCATCCCGATCAAGATCGGCGACAGCGCGACGCTCGATCCCTACGGCCACGCTAACGACGAGTACCAGGCCGACGCCTGGTTCGCGGATTACTTCGTCTCGGCGATGGGCTACCTGATGCCCCGCTTCAAGGGGCATCGCGGCAAGTTCAAAGATCGCCGCAACGGCGGCATCGGCGCCTTCACGCCGGACAACGTGCCGATCTTCGACTGGGTGCTGGACAACGCCTACATGGTCGCGGACTCCAACCACGGCTTCAAGATGATCGGCGCCGGCAAGCTGGTGGCCAAGGTCCTGGCCGGTGAGAACCGCGTGCCGGAGCTGGAGCCCTTCGCCTTCACCCGCTTCGCCGGCGGGCGGACTTTCGGCTCCTCCAACAGCCACTGCCCCTGGGTGTAGGCCCTGCCGGCCGCCCCGCGAAGACAGAAGGTCGTCACGCAGACCGAAGAGCTGCGCAAAGCAAAAGGGCCGTCGCAGCGCGACGGCCCTTTCTTCAAGGCGGTATGGCTGTAGCGCCTACTGCTTCATTACGAAGTACTTGAAGGCGGCGCCCGGCGTGACCTCGATGGTGTGCTTGACGGTCCGGCCGCTGTGAGTGGCCTCGATGTAGTACCAGCCGCCCGGCAGGGTCAGCTGCGCCGTCGAGGCGGTGACCTGATGCAGCAGGTGGCGGTTGCCCAGGGCATCGCGGCCGAAGGTCATGACGTTCCACTCGATCGGATCGCGGATCGGATCCTGACCGATGCCGCGGATCATGTTGAGCTGAACCTCGCCGGCGTTCAGGTTGATCGTGTGACGCGTGTTGGTGGCATCGACGACGATGTCGCGCTCGACCTCGGTCTGGCCGAAAGCGGCGCGCACGGTGTAGCGCCCGGCGGGAAGCTCCAGCTCCGCCGCTCCGCCGCGCAACTCCTGCACGACGCCGCCGGCGCGCTCGACCGTGAAGGACACGTCGGAGAGCGGCGTGGCGCCCTCGGCGATCACGGCGTCGAGATAAACGGGCTTGAGTTCGTCGGCCGTCGCCGGCGCCGTCAAAAAGGCAATCGTCGCGGAGACTGCGAGAATCGACTTCACCAGGCTGGGAAGCTTCATGACCCGACCCTACTCCCTTGGCTCTCTGCGGATTCGTATCCTGGAGTGATACCCTTAGGACACGTCGGTTTACAAGACGTGAAGACAGCGCGATTGTTTTTTTTATTCGGCCGGATCACTTGACTCCCATGAAATTTTTTCTTTCCAGCTGCCGCGCACTTTTTACGTGTATTTTAGCAGCGACCACCCTTTACGTCGCCGCCGCGCTGCTCGACAGCCGAACGACAGGCGGCATCTTGGTCGCCCGCGCCGACGACGGCTGGGTCCCGCCCCACCCGGTCGAGCGCCGCCTGCCCGACGCCCGCGACCTGCGCCCCCTCAACGTTCCCGTGGCCCCGTCCCGCGACAGCGGCCAACGGCTGATCGAACGCAGCAAGCTGAACAACGAGCGCCGCCGGCTGGAACAACGCCGCGACCCCCACGACTTCCGCAGCCAGAACCGCCTGCGCCGCCTGGACCGCGGGATCGACCGGCTTCGCTGATCAGCACAAGTCTCTGGGTTTAAAACAGCCCCTGCACGCGGCCTTCCTCGTCCAGGTGGATGTCGACGGCGGCGGGGCGGCGGGGCAGGCCGGGCATGGTCATGATGTCGCCGAGGTCTAACGTGTTCTCCATGCAGCTTATGCCGTGCCGACAGCGCTATCCCCAACAGCCCGCAGGGTCGGGTGTTAGCTTGTATTCTCGACCGCGTATTGTGGGCCCGCGCCACGTCATGGGAGACTTCGGTCGAAGACCTGTAGCGGGATCCGATCCCATATCCTTCAGCATTCTGATGGCGCTCACTGCGTCTACCCATTGGGCCCACTAGACAAGACAGACATTTGTTTGACGCCGAGACGACCGAACTCGAGACAACCTCTGCCCGCATCACTAGTCCGCCTAGTGGTCCCCCTTGTCCCTGAGTGTTGTGCTCTCAGACTTCAGCTTGCGGGAAGGAGGGCACACCTCTTGGAGAAACCCGGCTAGCGTCCCCGTCAGAGTGTCGCGCTCCATTCCATACTTCACAAACTGCCCCTCGCGCTTTTTCCACACAAGTCCGGCTGCCTCCAGAACGGATAGGTGCTTGGAGATGGCTGGCTGGGACATTTCGAAGCGCTTCGCAATATCACCCGCAGTGAGCGACGTCTCCGACAGATAGGCCAGGATTTTGCGCCGCGTCGTAGATCCAAGCGCTTCGAAGACTCTCTCGATGCTTGACAATTTTTCACCTTTTAACTTATTGGTTAAATATCTATAATATTGGTCTGTTGCACCCAGGAGTTCAAGACAATGCAGTCTGATCTGATTGCGACCAAAAGAGTCTTCCCGACTGCGTCAACTTCCGCAACCGAAGGTAAAATCGTTTTGGAAACCACCAAAACTCTTTGGCTTTTATCCATGACAGCCGGCGGGCTCGTTGGCGTCCTGTTCTTCGCGAGTTGGTCTGCCTTGGCTGTTTTTCTGGTGCTGACGGCGATTACTATTTGTGCGGGGCACTCGGTGGGCATGCACCGGCTGCTCATCCATCGCTCATTCAAAACTCCAATTTGGGTCGAGCATTTGTCGGTCTACTTGGGCACGCTCGTCGGCATGGCAGGGCCTTTCGGAATGATACAGGCTCACGATGTACGCGACTGGCATCAACATCAGCAGTCCTGTCCGCCCCACCCAAGTCACGGAGCCAGCTTTTTCAAAGATGCATTCTGGCAGTTGTGCTGCAGTTTCAAATTGACCGATCCGCCTGCGTTTCGCATTGAGCCCAATGTGGAGAGTGACCGGATTTATCGATTTCTCGAGGCCACATGGATGTGGCAGCAGCTTCCTCTAGCGATGATCTTGTTTGCAATTGGGGGCTGGGGTTGGCTGCTTTGGGGCGTTTGTCTTCGGGTTTCCGTGTCGTTGATAGGGCATTGGGCTGTCGGACATGTTGCGCATCACGGAGGTCATCAGGGGTGGTCCGTAGAGGGACTTCCCGTTCAAGGATACAACTTGCCCCGACTTGCCCTGATTACCTTCGGAGAAAGCTTGCACGGAAACCATCACGCGTTTCCTCATTCCGCAAACTTGGGCATTGAGGCCGGCCAATCTGACCTGGGCTTTCTTCTCATCAAGTTTCTAGAAGCCGTCGGTCTGGCCAGTGATATCCAAGGCCCAAAAAGCGCACCCGCGCGTCAGGGACTGCGTCGAACTGATCCACTTGCGGAAATGAGCGGGTCTGCGCATTGAGCAGCTATATCTTCGTGGGGCTATAGCGACAGAGCAGTTCGCATTCTCCCTCCCGGATGGCCCACCTGCGTTTCTAGAAAAGCCCCTGCACGCGGCCTTCCTCGTCCAGGTGGATGTCGACGGCGGCGGGGCGGCGGGGCAGGCCGGGCATGGTCATGATGTCGCCGCAGATGGCCACGACGAACTCGGCGCCGGCGGAGAGGCGCAGTTCGCGGACGGTGACGCTGTGGCCACTGGGCGCGCCCTTGAGGGCCGGGTCGGTGGAGAAGCTGTACTGGGTCTTGGCCATGCAGACCGGCAGGTGGCCGTAGCCGGCGTCCTGCAGCTCCTGAAACTGTCGCCGCACCTTCTGGTCGGCCTGCAGGTCGGAGGCGCCGTAAAGGTCGGTCGCGATGGTCTTCACCTTGTCCCAGAGGGGCAGCTCATCGGGGTAGAGCGGCTTGAAGTCGGCGCCGCCGCTCTCGACCAGCGCTACGACCTTATGCGCCAGTTCCTCGGTCCCAGCCGAGCCGTTGGCCCAGTGGGTGGCGAGTACGGCCTCCACACCCATCTCCTCGGCGGCGGCGGCCACGACGGCGACCTCCGCCTCGCTGTCGGTGACGAAGTGGTTGATCGAGACGATCACCGGGACGCCGAACTTCTTCACGTTGGCGATGTGGCGCTGCAGGTTGACGGCGCCGGCCTTGACCGCCTCGGGGTTCGGCTCGTTCAGCGCCTCCTTGCCGACGCCGCCGTGAGACTTGAGCGCACGCACGGTGGCGACGATGACTGCCGCCTCGGGCTTGAGGCCGGCCTTGCGGCACTTGATGTCGAAGAACTTCTCCGCCCCCAGGTCGGCGCCGAAGCCGGCCTCGGTCACCACGTAGTCGGCCAGCTTCAGCGCGCTCTTCGTTGCGATCACGGAATTGCAACCGTGGGCGATGTTGGCGAAGGGCCCGCCGTGGATGAAGGCCGGATTGTTCTCCAGAGTCTGCACCAGGTTCGGCGCCAGGGCGTCGCGCAGCAGCACGGCCATAGCGCCGGGCGCCTCCAGGTCGCGGGCCAGCACGGGCTTGCGGTCGCGGGTGTAGGCGACCACGATCTTGCCCAGGCGTTCCGTCAGGTCCGCCAGGTCGGTCGCGAGGCAGAAGATCGCCATGATCTCCGACGCCACGACGATGTCGAAGCCGTCCTCGCGCGGGAAGCCGTTGGCGACGCCGCCGAGGGAGGAGGTGATCTGACGCAGCGACCGGTCGTTCATGTCGACCACCCGGCGCCAGGCGATCCGCCGCTGATCGATCCCCAGCGCGTTGCCCCAGTAGATGTGGTTGTCGATCAGGGCCGAGAGCAGGCTGTGGGCGATGCCGATGGCATGAAAGTCGCCGGTGAAGTGAAGGTTGATGTCCTCCATCGGCACGACCTGGGCGTAGCCGCCGCCGGCCGCGCCGCCCTTCATGCCGAAGCAGGGCCCCAGCGAAGGCTCGCGCAGGCAGATCGCCGTCTTCTTGCCGATGCGGTTCAGGCCGTCGCCCAGCCCGACGGTGGTGGTGGTCTTACCCTCGCCCGCCGGCGTCGGATTGATCGCGGTGACCAGGATCAGTTTGCCGTCGGGATGGTCCTGCAGGGACTTCAGGAAATCGAGCGAGACCTTGGCCTTATGCGGGCCGTAGGCCAGCAGGCTGTCAGCGGGTATGTCGAGCTTGGCCCCGACCTGTCCGATCGGCAGCAAGGTCGCTTCGCGCGCAATTTCGATATCGCTTTTGGCCATCACGTCTTCCCCTCTTCCCGGTTCAACCCGCCCGCCATAGGCCTGCAGTTCGTTACGTTAAAAGTCGCCCGTCGTGTTTAGGATCACTCGTCGTGTCTAAGATCGCTCCCAGGCCGCCACTCGTCTGGGATCGACCGCAGCCCGCTCAATCGCGGCATCGCAGTGGTGGAATTTTTTCCCGCCCGGATCTCGGTAGTCAGCCGCTGACCGTGATCGTCAGGGCCAGCGTACCTTCGGCGATCCGTACTTCCTTCTGGCCGCGCCGGGGAACGGGAATCTTGCGCTCGACGCAGTACAGCAGGAGGGCGCGCCCCAGGTCGATCTCCGTCAGGTTGACCTTCCGGGCCTCCTCGCCGCTGCCGCAGTGGGCGATCGCACGGACGGGCTGCTCATCGAAGGCCTGAACGCGCTCGATCACGCCGCCGAGGTCCCACTTGCTGGCTTCCACGAACCTGCGCAAGGCATCGATCACTTCGAACTCGTTGAAGAGAATCGTGCGTTGCTCACGCGGCATCGGCGGTCACCCCCGGCAAAAGGTAAAAGAAGTTGGCTCACCTATAAGTGGCATGAGCCAAAGCCCAAACTCCATGGATTTTTCGACATATTCGGGGCGCATTCGTTCAAAGAGGGCGGCTTTCCGGCGGAACCCCGACCTGAGCGCTGAGGCGATCCAGTTCGCGCCGGATCAGATCCAGGTTGCTGTCGCGCAGGGTCGGCAGGCGGTAACGCGCCCGCTTGACCGCCTCGTAGTCCAGGTCCGCCACCAGTAGATCCTCGCCCTCCCCGGCCTCGGCCAGCGTCTGGCCGAAGGGATCGACGATCCGGCTGCCGCCCCAAAAATCGAGACCGGCCGGCTGGTCCTCAATCGTATCGGCAGGCTGGCTGGTGGCGTAGTTGGCCATCAGGATCGGCACACCGTAGATCATCGCGTAGAACCGCATGGACAGGTCCCAGCCCTGGGGATTGGAGAAGGTCGCGTCCACCGCGTCCCGGGCCGAAGCGATCGGCACCATCAGTAGGGTCGTGCCATGCACCATCGCGAGATGGGTCAAGGCGGGGTTCCAACTGTCGGCGCAGATCAGGACGCCGGCCCGCCAGCGCGAGTCGAGCGCGAAGGTTTCGAGGTAGCGTCCTGCGGCGAAGTGCTTGCCCTCCTCGAGATTGCCGTAGGTGGCCAGGTTGAGCTTGCGGTGAAGAAAGAGGACCTCGCCGTCCTTCAGGGCCACGGCGGAGTTGTGAAACTGGGCGGCCACGCCTTCCTCGATGAAGCCGAGCAGCGTCACCATCCCCGTGCTGGCACCCGCAAGTTCCGACAGGATCTGGCTGTCGCGGCGCATGGAAATCTCGACCGTACGCGGTCCGACGGCGTAGCCGGTCAGCGACAGCTCGGGGAACAGCAACACCTCGACCCGCTCACGCCGCGCAAAGTCGATGATCCGCAGGTGCCTGGCGGCGTTTTCCTCCAGGTCGCCCAGACGGCAGTCGATCTGCGCGACGGCGACCCGCAGCTTGCCACTCTCAGGCATTCTCAGACACCCTGGGCATTCTCAGACACAGCTCTTGGCCATCGGCGATCCTTCGCAGCCTGCCAGACTATCCCGCCGCCCCGCCCGCGGCACAAGAGTGCGGGGCACAAGAGCCCGGCATCGCTGCGCGACGGCGGCAAAGCTTGCCCGGCGCCGGATCGGCAGCAAGGCAGAAGCTGCCGAGCGTCTTAAGGTAAATAGCGAAAATCCCCGCTATTCCGGCACAGCGGAAACTGGCACGGCAGTTGCTTCTGAAGGTCCGTTGCATTTGCCAGAGTAACCATGTTCGCGGGACACCCATGCCGCCAGCTCAACTCCTGAATGTCAGCCCGTCCGATCCGGACTTCGGCCTTCCGTCGTCTCCGGCGCCCCTGCCGAACCTCTCGTCGGCGGCGCATCGCCTGCGCCGTTTGGCCGAGATCGGCGACGTGAAACTTGGCGTCGACGACCAAGCCCTGATCGTCCAGCTTCTGGAAGTTGCGGCCGAGGCGGAGCAGACCCTGGCCGAGCAGGCAGAGCGGATCCGGCACCTCGAGAATCTCTCGATCACCGACGAACTGACGGGTCTGTTCAACAGGCGCGGCTTCATGGACGCGCTCGAGCGCGTGCTCGCCTCCTGCCGGCGTCACGGCGAACCCGGCCTGCTCATCATGGTCGATCTCGACCGCTTCAAGGCGATCAACGATACCTACGGACATCTGGCCGGGGATTCGGTCCTGAAGGGTGCGGCCGACCTGCTGCGCAGCACGCTGCGCAAATCGGACATCGTCGCCCGGCTCGGCGGCGATGAGTTCGCCCTGCTGCTGCCGCGAACGAAAGCGCTGCCCGGACAGAAGCTGGCAACGAAGATCGACCGCTCTATCAACGCGCTGCGCGTTCCTTATGGCCGCGTGGAGATCCCTGTTTCGGCCAGTGTCGGCTGGGACGTCTTCGGACCGCGCAGCCAGCCGAACCACCTGATCTTCACGGCCGATCGTGCGCTCTACCGCGCCAAGAAACTCGACATCGGCCAAGCGCTCGCCCATGCCTGAGGCGTGAAGTTCGTCATGACCGGCGTCCGCCGGCGCTCGACGGCTTTGCGATCCCGGCGCCGCAGCGTAGTCTGCCAGCCATGACACAGCACCGGCTACCGCGCAGCCTGCGGCTCGACAGCTCCGACCTCTATGTCTTCGCCACGGCCGCCGAACCGGGAGAGTGGGCGGTCTCCGGCGCCTTCGCCTTCGCCAACCGCGATGCGGCGGATCTGGAGGCCAATCTGGACGCCAAGGAAAAACTGGCTCTGGCGAACGGCTGGCTCGGGACCGACAGCTTCGGCTACAGCTCGCTGGTCGAGATTGCGGAAATCGACGAGGCCGGCTACTTCGCGGTCGTCGAGCGGCTCGCCCGGCATTTCGTCGAGCGCTACGGTGCACCCGGTCTGGCCGAGGCCCTGCCGGTCGCCCGCCGGGAGGTCGACGACGCGAGCGAGCTCTGCACCCACAAGACCGGCACCCTGCTCGCGGTCGAGCGCGACTTCGACGAGAAGGGACAGCTGCTGGAGCGCTTTCGCGTGATCCGTCCCGAGCGCGCCGAAGACCATGCGAAGATCTGGGAGATCGTGGAGGACTGAGGCGATCCTGCTCTCATCACAAGTTTAGAGTGCGATTCACGTTTTTGACGGAAGCGAAGTCGCTTCCGTCAAACACGATCGCGCTCTAGGCCTCGTCCGTACTTTCTGGCTGCTGCTGGGTGATGCAGTGGATACCGCCGCCGCCCTGCAGGATCGGCAAGGCGGGAATCTGAACCAGCTCCCGGTCGGGAAAACAGTCCTCGAGAATCTCCAGGGCCTTGTCATCGGCCGGATCGTCGAAAGCCGGCAGGACGACGCCGCCATTCGGCAGGTAGAAGTTCACGTAACTGAGAGTCAGCGGCGAACCGTCGGCCTTTCGGCGCGGTTTCGGCAAGGGCAGTTCGGCAACCTCCAGCCGGCGGCCCTCGGCATCCGTCGCAGCGCGCAGGATTTCGAGATTGCGGCTCAGCCGCGCATGGTTCTCGTCGCCTTCGTCACCGGGGGCCAAAGCCACCACCCGGCCAGGCGCGGCGAAACAGGCAATGTTGTCGACGTGGCCATCGGTTTCGTCGCCGACCAGGCCCTCGGGCAACCAGATGACGGTCCGAGCCCCGGTATAGGCCTTCAGCAGCGTCTCGATTTCGTCGCGGCTGCGCCCTGGATTTCGGTTGTCGTTCACCAGGGTCGCCTCCACAGCCAGCAGCGTACCCGCGCCGTCGCTGTGAAGCGCCCCGCCCTCCGTCACCAGTGGCGCCTGGTAGCGCGGCAATTTGAGGTAGGTCAGCAGATTCTCCGCCAACGCCGCATCGTCCTGATGGTCGGGATAGAGCCCGCCCCAGGCATTGAACGTCCAGTCGATGCCGGCGACCGCGCCTCGATCGTTGACAAGGAATGTCGGCGCGGTATCCCGCGTCCAGGAGTCGCTGATCGCGAGCGGCAAACAACCGATGCCGGCGCCTAGTTCGACGGAGACCTCGGCAAGCTGCTCCGAGGGCGTGATCATCGTCACCTGTTCGAAACGGGCAATCGCCTTCGCGACTTCGACGTAGGCGTCCCGCGCGTCGTCGAACCCTTCGCCCCAGACCGCCTCGCGGACGGGCCAAGCCATCCAACAGCGACTGTGAGGGTGCCATTCCGCGGGCATGAAAAAGCCGTCTTCGGCCGGCGTGGGCATGGAGGTCCGCTATCCCGCAGTTTTCAACAAAGGCCCGGCCGTCCCGGCTCCGCGACGTCTTTTGCTTGCTTAATAAGGTTGGCCGACCAGCGCGGACTCTAGAGCGCGATCGTCTCAGGTGGAAGCGTTTAGCTTCCACCTGAGACGTGAATCGCCCTCTAAACCTTATGATGAGAGCAGGATCGTCTCAGGTGGGATCGCCGGAGCGCTTCCACCTGAGACGATCCTGCTCTAGGCCGGACAAGACAGTCTGTCCATGCCTGGTGGTTCAGCGGATTTAGCGGAAGGAGGGGTTTATGTATATAATTCAGCCAGTTAAGCCGGCAGGGTCACGGCCTGCAGCCGCCAGGCAGTCTTTGAAGCCGCCGTTTCTAACCCTCGACCGAAGACAGCACCTCGTCGGCGCGCTGCGCGACCGGAAGCCCCCGATCCGGCCGGTGATCGTCACTCAGGAAACCCGCGTCCGCAAGCTGCGCGATCCCTGTCGGCTCAAAGAGGCGGACCTGCGAGCCAGCAGCCTCCGAGTCCCCGACTTTCAGCCCAGCGGCTTGCAAACCCGGCGCAGCGTCGTCACTGAGAAAGATGGCATGAGCGAAGGGACCGAGAGATACCACGTCCTCGACCGCGAAGGCGGCAACTTGGTTCTGCCGAAGATCAAGGGTACTAGCGATACTCACGACACCATCGCCCTCTTCGGGAAGCGGCTCAAGCACCGCGAGCGCCAGTTCATAATCGTCGTAAGAACTGCAGGGATCGCCCTCCAGCATCCGAATGACGGCGCAGTCCTGCCCGGCGACGGCGGAGAAGGCATGGTCGGTTGTCGTCTTGCCCGTCACCGCGTAGCTGCCGACGTCGAGCACCAGGGAGGCGATCGAAAGCGGCGTCGGCGTTCCGCAGGCCGCCAAAGGAATCACGACGCCGAGCGCCAGAAACAGCCGTAACATCTTCGCCCCCAGGAAAAGCAACTCTCGACAACAACGCTGTTAACCATCACCAGCCGCCGGCAAGAGATCACGCCGGAGTCGGGTCGGTCAAGATCCGATAAATCTATGGAGTCAAGGGATTAATATTCCCTTTATTCCAGGTGGGTTATTCCCGTGGGCTCGCGTCAGATGACGGGTTAAGAGCGAGTCACTCGGCCTTCTTGGGCGGTAATGCCGGGCGCAGGTGCAGTTCGCGCAACCTCTCCGGCGACACCTCGGCGGGTGCCTCCATCAGCAAGTCTTCCGCCCGCTGGTTCATCGGAAAGGCAATGATTTCGCGAATATTCGGTTCGTCGGCCAGCAGCATGACGATCCGGTCGATACCCGGCGCGGAGCCGCCGTGCGGCGGAGCCCCGTACTGCAACGCCTGGAACAGGCCGGCAAAGCGCGTCTTGACCTCCTCGATATCGTAGCCGGCGATCTCGAAAGCCTTGGCCATGATGTCCGGGCGATGGTTCCGGATCGCACCCGACGAGAGTTCCACACCGTTGCAGACGATGTCGTACTGGTAGGCCTTGATCGTTAGAGGATCCTGGGTTTCCAGCGCCTCCAGTCCGCCCTGCGGCATGGAGAAAGGGTTATGCGAGAACTCGACGCTGCCCGTCTCTTCATCCAGTTCGTAGAGCGGATAATCGACGATCCAGCAGAACTCGAAGACGCCGGGCGTCAAAAGATCCAGTTCTTCGCCGAGTTTGCTGCGTACGGCGCCCGCGAAGGTCGCCGCCGCAAGCGGCTTGTCGCAAGCGAAGAAGACGGCGTCGCCGTCCGCCAGGCCGGCCGCCTCCTTGATCTGCTGGCAGCGCTCCGGCTCCAGATTGCGGGCGATCGGCCCCTTGGCCTCGCCGCCCTCGAAAACGATGTAGCCGAGGCCGGGCTTACCCTCGCCCTGCGCCCAGGAGTTCAACTTGTCGAAGAAGCTGCGCGGTCGGGAGGCCGCGCCGGGCGCGGGAATCGCGCGGACCGTGGCGCCCTGCCCAACCAGCTTGGCGAAGATCCCGAAGCCGCCACCCCGGAAGGCCTCGGCCACGTCGGCGATGACGATGGGGTTGCGCAGGTCCGGCTTGTCGCTGCCGTACTTGAGCATGGCCTCTTCGAAGGGGATCCGCGGGAAGGGCAGCGCCGTCACCGTGCGGTCGCCCCCGAATTCCTCGAAGACTCCATGCAGGACGGGCTCAATCGCAGCGAAAACATCGTCTTGCGTGGCAAAGCTCATCTCGAAATCGAGCTGATAGAACTCGCCGGGCGAGCGATCGGCGCGGCCGTCCTCGTCGCGGAAGCAGGGGGCGATCTGAAAGTACTTGTCGAAGCCAGCGATCATCAGCAGCTGCTTGAACATCTGCGGCGCCTGAGGCAGCGCGTAGAACTTGCCCGGATGCACGCGGCTGGGCACCAGGTAGGCGCGCGCGCCCTCCGGACTGTCGGCGGTCAGGATCGGCGTCTGGAACTCGTGAAAGCCCTGCGCGATCATCCGCTGCCGGATCGAGGAGATCACCTGGCTGCGCAGCAGCAGCTTCTTCTGCATCTTCTCGCGGCGCAGATCGAGGAAGCGGTAGCGCAGCCGGGTCTCCTCACCCGCGTCCTCCTCACTGTTCACCTGCAGCGGCACCTGCTCGGAGCGGGCCTCCAGTTCGAAGGCCTGAATCCGCAGCTCGATCTCGCCGGTCGGCAGGTTCGCATTAACCGTCTCGGCCGTCCGCCCGACCACCTCGCCGGTCACGGTCACGACCGACTCGTTGCGTGCGCGCTCGACCTCGGCGAACAGCGGACTGGAGATGTCGAGCACGCACTGGGTGATGCCGAAGTGATCGCGCAGGTCGACGAACAGGAGCTGTCCATGGTCGCGCTTGCGGTGGACCCAGCCGGACAGTCGAACGGTTTGGCCGCTGTGCGCGGCGCGCAGCTCGCCGCAGGTGTGCGTGCGGTAGGGATGCATGCAGGAAACTCGCTAGAGACGTGAGGGATCGAAAGGCCGCCGAGGTACGTCGCCAAGCAACGCTCCGGACAGGCGCGCGCAAAAGGGCCCGCCCTGCAGCGCTTTGTCAAGATCGCCAAGGAACGAGAGTCTCGTGCGAGCGGGGCTCGCCAAGCAGCCCGACAGCACTCACTTTGGGTCGAGCCTCCGGACGTAAGCTGCTATAGGGCGCGGCCATGACCTTGATTACCGATCCCCAAGACGCCGCCGCCTTCTGCGCCCGCCAAGCCGAAGCAGATTTCATCACCGTCGACACGGAGTTCATCCGCGACACCACCTACTGGCCCCGTCTCTGCCTGATCCAGATCGCCGGTCCGGAGGAAGCCGCCGCCATCGACCCTCTGGCCGAGGGCATGGACCTGGAGCCGCTCTGGTCTCTGTTCGACAAGACCGATCTGCTGAAAGTCTTCCATGCGGCCCGCCAGGATCTGGAGATCTTCTTCCACGACAGCGGCCGCCTGCCCCACCCCGTGTTCGACACGCAAGTCGCGGCGATGGTCTGCGGCTTCGGAGATCAGGTCGGCTACGAGAAGCTGGCGAACCGCCTGGCCGGCGCGCGGATCGACAAGTCGGTGCGCTTCGCGGACTGGGCGCATCGCCCGCTCGGCCGCAAGCAGCTGGACTACGCCCTCGCCGACGTCACGCACCTGCGCGTCATCTATCAGAAGCTGCGCAGGAAGCTCGCCAAGTCCGAACGCGAAAGCTGGCTGGAGGAGGAAATGGCAGTGCTGCTCAACCCCGCCACCTATCGCCTGGAGCCGGACGAGGCCTGGCGGCGACTCAAGAGCCGGTCGCGCGACCGCCGCTACCTGGCCCACCTGCGCAACCTGGCAGCCTGGCGGGAACGCGAGGCTCAGCGCCGGAACGTGCCGCGCAACCGGATTCTGCGGGACGAGCAGATCTACGACATCGCCGGGCTGTCTCCGCAAACGGCCGAGGATCTGGCGCGCGCGCGCGGCGTCTCCGCGGACTATGCGCGGGGCAAGGTCGGACAAGCGATCCTGGAGGCCGTCGCCGAGGGGCTGGCGACGGACGAGGCCGACCTACCGAAACTGCCGCCGCGCGAGCAGCCGCTGGAGGCCGGCCCGGTGGTCGATCTGCTGAAGGTGCTGCTGAAGCTCCAGTGCGAACAGCACGGCGTCGCCCAGCGTCTGGTCGCCAGCTCCGCCGATCTGGATGCGCTGGCGGCGGGTGATCCGGACAAGGAGCGAGACCTGCTGCAAGGCTGGCGCGGCGAGATCTTCGGCAAGGCAGCAACTGCCTTGCTGAAGGGGCAGCTCTTGTTAACAGGAGATGGGAGCGGCGGGCTTCAAGTTACTGATCGAAAATAACTTTACCTGCCCATCGCCCAAGCAGTACCGCAACTAGCCCTGCAGGATCGGGAAGGTCACGGCGATGGCCCAAGCGAAGGCCAGCGCGTTGGCCAGCCCGCCGACCAAAGGCTGACCGGTGGCTCGGTAGGCCCAGCGGCTGAAGAGGCCGTAGACGATAAAGAAGACCAAGATCAGCGGTATGATGATGATCAGGAAGAAGAGCCGCTGGAGATCCAACGCGACCGCGATCGCCAGCGAAACGGCGAAACAGATCTTGCTGAGGGGATAGGCCGTGGCGTGCCCGGACTCACCGCGAGTCAGCCATTCGTCGGCCAGGAAGTAGGGCAAGGTCCCGGCGATCATCACCGCGATCAGCGGCCAGCGCGCTTCGGTCGGCACGAAGGACAAGGCGAAGTTGTCGAGCGCCAGCCCGATCGCTCCCAAGGTATAGAGCGTCGTGACCCCGGCCGCCGCAAGCGTCGGCCTCCACGGCGAGGCACGGAAGGCCCCCGGTGGTCCGAGGAGCAACAGCCCCCCGGCGGTCAGCAATCCATAGAGAGCGAAGTGAGCCGCCAGGTAATCGCCCACCAGCAGCGGGAGAAAGTCGGTGGGAAGCGGCCGCAGAATCAGCGGCGTGAGAATCGCCGGAGCGATCAGCAGCAACGCAAGACGCCTCCAGCCGAGACCGCCCTCCAGCTTCACCAGAGACACGCGTGGGAGGAGACGCGACAGCGGATAGCCGAGCAAGAGGATGCCGCCGAAGAGGGCCGCTAGCCAGGGTCCCCGAATGTCGAGCTCCGCTGTCTCGCTGCGGCCAAACACGCCGTTCAGCCAGGCGACCGCTTCGGCGAGGCTTTCGCGGCTGTAGAGCACCCCGATATGCTCGACGTTGTCCGCGAAGACGAGGCGACGCGCACTGCCGTCGGCGACAGTCCCTACCGTCTCGCCTTCCTGCGCGCCGTCGCGACCGCCGAGCCGCAGAACCCGCAACCCCTCCTCCCTCAAGCCCGGCTCCCAGGCGCCGACGATCACGAGCAGGTTCTCGGGGCTATCGGCCGTCACGACGCGCGAGAAGAGGGAGACAGCGACGGTCGCGGAGACCTGTTGCGGATGCTCAGCAGCGTAGCGCGCCACCACGTCGGAGGCCATGGAGTGACCCAGAAGGGCCAGTCGGCCGTCGACCGAAGGCAGAGCCAGCGCGAAATCGGCCACACTCTGCAGTTCGTTCAGAAGGTTGCGCATGGCTCCGGTTTCGGAGGTGACGTCGCCGGCCAGGGCCGAGGCATTCCGGCCGTGACCAAGCAGATCGTAGGTCACCGCGACGTAGCCGGCCCGCGCCAGCGACACAGCGAAGGGCGCCATCAGCTGCTGGGAGCCGGCAAAGCCGTGGGCGATCAGCACGACCGGCGCCGGCCCGCTGTCCGGCAACCGGTAGACAGTCACCGGCGTCGGACCGAGGCGCGTGCTGGACACCTCCAACCCCGCCGTGGCCGAAGACAGGGTCCAGAGACCCGCGCAGAGGCAAAGGACTGCGAAGCCGGCAAGCAGATAGACTTTTAGCCCCCCGACCGCCCCTCTCACGCGCACGCTATCCTTCCGTTCGAAGACCCCACCGTCATGGACGCCTATCCGCCTCGCCCTGTGGCTCTGAACGACTCTGCCAAGACAGATAGCATCGACGGAAAACCTTGCAGTCAGCAACAGAACAAGCACGGAGACACAGCTTACACGCCATGGAACCTGCCCTTCTCAGTCTCGTTGGGGGAACTTTTCTGCTCGCCGGTTTCGTCAAGGGCGTGATCGGGTTGGGGTTGCCCACGGTCTCCCTGGCCCTGCTGACCGCGACGCTTGGGTTGCAACCGGCAATCGCGCTGATGCTCGTGCCGTCGCTGGTTACCAACCTCCTGCAGGGGTTGTCAGGCGGGCATCTTCGGGCCGTTACGAGGCGGACCTGGCCCTTCCTGCTTTGCGCAACCGCGACGATCTGGGTCGGCGCTCTGGCACTAACCCGCGTCGACACGATGATCTTGAGCGGCCTACTGGGACTACTGCTGATCGCCTATGCCGCCATCGGGCTGGGGCGCGTCGGCTTCGCCCTTCCGGCTCGGTTGGAGCCCTTCACAGGCATTGCCTTCGGCACAGCCAACGGGCTGCTGTCTGGGATGACCGGATCTTTCACCGTACCGGGGGTGCTCTACCTGCAAGCAAGCGGCCTTGAGCGCGATCAGCTGATCCAGGCCATGGGCTTGCTGTTCAGCCTCTCGACCCTCGCTCTGGCCGTCGCGCTGGGCGGTCAGAACCTTCTCAGCGTCGATCTGGGACTGCTCTCCGCTGCCGCGCTCCTGCCCGCCCTGCTCGGCATGGAGCTGGGCCGGCGTCTGCGCCATCGCCTGTCGGAGGCCCTTTTCCGCAAGATCTTCCTGTTCGGCTTGCTGGCGCTTGGGCTGTACTTGGCCGGCGGTGGTTTCCTTTAACCCACGACACGCGTGCGGGCTGCTCCGAGGGCATTGCCCAACGCCGTCAAACGACGCTCCAGCACCTGACCCGACGGCACCTCGGCCTGATCCGGCAGGTACAGGGTCAGTTGACCGTCGAGAAATTCGAGCTGGCTGCGCTCCAACATCGCGGCGGTCCCGGCGGAAAGTGCGTAGGCCAGACGCAGAGCCGAGCCGAGAGCCTCGGCCCGCGCCTTGAGCTGAGGCTCAAGTAGAGCGATCAAGCGGGTTGTCTCGGCGGTCGGACTCAGCCCGCCATAGCGCACCGACAGGGCGTAGCCGAGGTACAGCCGTTCGTCATGTCGAACGTAGAGCTGAGGGGCGCGCAGGACGCGATAAAGCGCCTGTTCGGCGCGGTAGTCCGGGTGCTCGCGCCAGGCGATGTCGCTGAGATGGCACGCCGTTGCCCGCAGGCGCCTTAGCTCGTCGGGCTCGTTCGGGAAAATCGCCGCGGTCCAACGGGTGATCGGCTCGCCGAAGTCTCCGAAGCGCCCGTCACGCGCCGCCCAAGCACGCGCGGCGGCCAGGAGCGGGTCCTGGCTGCGCAGCGCCTCGCTCTGCCGCTCGTAGACCCAGCCCTCGCGCAGGCCGTTGGCGGAAAAGACCACCTCGGCCGGCTTCGCCCGCCGTAACAGCTGCTCCATCAGCAGTCCCGCATAGGGCAGGGTTTCCAGACGTCGCCGCGGCACGCCGGGCAGTCGCGCCAGCGAACGTTTGCCCATCCGCGCGACCAGACCCGCGAGTTCCTCCGCCTCCTTGCGGGACATGCGGTAGCCCTGGATCATGTGCAGGGGGTAGTTGTGCTGCTCCACATGAATGCGGGCCAGGGCGCGCCAAGCCCCGCCGACCGGATAGAAGCTGCGCCCCTCGGTCTCGGCGATCCAACGCTGTGCCTCCAGGTGACGCGCAACCGTTTCGGCTGCCTGGGCACGGTCGCCCTCCTCCCCCCGCATCAGGCGCAGAGGCCCCAGCGGCAGGGTAACGCGTTCGCCTTGCCGCCCCCGGTCGAGTTGGGTGAGTTCCAGGGAGCCGCCCCCGAGATCGCCGGTCAAGCCATCAGCCGCAGGAATGGCAGAGACGACGCCTTGGGCAGAAAGACGCGCCTCCTCCTCGCCGTCCAGCACGCGCACCGCACCGCCGCAGCGCTGTTCGACCTCCGCCACGAAAGCGGGGCCGTTGCTGGCATCGCGTACGGCCGCAGTAGCTAGCAGGTCGAACTGCTGGACCTCCATGGCACGAGCGAGTCCGGCGAAGCGGCCGAGGCTGGACAGCGCCAACTCGACCCCCTCCTCATTCAGCCGGCCCGTCTCCTCAAGACCGCGACCAAGGCCGCAGAGGGCCTTCTCGTTGAAGAGAGCGACGGGCGCCCGTTCGCCGAGATTGAAGACCACCAGGCGGATGGAGTTGGAGCCGATATCGACGATGCCGATGCGCGGCTGAGCCTTGATTGCGGATCTCGCCCCTGCGCTCCGCTGCCCTCGGGGACGCGGGTCCGCCCTGCGTCCGGTCGAGCCCTCAGGCTGGGCCGCCGCTCCCGTACGCCGATCGGTTCGACGATCCGACATGTCTTTACCGACCCTTCGCGCCACGCGTCCGCCGTCCCGGCTCTCTAGCTGCCCTTGCGGGCCAGCTTCTCTTTGCGCAGCGCGGAGCCACGGCCGGAGAGGCTGGGGTTGGTCATGAAGAAGGATTGAGCGCTGAAGACGTCCTCACCCGCTTCGACCCGCTCGAACTCCCCGTCCGGCTGCATGATCCAGGACTGCGCCTCGTCCTTGATGTTCGCCGTCATGACCTGGTCGAGGATCTGGGCATGGACGGTCTCGTTGACGATCGGCACGAGGGTTTCCACCCGCCGGTCGAGGTTCCGCGGCATCCAGTCGGCCGAAGAGATGAAGACCTTGGCCTTGGGACTGGGAAGGCCGTGGCCGGCCCCGAAGCAGACGATGCGGCTGTGCTCCAGAAATCGGCCGACGATGGACCGCACGACGATGTTCTCGCTCAGACCCTCCACCCCGGGGCGCAGGCAGCAGATGCCGCGCACGACGAGATGGATCTTCACGCCGGCCGAACTGGCCTCGTAGAGCTTGTCGATGACCTCACCATCCACCAGGGAGTTGACCTTGCCCCACACGCTGGCGGGCCGTCCGGCCTTGGCGTGCGCGATCTCGTCGTCGATCAGCTGCACGAGAGTCGAGCGTAACGTCAGCGGCGAGATCGAGATCCGCTCCATCTCGCCAGGCCTGGCGTAGCCAGTCATATAGTTGAAGAGCCTCGCCGCGTCCCGGCAGAGCGCGGGATCGGTCGTGAAGTAGCTGAGGTCCGTATAGATCTTGGCGGTGATGGGGTGATAGTTGCCGGTGCCGTAATGCACGTAGGTGCGCAGCCCCTCGCCCTCGCGCCGCACCACCATGGAAACCTTGGCGTGGGTCTTCAGTTTGATGAAGCCGTAGACGACATGAACGCCGGCCCGTTCGAGGTTGCGGGCCCAGCGAATGTTCCGCTCCTCGTCGAAGCGGGCCTTGAGCTCGACCAACGCCGTCACGGACTTGCCGGCCTCCGCCGCCTCCGACAGTGCGCGCAGGATCGGGCTGTCCTCGCTGGTGCGATACAGCGTCTGCTTGATGGCGACGACGTTCGGGTCCTGGGTCGCCTGACGCAGGAACTGCACCACCACGTCGAAGCTTTCGTAGGGGTGGTGAACCACGATGTCCTTGGCCGCAATGGCCTTGAAGCAGTCGCCCTCCAGGTCGAGGATTCGTTCCGGGAAGCGCGGCGTGTAGGGTTCGAACAGCAGGTCGGGCCGTTCCTTGCCGATTAGCTGCTTGGTATCGACGATGCCCAGCAGGCCCTTTAGCGGGAAGATATCCTCCGGCTCCACATCGATCTCGCGCTGCAGGAAATCGCGCATGTGCGCCGGCATGTCGGCGTTGACCGTCATGCGGATGACGCTGCCGCGACGCCGACGCTTGAGAGCGGACTCGAAAACGCGGACCAGGTCCTCCGCCTCCTCCTCGATCTCCATGTCGCTGTCTCGAACGACCCTGAGGGTGCCGACCTCGTGCACCTGCATGTTCGGGAAGAGCCGTTCGATGAAGAGGCGCACCACCTGTTCGATGGAAACGAAACGCTGCTGCTGCCCGTCGTTCGGCAGGCGGATGAAGCGTTCGACCTGGGACGGCAGAGGCACCAGCCCGTTCAGCACCTCCTTCTCGTCGGGCAGGTAGAGTTCGGCGACCAGCGCAAAACCGAGGTTCGGCATGAAGGGAAAGGGGTGGGCCGGATCGATCGCGATCGGTGTCAGGACCGGAAAGACGTTGGCCAGAAAGTAGGCCTCCAGCCACTCGGTCTCCGCGGCCGTCAGCTCCTCGGCGGTCAGGACGCAGATGCCCTCCGCCCGCAGTTCGGCCAAGAGGCTGCGCCAACAGTGCTGCTGATCCTCCATCAGCCGGCCTGCGCGTTGGTTGATCGCCGCCAGCTGCTGTGCGGGCGTCAGACCCTCCTGACTCGGCTTTAGGACGCCGGCGCGCACCTGCCCCTTCAGACCGGCCACGCGCACCATGTAGAACTCGTCGAGATTGGACCCGGAGATCGACAGAAAGCGCACGCGCTCCAACAAAGGGTGACGGGGATTGTAGGCCTCCTCCATCACCCGTTCGTTGAACTCGAGCCAAGAAATCTCGCGATTGATGAAGCGTCGAGGGTCCGCCGCCATGGAAGAACCTGCCGCCATGGAAGACCCCGCGGACTTCGACTTGGCCGCCGCCGGGCCGCAGGGCGCAGCCTCCCGTTTCGGCTTGGCGTCCGGTCGGGTCGCGGTTTCGGCGGCTTTCTGCATCTGCTCCTGCATGTCCCTCGGCCCTTTGCACCTGCATCCTAGACTGCGGCGGCACCCTAACAGCCGGACAAGACAGAACTGTGTAGCAAGCCGGCTCCGCGATGAACAGCGCGCGCCGCGCGGCGGAAGCGGCTACAAGAGGCTTCATGAAGACACTGCTGCTCTACCGCCACGCCAAATCCGCCTGGGGCGACCCGCACCTGGAAGACTTCGACCGCCCGCTTTCACCACGGGGACGCAAGGCCGCGCCGACGATGGGCGCCGCGCTGGCCGCGCGCGGACTGCGCCCGGATCTGGTGCTCTGCTCGGCCGCCGTCCGCACCCAGGAGACTTGGCGGCTGACGGCTCCAGAACTCGGCGGCACTCCGGAACTCAAGGTTCTGCGCAGCCTCTACCTCGCCAGCCCGGCCCAGATCCTGCGCCAGATCCATGGAGCCGACGCAGAGGTCAACTGCGTGATGGTGATCGCACACAACCCCGGCCTGGAGACCTTGTCGCTGCAACTCGCAGATCCCAGCAGCAACGGTGAGGATCGCGCGCGCCTCGCCGAGAAGTTTCCCACGGCTGCGGTTGCAGTCTTCGCGCTGCCGGAACAGCCTTGGTCGGCGCTTCACGCCAAGGGCGCGCGTCTGACAGAGTTTCTGCGTCCGCGCGACCTCTAGAGCTGAACCGCCCTCTAGCGCCCCTGCCGCCAGAAGGGCTTGATCGCCCGGAATGCGTTCCAAACCGCCTCGAAGCGTTTCAGATCGTCCTCGATACGGGCGGCCTGCCACCCCATCACGATCCCGACCGACAGGCTCGGGTCCTCCCCGGACTTCTTGAGTCGCGGCTCCAGTTCGTCGAGCAAGCGGTGACCGACGACGGCATCGTTGACCGCACCCAAGGTGTCCTGAAGATCGGCCAGGGCGTCGGTATAGACCCGCGTCACCTTGCGACCGTAGAGGTCGCGGAAGAACTCAGCCGCGTAGCGCAGTTTCTTGGCCGCGATCCGCACGCCGTGGAGGGCCGCTTCGTCGCCGGCCTTCGCCTTGCGGTGCAGCTTGCGAAGCTGACGCTGGCGCTTCTCCAGCAAGGCCGCAGCCAAATCGCCGATCGGCGCATCGGCGGGGCTCGGCAGCCCGCCCTCGCCCGGCCGTTTCCAAGTGCCCTCGGCCAGAAACAGCTCCAGACGCAGGAGTAGCCGGGCATAGCGCGGATCCTCGAGCGCGCGATGGGCCCTCAGGTAGGCTTCGTCCTTCGCCGCCTTAACCGCCTGCTCAAGCGCCACGAGGCTGGGTTCGCTTGGCAGGCGCCGATGCAGAGGCAGGACCGTATCCTCAAGGAAGACATCGAAGTCCCGCGCCGGCCCAAGCTCGCGCTGCAGCCAGCGCAGTTCCTCGGCGAGCAGGCCGTGCGCTGTCGTATGCATTGCAGGCTTGAAGACGGAGAGAGCCGCGCGGGCGCGCCGAACGCCCACCCGGAGCTGGTGCACGCCCTCGGGATCCTGTCCGACGAAGACCGCCTCCTCGTTCGCGCGCATCTGGGCCAAGGCGCAGCGCATCACCCGACCGAAGGCCTCGACGACCGACATATTCTTGGTCAGCGAGGGCTTCTCGCCCTTGCGCGGCTGCGGCTCCCGCTCGGCGAAGAGATCATATCCCCGCGCCGCCTTGGTCGGCCCGCCGAGACGAAGCGGCAAGGCCTCGGCCAGCATCATGGCCAACTCGAACAGGCGGTTGGGCTGACCCCACTTGAGTTCAAGCTCGGCCTCGCAGATCGGCGCGCTGCGGCCCTGAGCCCTAATCTCGCCGAGATCGAGCGCCAGTTCGATCTCGGTGTCCGCCATCCGAAGCAACCGCGTCCGACGGGCGATGGTCGTGGTGAAGACGGGCTCCAGCAGATCGCCGAGCTGGATTTCCGCGAACCAGGACTGCACGGCCGGTGCATCGATAGCCGACAGGTCCGGCAGATCCCCGGTAATCTCGCTCTCGAACTCCAGAAAGTGCTGAACCCCCTCCAGACGCTCGCCCGTTTCCTCCAGAAAGGCGGCAGCCGCGCCGGGCGCGATCTTCAAGGTCTGGATGCGGCGGTCGCCGATCCGCCGCACCCGCAGCGCCATGCCGCGATCGCGCAGCAGGAAGTCGAAGGTGTCGAAGTAGGTGCTGTCGAGCTGCTTACTCTGGCTCCGTCCGACCGCGAAGGCCCGCAGCAAAGGCAAGCGAGTCAGCTTGTTGAGCTGCGGCGGTTCCAGCAACAGCTTGAGTTCGATCTCGTGGCTCATGCGCTCCCCGAAGCTGCGATACGGAGGCGGCCTCTCCGGAGGCCTTCACAAAAATGTAACAATCCGGAGGGACGCGTGTCCGCGAACGGCGCGCACGCTACCCCAGGGACTGACAGCCTGCCAACGGCCGAAAATCGAGGTAAACGTTTACTTTTCGCCCAAATTCGACATCAGAGGGTACCTGGGTAGGCACCGCCGTCGAGCAGAAGGTTCTGACCGGTTACGAATCCGGCCTGAGCGCTGCAAAGGTAAGCGCAGGCCTGACCGAACTCGGCGGGATCGCCAAAGCGTTGTGCCGGATTCCCTTTACGGCGCTGCTCGGCGATCTCCTCGACCGACAGGCCGCTGTTCCGCGCCGCTGCAGCAAGGGTCGAGCGCAGCCGGTCCGTTTCGAAAGGGCCCGGCAGCAGGTTGTTGATCGTGACGTTGTGGGCGACCGTCTTGCGGGCCAAGCCGGCGACGAAGCCGGTGAGCCCGGCCCTCGCTCCGTTCGACAGACCGAGGATTTCGATCGGTGCCTTCACGGCCCCCGAGGTGATGTTCACCACGCGGCCGAAGCGGCGCGCGATCATACCGTCCACCGTCGCCTTGATGAGCTCGATCGGCGTCAGCATGTTGGCATCCAATGCGGCAATCCAGTCGTCGCGGTTCCAGTCGCGAAAGTCGCCAGGAGGCGGGCCGCCAGCGTTGTTGATCAGGATGTCCGGTTCGGGACAGGCCTCCAGGGCCGCCGCACGCCCCTCGGGCGTGGTGATGTCCACGGCCACGGTCGTCACGGCGACGCCGCAGGCGCTGCGGATCTCCTCTGCCGTCGCCTCCAACGGTTCGGGCGTGCGGGCGACCAGCGTCAGGTCGACGCCCTCCTGCGCGAGCTGTTGAGCACAAGCCCGGCCCAAGCCCTTGCTGGCAGCGCAGACCAGCGCGCGGCGTCCGGCGATTCCCAAGTCCATGGCGTCTTCCCCTTCCTAAGTCTTCTCGTTGTTCGATACGGTAGCTTGCCGAAGCCCAGTGACGGCTCAGTCCTCCGGAGCTTCGAGACTTTCCAACTCGTTAGCGAGGGCGGCGCGGGCTACGGCGATGGTGATGCCCCGCCGTTCGGCGAGAGCGCGACGGTCGATAGCCGCGACGATCCCGCGGGCGGCCGCAAAGCTGCGTGGCATACGGCGCTGCAGGAACTCGATCAGCTCGGCGGTCACCTGCAGCTGCCGGTCCGCGAAGAGCTTGACCAGAACGGCTTGCAACAGGGCGTCATCCGGCGGCCCAAGCTCGGCGACCGTCGCCGTCGCCAGGCGCGACGCCAAGTCGGGAAGGTCGAGAGGCCAGCGCTTCGGCGCCCGCCGAGCGGTTAGAAGCAGATGCCCGCCACCTTCGGCCAGAAGATTGTAGAGGTGCAGCAGCGCTTCCTGCCCCTCCCCGTCCAGCCGCTCCTCGGCATCCTCCAGCAGGACGGCCCGCGAGCGCCGCACCAAACGATCCGGCGAAGACCGGACCAGGTCAGCCGGCGTCACAACCGAGGCACCGCTAAGGTCGAGCCAGACTTCGGCGAGATGGCTCTTGCCGCTTCCGGAGGGACCGACCAAGGCCAGGGCGACGGCGGGCCACTGGGGCCAGCGGTCGATCCAGGCCACAGCCGACTCGTTGGCCGGCGCGACCAGAAAATCGCCGCGCCCCAAGGCTGGGCGTTGCGGCAGCTCTAACGGCAGTTGGCTCACGCAGGCCTGCCCTCTTTCCGGTCTTCCGCCTGCCTGCTTGTCGGTCTATCGGTCTCGATCTCGGTCACCGCCTCAGGCTCGGCCGACTGCGTTCGTCCGTAGAGCGGACTGTGCAGATACTGTTCCAGCGCGAAACGCACCAGGACGCCGGCGACAGCCGCCACCGGCAGGGCGATCAGAACGCCGGTGAAACCGAGCAGCGCCCCGCCCGCCAGAAGCGCGAAAATGACGATCACCGGGTGGAGACCGACCTTCTCGCCCACCAGCTTCGGGGTGAGGAAATTGCCCTCGACCGCCTGTCCGACCATGAAGATCGCCGCTGTTCCGCCGACCAGCCAATAGCTGTCGAACTGCGCAAAGGCGAGGCCGACGGAGAGCAAGAGGCCGCCCATGGCGCCGAGGTAGGGGATGAAGGACAGCGCGCCGGCCAGTAAGCCGACGAACAGTCCGCCGTTCAATCCGATCACGCTGAGCGCGACCGCATAGAAGGCACCGAGCAGCAGACAGACCGTCGCCATGCCACGGACGTAGCCGGCCAGAATGTCGTCCGTCTCTCTGGCCAGTCGCCGAAGGGTCGGCGCATGCTGTCGCGGCAACCAGCTATCGATCTTGGCGACCATCGCATCCCAGTCACGCAGCAAGAAGAAGGTGACGACGGGCGTGATGAAGAGCAGCGACAAGAGGCTCACGACAGCCAAGCCGCCGGTCAGCAGGTTGCCCGCCAGCGTCGTCAACCAGGTCACGGCGTCGCCGAGGCGGGAGGTCACGAACTCGCGCACGCGATCCAGGATCTCGGGCTGCTCGGCCTGAACGGTGGCCAGCAGCTCGGTCAGCCGCATCCGTAGAAGGTCCATGATGGCGGGCACCGCCCTGGCGACTTCGACGGCCTGACCGACGGCAGCAGGGATCAGCAGCCCCAGCACCAGCAGGAAGGCCACCACGAACAGACCAGTCACCGTCACGGTGGCCAGGACCCGGCTGAAGCCGATCCGTTCCAGGCGATCGCAGACGGGATCGAAGAAATAGGCAATGGCCATCCCGGCCACGAAGGGCAGCAGGATCTCGCTCAGAAGCCAGAGCAAAGCCAGAAACACCAGCAATCCAATGGTCCAGAAGCGCAGTTGCCGCTCGGGACTCATCGTATCTCCACCCCGCACTCCATCACTGTCCCCTCTCCTGCTCGACAGCCGTGAAGCGCCGGCCCCAGATCCAGACGTAGGCCACGCCGGAAATCAGCGTGGTCGCGGCCGCAAGGTAGATCAGACCCGTCTCGACCAGCCCGAACTCCCATCCCACGCCGAGGCGCGCGAGACAAACAGCCGCCAGTGCGATCTGGACGGCCGTGTTGAGTTTGCTCACCCCAAGCGGCTCCATCGTCAGGGCCTGGGTCAGCGTATGATAGAGCAGAGCTCCGCCAACGATGACGATATCCCGCAGGATGACCGCTGCCACAAGCCAAAGCGGAACTTCACCAAGCAAACCGAGCGTAACGAAAGCCGCGATCAGCAGTGCCTTGTCGGCAATAGGGTCGAGGAACGCACCGAGCTTGCTGGCGGCATCGAAGCGCTTGGCGAGAAAGCCGTCCAAGGCATCCGATATGCCCGCCGCCACGAAAACCCAGAGGGCGGCCGTCATGTTGCCGCCCAACAGCAAGGCGGCGAAGACGGGAACCGAGATTAGCCGCCCGATGGTGATAACGTTGGGAATCCAGACCGGCATCGGACTTATATGGTCATGCTCCACAGGCGTTAAAAAGCCGCCAGCCCAGGCTACTGAACAACGGTCGGAGATATCGCCGGCGGTTGCGTCTCCGCACCCGGCTGGAGCGGACCCGGCTGGATCGGACCCGCGGGTTGATCCGACGATTGACCCTGGGGACCGGTCTGCGGCTGCGGGGCGTTGGACTGGGGACCGGTGATCGGAGCCACCTCGATGCCGGAGTTGGCGCCGCCCGCCTGCCTAGGCGTCAGCCGCCATTCGGGCGCACGCCGCGCCGACACGGCCTGAGCGGTGGGCGCCCCTGCCCCCGGAACAGGCCCGCTCGCGCCCTGGCTCGAAATCACGACACCGGCCGGACCGGCGTTCGTACCGCCCGTCCCGTTCCCGAGGAAACCGCCGCTCTGACGCGTGAGTAGCAGGCCGCGCTGCTCCAACTGCACGAGCAACTGATCGATGGAGCCATAGAAGGCCAGATCGACGACGGCACGTTGCCGGGTAAGACTGACCAAGTCACTGGCGGCGATGCTGGCAAGTCCCTCAAGCTGCCGGCGCACCGTCAGCCAATCGCTCAGTTCGGCGACCGGGACCTCTACCAGCAGCCGCTGCAAGGCATCGAAGCTGATGAAGTTCTCGCGCTTCCAGGCCTCCTGAATGCGGTCGTCGATCGCGGCCGCCGCGCGCTCCAGCAGCGCCGGCAGGTCTTCGCCTTGCTGCTGACTGAAGGTGTCCGCCAGGGTTTCGTCCAGACGACCTCCCCGGTAACGGCGACTTTCCACACGCACCCGGCCGAGGCCGACATCCGGATCGCCCTCCTGGACCGCGTGACTGACCAAGACGCTGTCGGCACCGTAGCGCTCGCCGATGGTGCGCAAACGCGTGGGATCGCCGGCCAGGGCTTGGCTGGCATCAATATCCCTGAGATCCTCCAGATCACCGAGCGGCGTCAGAACCGGAACCAGTTCGACCACATCGGACTCCACGATCCAGGCGCTCAGCCAGGGATTCGACCCTTGCCACAACCGGTCGCCAGCACCGGCGGACCATATGGGAACAACCAGAAGGGGCGTCGATTGCACCTCGGCAAAGCGCAGTCCGTTGGCCCGCAGCAGGCGGCGTACGGCGCCGGGCCGGAAGCGCACGCTGAGCGTCGCGATGTAGCGCACAGCCGACGTCCGCTCGTCGGCAACACCGAAGTCGAGTACGTAGTCCTGGACTTCGGCTGCCGATAGCGGCGGAATCGTGCCGTAGTCCTCGGGCAGAACCAGGCGCTCCAGCAGCTCGCGCATCGCCCGCGCCTGGCCTTGCGCCAAGGCCTGCCGCCGTGCCGCCTGAATGCCGTCGGCCGTCACGTCCACTTCAACACCGCGAACGGTGAAGATTTGCGAGTTGGTCTGTGCCGACACGGCCGAGGGCATCAGAGCCGCCCCGATCGCCAGGAGGAGAGCCGTCACGGGCCCGGTGATCCGCATTGAAACGCCCCTTGGATTCGCTATGCTCGCGCCGCCCGCGTCAGACGTACGCCACCATCCAGTGATGCTGGGGGCCAGTCATACTGGAGGCGTCGCGGGATGACAAACGCTGTCGCTGAGGCAGCGAAGCCTTTCTGAACCCTCGGAAGCTGCGACTTATGGCCGGACTGACCTACAAAGATGCAGGCGTGGATATCGACGCCGGCAATGCCCTGGTAGAGGCAATCAAGCCGCTCGCCAAATCGACGGCACGGCCCGGCGTTCTCGGCGGCCTCGGCGGATTCGGCGGGGTCTTCGACCTCAAGGCCTGCGGTTACGAGGATCCGCTGCTCGTCTCAGCGACCGACGGCGTCGGCACCAAGTTGAAGGTCGCGCTGGCGGCTGGCCGGCACGACGGCGTCGGAATCGATCTGGTGGCGATGTGCGTCAATGACCTTGTCGTGCAAGGCGCCGAGCCGCTGTTCTTTCTGGACTACTACGCCGTCGGACGGCTGCAGCCGGAGACCGGCCGGGAGGTCGTCGCCGGCATCGCCGAGGGCTGCCGCCAGGCCGGCTGCGCCCTGATCGGCGGCGAAACGGCCGAGATGCCGGGCCTCTACGCGGAGGGCGATTACGATCTGGCCGGCTTCGCCGTCGGGGCCGTCGAACGGACCGCGCTGTTGGATGGGACGCAGGTGCGCGCGGGCGACCGCGTGCTGGGGCTGGCTTCCCACGGCTTGCATTCCAACGGCTTTTCTCTGGTCCGCAAGGTCGTCGAAACGGCCGGGCTGGACTACGCCGCGCCCGCGCCTTTTGCGCCGTTCGCGGGCGAAACCCCGAACCGTTCGCTCGGCGAAGCACTGCTGACTCCGACCCGGATCTACGTGAAGCCCGTCCTCGCCGCCCTGCGCCTTGGCGGCGTGCATGCAATGGCGCACATCACCGGCGGCGGTCTGCTCGAGAACTTACCGCGTGTCGTTCCGGAGAGCCTAGCCTACCGGCTGAACCGCGATGCCTGGCAGCGCCCGGCTGTCTTTTCTTGGCTGGCGGAGACCGGAGGTCTGGACGAGGTCGACCTGCTGCGCACGTTCAACTGCGGCATCGGCTTCGTACTCGTGGTGGATCCCGCGCAAGCCGATGCCGTCGGGGGGCTTCTGCAGGAGGCGGGCGAGACCGTCTACCAACTGGGCGAAATCGTTCCCCGGGAGAGCGAGGCCGTTCTGTTCGAGGCGCCGGCGGCGTGACACGCAAAAGAGTCGGAGTCCTAATCTCCGGGCGCGGCAGCAACCTGCAGGCGCTGCTCGATGCCGCCCAGGCGCCGGACTGCCCCTTCGAGATCGTGCTGGTGCTGTCCAATAAAGCCAAGGTGCAGGGCCTGGAGCGGGCAGCGGCGGCCGGCGTGGCGACCGCCGTCATCGACCACCGCACCTTTCCCGACCGCGAAACCTTCGAGATGGCCATGACCGAGGCCCTTGAGGCCGCCGGGGCGGAGCTGGTTTGCCAGGCCGGCTTCATGCGGGTCGTGACCTCCTGGTTCGTGACACGCTGGCATGACCGGTTGCTGAACATCCATCCATCGTTGTTGCCGGCCTTTCCCGGTCTCGATACCCACGAGCGGGCGCTCGCAGCCGGGGTCAAACTGCACGGCTGCAGCGTTCACCTGGTGCGCGAAACGGTGGACCAGGGACCGATCCTGGGTCAGGCCGCCGTGCCGGTCCTGCCCGGCGACGACGCGGAGACTCTGGCGGCCCGCGTGCTGGAGGCCGAACACCGGCTCTACCCGGCCTGCCTCGCCCTCTACGCCGCCGGGCGCATCGACGTGAGAGGCGAGACGGCCCGCCTGAAGACCGCGCCCGCCCCCGGTGGACTGCTGATCAACCCGCCCTCCCCGGCTGCAGACGCTTGAGCGGCCGCACGACTTCGCGTAGACAGTCAACGAACAAACGCACAGTCAGGCGACCCGTAATCAGGCAGGCATACGACGGGCCTGGCTAGAATTCAGCCGGTGCAGGACGTGACCGAAGCAAAAGAGGATCCGATGGCAAAAGACGAGACGCTCGAGCAGGAACTGCTGACGGAGCACCAGAAAATCTATGCCAGCTTCGTCAAGAACAGCGTGCGGGGAACCGTCATCGTCTGCATCATCGTTGCCTTGGTGGTCGGCTTCGCTCTCGTCGGCTGAGGCAGAGGCGCGATCGGCCGCTGCCCCATCGCCTGAAACAAGAGGCTCGAAAATGCGAACGGCGGGCGCCCAAGAGGCAGCCCGCCGTTTAACGTTGTGCGCCGGGACAGACCCGCGAGCCGGCGCCAACTCCAAAATGAGCCTGTAGCTCAACTGTTCGATGGAAGCATCGCCGCTTCCATCGGGCAGGATCGCGCTTTAACCGGTGATCTCGGTCTGTGCGAAGAAGTAGGCGATTTCCTGCGCCGCGGTGTCGGCAGCGTCGGACCCATGCACCGAATTGGCCTCGATCGATTCCGCAAAGTCAGCGCGGATCGTGCCGGCCTCGGCGTTGGCGGGATTGGTCGCGCCCATCACTTCACGGTTCTTCGCGATGGCGCCCTCGCCCTCCAGCACCTGCACGACGACCGGCCCGGACGTCATGAAGGCGACCAGGTCGCCGAAGAAGGGCTTGTCGCTGTGGACCGCATAGAACCCTTCGGCCTCGGCCTTGGTGAGCTGCAGGCGCTTCTGCGCGATCACGCGCAGGCCCGCGGACTCCAGGCGGTCCAGGATCTTGCCGGTGATGTTGCGCTTCGTTGCGTCGGGCTTGATGATCGAAAAGGTACGCTCGATCGCCATGATTGATCGGATCTCCGTTCGTGGCTGTTGCGGAAGCGGCGCCGCCCCAAGTGAAGGCGGCGCCGCCGAAAGTCGCGCGGAGCTATAACGACCTTAGCGGGCCGGGGCAACCGCCGGCCGTCGAACAGCAGCAGCTGCCAGGTGAGACTCACTTTTTTAACGACTTCTCCCCTCAAGATAGATAGTTTTCAACCGATACTCTCGCTTGAGGTGAAACAGATGACGGCCTCTACACTGACCGATGTCTTGCCCTACCTTCTGGGCGCAGTTGTCTTCCTGTTCGTCCTCAAGCACCTGATTCCCGGCAAGGCCGCATCGAACGAGTACCCGCGTCAGTACCCAAGAGCATACGGGTCCGGCCGCAAGTTCATTTGGTTCGGCAAGAACGAGGGACGACGCAGCCGCTCGCGGAAAGAGGAGGCGGCCGTCGATCGCGACAACCCGAACCGCCAGATCCGGCACATTCTGAACGCAGACTTCGTAAGACAGCCGTTCATGAACCGCGAGGAGTATGCGGTCTACATGGCAACGCGCGACGCGCTTCGGTCTGTCTCGAACCGCTACCATGTGTTCCCGCAGGCTCCGATGGGCGAATTGTTCAAATCGCGCTGTCAGGTGGCCTTCAAGGCGATCAACACCAAGCGGTTGGACGTCGTAATCGTCGATGCCTGGGGAAGAGCCGCCGCCGCCGTCGAGTACCACGGTGGAGGCCATTTCCAGGGCAATGCCATTCAGCGGGACCGCATCAAGAAGTGCGCTCTGGAACGGGCGGGCATCCCCTTGATCGAACTCTACGAGGGCTTCGAACGTGGCGACCTGGAGCAGCAGTTGAGGGCTGCTCTGAAGGCCGGAGCCGCACCGGCAGCCGAATAGCTACGGTCTTCCCTTACAACCAACCAGACCCCGAGTTCATGCAGTAGAGCGAATAGCCGAAAAGACCGGCGCTGTGGTATCTCCGCAGGCGACATGCTGCATATCAACGACCTGACCTTCCGCCATGCCGGGCGGGCGATCTTCCAGCGCGCGACTGTCGCGCTGGAGCGCGGCTGGCGCGTCGGCATGGTGGGACGCAACGGCGCCGGCAAAACGACGCTGCTGAAACTGATCGCCGGAGACCTGCATCCCGATGCCGGCGATGTGCGGCTGGTGGGCCGCGTCAGGGTCGGGACGGTCGCGCAGGAGGCCCCGGGCGGTGCCCGCTCCCTGCTCGACACGGTGCTGGCGGCCGACGGCGAACGCACGGCACTGCTGGAGGAAGCCGAGACCGCCAGCGACCCAGCACGCCTCGCAGACATCCATGAACGGCTCGCCGTTATCCGGGCCGACGCGGCGCCCGCGCGCGCCGCCCGGTTGCTCGCGGGCCTCGGCTTCGACGAGGCCGCACAGCAGCGGCCCTGCGGCGAATTCTCGGGGGGCTGGCGGATGCGCGTGGCCTTGGCCGCGCTGCTGTTCGCGGAGCCCGATCTGCTGCTGCTGGACGAACCGACCAACCATCTGGACCTGGAAGCCACGATCTGGCTGGAAAGCTATCTCAAGTCCTACCCCGGCAGCCTGATCCTGGTGAGCCACGACCGCGGCCTGCTGAACCGCACGGTCGACCGCATCCTGCATGTCGAGGCCGAACGCCTGACCCTCTACCAAGGCAACTACGACCGCTTCGAACGGACACGGCGCGAGCGTCTGGAGCGCGAGGCCGCGACGAATACCAAGATCCAGGCCCAGCGCCGCCACATCCAGGCCTTCGTCGACCGCTTCCGCGCCAAGGCCACCAAGGCGCGGCAGGCGCAGTCCCGGTTGAAAATGCTGGAGAAACTCCAACCCATCGTCTCGGTCGTCGAGAGCCAGACGGTCAGTCTCGACTTTCCCCGACCCGAACCGCTGAGCCCGCCGATCCTGTCGCTGGAGGGCGCCGCCGTCGGCTACGGCGAGAAGCCGGTCCTACAGGGTCTCGACCTGCGCATCGATATGGAGGACCGGGTTGCCTTGCTAGGCGCCAACGGCAACGGCAAGTCCACCCTCGCGCGCTTGCTGGCCGGCCGTCTGAAACCCTCGACCGGGCGTCTCGCCCGCTCCCCGAAGCTGCGCGTCGGTTACTTCGCCCAAGACCAGGCGGAGGCGCTCGATCTGTCCGGCACGCCGCTGAGCAATCTGCAGCAGCTCATGCCGATGGCGACCGAGGAGAAGCTGCGGAGTCATCTGGGACGCTTCGGCTTCTCGGCCGACAAGGCCGACACGCGCGCCGGCAAGCTGTCCGGCGGCGAGAAGGCGCGGTTGCTCTTCGCGCTGGTCAGCCGCGAACAACCGCACCTGCTGATCCTCGACGAGCCGACCAACCACCTGGACGTCGACGCACGCGAGGCTCTGGTTCAGGCCCTGGGAGAATTCGAGGGCGGCGTGATCCTGGTGAGTCACGATCCCCATCTGGTCGAGCTGGTCGCGGATCGCCTTTGGCTGGTGCAGAACGGCACGGTCCAGCCCTTCGAAGGAGACATGGCGGACTACCGGCAACTGCTGCTGGAACAGCGCCGTGCGGAACGCCGCCAGGCCAAGGCGGAGGCACGCAGTCAGTCAGGTGCGGACGGCCCGGTCAGCCAGGCGGACGCGCGGGACCGCCGGCGGCAGGCGGCGGTTCAGCGCAACGCGCTGGCCGATCTCAAGAAGGCGGCGCGGCAAGCGGAGGCGCGGCTGGAAAAGCTCCAGGCCGCTCTTGACCTGCTGGAACAGGAGCTGGCCGATCCCGCGCTCTACGACGGCCCGGCCGACCGGCTTATAAGGCTTCAGACCAAACATGCCGAAGTGGCAGCCGCCATCGCCGAGACCGAGGAGCGTTGGCTGGAGGCGCAAGGCAGTCTGGAAGCGGCCGGATAGCGGCGGTGTCACGGGGCGGCTTTCCGACGCCGAGGGGAGTTAGAAGGGTAAGGATGACGGACGCGCATCACCGCAAGCTGGAGCGGATGTACGCCGCCGCCCCCTTCAACGGCTACTATTCGGGAGACATGAAAATCTCGGAGGGAGCCGCGCGACTGGAGATCCCGATCCAAGACACCTTCCACCACGCGGCGCAGGCCGTGCATGGCACCCACTACTTCAAGGTTCTGGACGACAGCTGCTTCTTCGCGGCCCAGTCCGTGGTCGCCGATGTCTTTCTTCTGACGGCAAGCTTCACGCTCTACTTCACCCGTCCCATCGCCGGACAGCGAATGGCGGGCGAAGCCAAACTGGTCAGCGAAACCCGTACGCAACTGATCGCCGAAGGCGTGGTGCTGGATGAGACCGGCAAGATCTGCGGTCGCGGGTCAGGCCTCTTCGCCCGCTCCAGGCATCGGCTGGAAGACCTGCCGGGCTACGGCTAAAAGGCAAAAGGCGATTCGCGCCACGGCCTGGATCGCTGAAGCGACTGCGCCTCTGGCGAACCTGCTCTAAGTGGCGGACTCCTGTGCATTGCGTTTGGCGCGATCGTTCGATTTCACGACCGCGCTCGGTTTTGATGCTTTACGTTTCACCTTCGGTTCGGTCACGCGCGTGATCGCGACGCCCTCTTCGTCCGGCCCAGCGTAATCGAGAACTTCCGTACTGAGCGCGTAGCAAGCGAGCCGTACCGTCAGAGGTATCTCGACAGTCTTTCCCTTGCGCTCGCCCTTTTCATAGTACTGGACGACGCGACGCTTCAGCCCGAGCGCCTCGGCGGCATCTTTCTGGGTCATTCCAAGCGTCTTGCGCCAACGCCTGAACGCTTCGGCGGTCATCTCCAAACCGGCAGTATCCTTCTTACGGGGAACTTTCATCGTTTGGGGTTCGCCTGCGGGCTACTGGTGCCTGTTCGTCACCGCGGGCGAAGCTTAGGCTCCGCCGTAAGACGACACAAGACACCCGACAGGCAGAGAAGGCGCAACCCGTGCGCCCGCTGCGTTACGCTAGTTTACACAGAATTACACATAACCGGCTTGTCTAAAGCGCACAGAGTGCGCATATATGAAGGCACAGGAGAGCCGCGACACGGAACGACGCCGAAACAACAGTACCGGCCCGCGTCAGTAACGATATCCGAGCAAAAGGTTAAAAATTAACGATCTCAATCGTATTGCTGTCAGGACACCGGTCACAAAACGCCCAAGGAGGGTAAGTTCATGACCTACTCGGTTTACGTCTTCGGTCACGGTGCTTTCAGCGACAAGGACCATTTCGAGCGCTTGGGCGTTACACCGCTGCACCAGGCGGAGGAAGTGCGCGTCTACGGCCCGAAGCCGAAGTTCGTCTATTCGGTCGACGACGGCGATTTTCACAAGCTGACGGTGGAGGACGCCGAGGTCTACCGCCTCGTGCACGACCATCCGAATGCCAAGGTCCGCATGATTCCGTTGGTCGCCTGACCTAAAGGCCTCCGGGCCTCCCGGCGCACTCATGCGGGTGCCCTAAGTCTGGGAGGCCTTGTCGGCCCAACGGCCCTCGTCGTCCTGTTGCCAGTAGCTCAGACTGTGGCCGCCCTCTCGGAAAACCTTCCACTGTCCGCGCGCCGCTTGAACGGCTACGTCGTCATGGCCGTCGAACAGCAGCATGCAGCGCTCGAAGGACGCGACGTCCGACCAGTCGGCGCCGTGGATGAGGAAGAGATAGTCCGAGGCGTTGGGGTTTTCCTCGGCGGCGGTGATCCAGATCGGCTGTTTGTCGGCCTGACCGTCGGCCGAGGTACCGTGGGGCAGAAACCCCTTCTCGTCGTAGGTCCAGAGATGCTCGGCCAAGGGCTCCACCTTCTCCGGATCACCGCTCCGGACCAGGGCCCGCTTACCGCGCTGCACCGTCAGGTCCAGCAGCCTCGGCAAGGCTTGCAGGAGCGGTCGTCGGGTCAAGTGATAGAAACGCACCTCGGTCATGGCGGACCTTTTCTAACCTAGCTGCCGAAGCGGCACCAAGACTTCGGTGACCGTTCTCGGTCCTCAAGCGAACAGGCTCACAATCGCGATCGCCGCAACGATCCCAAGCGCCAGGCGTCGGAACAGCCGTTCGTCGGCAAAGCGGAAGCCGTGTGCGCCGATCCAGATCGCGGCCGCGTAGACCGGAGCCAGAAGCAGGGACATCGTCAGGACCTGGCCGGTGAAGAGTCCGCCGACGAAGAAACTGATCCAAGCGGCAACCGTCACCAAGGCCAGGAAGACGATGATGTTGGCCCGCACCGTGGCCGCGTTCGCCTGCCCGCCGAGCCAGAAGAGGATGACGGGCGGTCCGGCGATCCCGATCGAGCCGCCCATCAGGCCTGCGGCTCCACCGACGCCGAGGGAAAACCATGCCGTCGGCGCAGCGCTGTAGCGCCATCCGCTGGCCATCACGAGCACCAGCAGCAAGATCGCCAAGGAGATGACCCAGCGCAGCAGCTCCTGGTCGGCCACGATCAGCAGGTAGACGCCGAGCGGCAGCAGCAGCGAGGCCCCCAGGGTCAGGGGTGCCACCTCCCGCCAAGTGCAGCGGCGCATAGCCTTTGGGAGCAGACCCAGGGTGCCGGTCACGTCGACCAGCGACATGATCGGAATCGCAGCCATGGGACCGAAGACCAGGCTGTAGGACGGCACCAGGATCATTGCGGAGCCAAAGCCGCTGAAACCCCGCACCAAACCGGCCAAGAGCGTGGCGCCGAACAGAATCGTCAGGTCCAGGGCGTTCAGACTCGCCAGAGGCCTCGTGAATTCCTCCCACACAGGGCTTCGTCCCCTATCAATCCGCTGAGCTTGTACACTGGGCTCGCGCGAGCGAGGGCTGCGCCCTGGGCAGATCCGCCCTGCGCCAGCGAAACCCCATGGGATATGAGATTTCGGGAGATGCATGACCGCACGAGTCCCGTTCCGCATGGACAGAACAACAGGTATTCGTCGGCACCTTCCGGCGTTACGCCGGCCGGCTGGCTAGACGAGCCTCAGGTAAATTGATAATAGTTCTCAATCTCACTTCTGTCGGGTTGGGGCATGCCGAGATATCTGGCGCAAAGCAGCGCGGCGCCGCACACCGTTGCGTCCGAAGACATGGATGTCGGCCAGCTCTATCGACGCCATCACCCCTGGCTTTTGGGCTGGCTGCGGCGCAAGTTGGCAAACGGTCAGGATGCATCGGACGTCAGCCACGACACCTTTCTGCGCCTCTTGAGCCTCGACAACCCGCAGTCTCTACGCGAGCCGCGGGCCTATCTGCTGGTGATCGCGAGCCGGCTTCTGATCAACAGATACCGCCGCAAGCGAGTCGAGACCGAGGCCTTGCGGCAGGTCGCCATCCTGATGCGCAGAGTCGAGGAGCAGACGCCGGCCGAGATCGCCGCCGCACAGAGTCTGCTGCGTCGCCTACTGCTCATGCTGGCGGAAGAACTGCCTGACCATGTTCGCCAGGCCTTCCTGCTCTCTCGCGTAGACGGCTTGTCCTACGCCCAAATCGCCGAGCGGCTTGGCGTGTCAGAGAGCAGCGTGAAGCAGTATCTGGCGCGCGCTCTGGTCCATTGTCACAAGCGCTTCCATGCCGAATACCGCGAACTCCGGCAATGAGCGGTCAGCAAGCCGAAGCGAATAACGCCGATGCCCCAGAGTTCGTGCGCGAGCAGGCGGCGCAGTGGTTGATCCTGCTGGACGCTACGCCTGAGGCGGATCCCAAACTGCAAAGCGAGCTCAAGGCATGGCTCGCGGCCGACCCTCTGCATCGCCAGATGTTCGAGGAGATGCAGCAACTCTGGACGACCGCCGGCCGGAGCAAAACGGCGAAGCGACAGCGCCGCCGCGCCGGACTGGCGGCGATCTGCCTGGGCTTCGTACTGGCGGCCTGGCAGTTGCCCTGGACCTATTGGGCCGCCGACCATCGGACGGCGGTGGGCGAGGTGCGCGCCTTCACGCTGCCGGACGGCAGCCTGGCGACCCTGGACTCCAACAGCGCCATCGATGTGCACTTCGACGGCGCCAAACGGCGGATCGAGTTGGTCCAGGGTGCGGTACTGGTTCAGGTGCCCCGCTCAGATCTTGAAGCTGTCTTCATCGTGACGGCGGGCGACGTCGGCGCCGAAGCGCTCGGCACCCTCTACGCAGTCAGAACCACGTCCGACCTGACCCGCGTCAGCGTATACGAGTCTGACGTGAGGGTTCGCGTCGCCGGGAACGCGTCCGTCGATCTGAGACCCGGACAGGCGATCGACATCGCAGCGGCGACGCCGGGCGCGCCTTATGCGATTGCGACCGAGGGGCCGGACTGGGCGTCGCGCCGTCTGGTCTTCAACGACGCTCCGCTGTCCCAGGTCGTCGACAGTCTGGCGCGCTACCGTCCCGGCCTGCTGCGGCTGTCCGATGCCACAGCCGGGGCGGACCGGCGATTCACCGGCGTGCTGCCGACCGACGACAGCGAGACCGCTCTCGCGTTGCTGGCACGGTCCCTCGACCTCAAGATCCACCGCTACACGGACTACCTGATCTGGATCGAGTAACGCGTCGCCGACCGGCACGAAGAAAGTCTGACGCGCGAAAAAGGTCTGCCAGGGCAAAAAGATCTGTCCGATTTTCTATCCGCTTTGTCATTACCCACGAAAGCAACGCGACAAGTGGGAAGGTCAATGGGGAAAGTCGGGTTTCGTAGGTCTCTACACGTCGTTCTGACAGTCGGTGGTCTTTTATTAGGCGTTTCGCCGACGTCTCTCGCCGCGTCTCAGCCGCAAGCGATAACGCTGCCGGTAATGCCGCTCGATCAGGCGGTCACCGAACTCGCCGGGCAGACGGGCCTGACCGTCGGCGGCGACGGCAGCTTGCTGCGCGGCAAGACCAGCCCGCCTCTGGACGGACTCTACAGCCCGATTGAGGCTCTGCGCCTTTTGCTGCAAGGATCGGGCGTGATCTTCGAGGTCATTGACGACAACAGCGTGGCGCTTGTGGGCAACGCAAACGGCAGCGAAGGCGGGCCGATGCGTCTCGGCGACATCACCGTCACCGCCCGGCGCACCGAGGAACTGCTGCAGGACGTACCCGGCAGTGTGGTGGTCCTGACCGGCGAGGAACTGGAACGCTCCAACCTTCAGGACACCGCTGAGGTGAGCCTGCGACTGCCGAACGTCAGCTTCGTCGACAACTCGGACCCGGCCAATCTCAATCTGTCGATCCGCGGGATCAGCGATCTGAGCGGAGCCGGAAGCAGCCCAACCAACGGGATCTTCGCCGACGGCATCCTGTTGAACCCCACCGGCGACATCAGCGGCATCAACGCCAACCTCGTCGACCTGGAACGTGTCGAGGTGGCCTACGGCCCGCAGGGCACGGCCTTCGGCCGCGGCACTCTCGGCGGCGCCATCAACTTCGTCACCAAGAAGCCGACCGACGAGTTCGAAGCTTCCCTCGAAACCGAGTTCGGCTCCTACCCCGACGGGCGCGCGACGGCGATCGTCAACGCACCGATCCTGGAAGACGGCCTGCTCTCGGCGCGGCTCGTGGCCTTCGGCGGCATCTCGGACGGCTTCGTGGACTTCGCCGAGGGCAGCAACCCGGACTCCGTCGGCCGGGACGACGTCGGCACCCGCATCAGCCTCAGGTCGCAGCCGACCAGCCGACTCACCCTCGATGCCTCCCTCTCTTTCGACCGAACCGAGTTCGACGCTTCTAACATGGTAGATTTCTCGAGCGTCGAGGACGAGGATTTGGTTACGGGCGCCGACTTCCTCGAAGAAAACTCGCTTAACCGCATCCTTGCATCCTTCCAGGGGACCTACGACTTCGACATCGGGTCCCTCAGATCGACCAGTTCTCTCTTCCTCACCGACCTCGACAGCTTCGACGACAACGATTTCGCGGCACTCGACTTCACCACCAATGTCGCCTCGCTAAACGAACGCGCGATCGCCCAGGAGTTTCGCTTCGAGAGCGAGAGCTTCGACCTCCCGTCCCAAACGGGCGAGGCGGCCTTCAACCTAGGCACCGCGTTCAGCTTCAACCGACGGGACTTCAGCATCATCGTAGATCCCGGTGCGGACGCCTTTCGGATCGCCGGCCCTCTGGCGGACGACGGCAGCACGATCGGAAGCAGCGCGAACCGGGACGTCTTCAACTTCGGTCTGTTCGGCGACCTGCGATGGCGGCCGATCCCCAAGCTGGAGATCGCCGGCGGCGCGCGCTTCAGCTTCGACCGCGTGAAGGAGGAAGGCGAGACCTTGAGCACGGGACTCTCCGCCCTCACCGTCCCGCCCGTGCCCTTCCAGTCCGAAGAGGCGAACTTCACGTCCGTGACGCCTAGCGCCTCGATCAAGTACGACTGGACCGACGACTTCTCGACCTACTTCGCCTTTTCGACAGGGTTCCGGCCCGGCGGCTTCAGCTCCGCCCTCTCCGGCTTTTCCGGCTTCGAGGAGGAGACCGTGCGGTCCTACGAGGGCGGGTTCCGCGCTTCCTTGCTCGACAATCGCCTGCTGGTGAACGGCAGCGGCTACCTGCTCGACTACAAGGACATTCAGGTTTCACTTCTCGAAACGGTCAGCGGCATTTCGACGCAATTTATCGACAATGCGGCCGAGGCCCGCAGCGTCGGTGCCGAAATCGGCATCTCCGCCCTGCCCATCGAGAGCCTGCGCATCGACACACAGATCGGCATCAACTTCGCGAAGTTCACGGACTATCCCGACTCGCCCTTTGGCGACCTGACCGACAGGCGGCTGCCGAACGCTCCGGTTCATACCTTCAGCATCGCCGGCGACTACGAGCATCCCCGCGAGATCCTGCCGGGCGCGCGCGGTTTTCTGCGGGCCGAGTACAGCCTGCGCACGAGTTTCAACGACGACCTGAATCCCGACGCGCCGGGTTTCGACGGCTTCGACCTGCTCAACCTGCGGCTCGGTCTGCGCGCCGAACGCTACACCTTCGAAGCCTTCGTCGAGAACGCGCTCGACGAGATCTATGCTACCGGGTCGTCGGCTGGCACGAGCAACCTCGGCGGGCAGAGAATCGTCGACGTTGGTCCGACACGGCGCTTCGGCGTGAGGGCGAGGCTGCAGTTCTGAAATTTGCGCGATAGCGCCGCTCACCCTGGAGTATAGACTTTACCGCAATAACCACTTTTGGACGACGGTCGTACCCGCAACGTCGACCAGAGACATGATCGGGATGGCCACGGCCGGACCGAAGACCAGACTGTAGGACGGCACGAGGACCATCGCGGAGCCGAAGCCACTGAAACCGCGCACCAAACCGGCCAGCAGCGTCGGCCCCAACAGAACCGCCAGGTCCGTGGCGTTTAGACTCGCCAAAGGTGCCGTCAGTCTCTCCCACACCGAGCCATATCCCGCCCCACCAAATCCCGTCATGCATCCGACGTCTTCCACGCTTCCACACCAACGCCGGTCGGGCGTGGGTTGTACCCTTCGAACGCGGCCTTGCGAAACCCAATACGCTTGATAAAAGAAAAACTTCTGCCGTGCAGATCAACCAGCACGCTCCAGTCTTCAGTGAAGGGTCGCTTGTGTCCCGGCAAGGGTCGTCCTCTCCCGACAGATCTCGAGTCTTCGTCGGCCGCCGCTGCGAGCTCATCGCGGCAGCCGAGAACGTCGTCGGTAGCCGCGCCGTCGCCGAGGAACTCGTTCAGGAAAGCTGGCTGCGCTGGTGCACGAAAAGCTACGATGCGAAGCTGGCGGGTCCGCTTCTGCACAAAATCGTGCGTAATCTCGCCCTTGACTGGCTGCGACGCGAGAAGGTCGAACGCGACAATCTTGCCGAACCGCAGCTTGTGCCAGGGACCGCCCCCGACGGCGAGCGTGTCGCCATCGGACGTGAGGCGGTCCGGATCGCCGCGGCCGCGCTCGCGGAGCTGCCGGAGCGAACCCAGCGCGCCTTTGTGTTGCGCAGCGTCGAGGGCGCGTCGTACGACGAAATCGGGGTGGTGCTCGGTGTGTCGAGCCAACGAGCACATCAGCTCGTCCGAGCCGCCCTCATTCATGTCGACCGGAGACTCAACAGGTCGGAAGCCTGAGCGTGCGCCCCACGCGCGATTGTTACAAAATGGGGCAGCGGTGTTTGAAGAACGATGAAAAAAGACGAAGAACGGCTGCGAGAGCAAGCCGTCGACCTGTTCCTGCAGGTCGAGGAGAGACCGGACGACCCCGAAGTCCGCCGGGCACGTGACGCCTTCCTGGCACGCGGCGCCCGCGAACGCCGCGCTTATGCCAGCGTCGCGCGGAGCTGGTCCGCGGCACGCCCGCAGCGGACACGCCGACGCCAGGGGGCGGCGATCGCCCTCGCCGCGCTTGCCGCCGTCCTGGTTCTGATCGTCGGACCGGATGCACTGCGATGGTACCGGGCCGATCACGCGGCGGGTCCCTCGGGACCCGCCGTCGTCACGCTGGCCAGCGGCGACCGGGTGCACCTCGACGCCGGCTCCGCGATCATCGAAAGGATCAACGAACGGACGCGGCAGGTCGTTCTGCTGGACGGCGCTGCCCACTTCGAGGTCGAACCCGACGGGCGCCCCTTCTCGGTCGAGGCCGGCAGCATGACGGCACGTGCGCTCGGCACGGCCTTTGCCGTCGAACGAGGTGTCGAGGGCGTCAGCGTCGCCGTTTCCGACGGCCGCGTCGAAGCCCTGCATGCGGGCGCACGCGTCGCACTTCGGGCGGGCGAGCGGCTGCGCATCGACTCCGACGGCGGGGAGCGGCGCGACAGGCTTTCTCCCGAGGCCGTTGCGGCTTGGCGGCAGGGACGTCTCGTCCTTCAGGACACCTCGCTGGCCACCGTTGCCGAGGTGCTAGAGCGCCGCATGGCAGGACGCGTCGTGATCCTGGACCCGGCGCTGGCCGCACGGCGCGTCACCGGCGTGTTTTCGCTGGCCGACCCGCTGGCCACGCTGCGCGTCACGACCGGCCTCTACGGCGGCTCTGTCATCGCAGCACCGCCATTTCTCACCCTCGTCTTGGCGGAGGAGGCCCTGCCCTGATCCCTCCGCGATGCGGACGACGGGAACGAAGATTTTTTCGATCCAGCTCTTGAGAACCTCGCCCTTCCCTCGTTTTCAGGACGAAGGGTGCAAAAGGTGCAGCAGAGGGGAATGTCTCATGAGCGGTTTCGAACGCAGGCCGCGCGGCGATGAACGCTGCGGTTTCGGTCTCAGTGGTCTTTGGGACAGCCCTTTCAGGCGCAGCAGGATCGGCGGTCTCTGCCTCGCCCTTACCGTCGCCGTGTCGGCCGGATCCGCGATCGCTCAAGGGATGCCGGACACTCCCCCCATGGTGATCGCGATCCCGGCCCAGCCGCTTGCCCAGGCGATCGTAACCTTCAACGTTCAGACCGGCCTTCAGATCGTGGCGCCCGCCGATCTCCTCGCCGGCCTCTCGACCTCGGGCCTCCAGGGCTCCTACACGCCCGAGCAGGCCCTGCAACAGCTTCTCGCCGGCACCGGTCTGACCCACAGCTATGCCGACGCGAATACGGTGACGCTGGAGCGCGCCGCTGTGCAACCCGAGAGCGGGCCGATGCGGCTTGGCGACATCACCGTCACCGCACGGCGGACCGAGGAGCTGCTGCAGGACGTGCCCGGCAGCGTGGTCGTCCTGACCGACGAGGAGCTGGAACGCTCCAACCTTCAGGACACCGCCGAGGTGCTCCTTCGGCTGCCGAACGTCGGGTTCATCGACAACTCCAACCCGGCCAATCTCAATCTGTCGATCCGCGGGATCAGCGATCTGAGCGGAGACGGAAGCAGCCCGACCAACGGCGTCTTCTCCGATGGCATCTTGCTCAACCCCTCCGGCGGCGCCAGCGGCATCAACGCCAACCTCGTCGACCTGGAACGTGTGGAGGTCGCCTACGGCCCACAAGGCACGGCCTTCGGCCGCGGCACTCTCGGCGGCGCGATCAACTTCGTCACCAAGAAGCCGACCGACGAGTTCGAGGCTTCTCTGGAGACCGAACTGGGCTCCTACCCCGACGGACGCGCGACGGCGATCGTCAACGCACCGATCCTGGAGGACGGCCTGCTCTCGGCACGGCTCGTGGCCTTCGGCGGGATATCCGACGGCTTCATCGACTTCGCCGAGGGCAGCGACCCGGACTCCGTCGGCCGGGACGACGTCGGCGCCCGCCTGAGCCTCAGGTCGCGGCCCACCAGCCGGCTCACCCTCGATGCCTCCCTCTCCTTCGACCGCACCGAATTCGACACCTCGAACGCTGTGTCGACCGCGAGCGTCGAGGACGAGGATCTGGTAACAGGCGCCGACTTCCTCGAGGAGAACTCGCTCAACCGTGTCCTGGCATCCTTCCAGGGTACCTACGACTTCGACGTCGGGTCCCTGAGATCGACCAGTTCGCTCTTTCTCACCGACCTCGACAGCTCCGACGATAACGATTTTACGGCACTCGACTTCACCACTGGTACGACCTCAGTTAACGAACGTGCGATCGCCCAGGAGTTCCGCTTCGAGAGCGACAGCTTCGACCTGCCGTCGCAAACGGGCGAGATCGCCTTCAACCTAGGCACAAGTTTCAGCTTCAATCGACGGGACGTCAGCGGCATCCTAGATCCCGGTGCGGACACTTTTCGGGTCATCGGCGAAAGACGCGGCGTCGGCCCCCTGCCAGACGACGGCAGCACGATCGGGAACAGCTCGAGCCGGGATATCTTCAACTTCGGCCTGTTCGGCGACCTGCGATGGCGGCCGATCCCCGACCTGGAGATCGCCGGCGGCGCGCGCTTCAGCTTCGACCGCGTGAAACAAGAAGGCGAAAGCGTGAGCACGGGACTCTCCGCCCTTACAACGCCGTCCGTCCCCTTCGAGTCGGGCGAGGCGAACTTCACCGCCGTGACGCCCAGCGCCTCGATCAAGTACGACTGGACCGACGACTTCTCGACCTACCTCGCCTTCTCGACCGGTTTCCGGCCCGGCGGCTTCAGCTCCACCATCGTTAGCTTCTCGAGCTTCGAGGAGGAGAAGGTTCGGTCCTACGAAGGTGGGTTTCGGGCCTCCTTGTTCGACGACCGTCTGCTGGTGAACGGCAGCGGCTATCTGCTCGACTATGAGGATATCCAGGTCGAACTCTTGAACACGGTTGGCGGCGTAACGACGTCAGTTGTCGACAACGCGGCCGAGGCCCGCAGCGTCGGCGCCGAGATCGGCATCTCCGCCCTGCCCATCGAGAGCCTGCGGATCGACACCCAGATCGGAATCAACTTCGCGAAGTTCACGGACTATCCCGACTCTCCCTTCGGCGACCTGACCGACAGGCGGCTGCCGAACGCCCCGGTTCACACCTTCAGCATCGCCGGGGACTACGAGCATCCGCGCGAGATCCTGCCGGGCGCACGTGGCTTCCTGCGGGCCGAGTACAGCCTGCGCACAAGCTTCAACGACAACCTGGATCCCGACGCGCCGGGGTTCGACGGCTTCGACCTACTCAACCTTCGTGTTGGCCTGCGCGCCGAAGGCTTCGCGTTCGAAGCCTTCGTCGAGAACGCGCTCGACGAAACCTATGCTACCGGATCGGCGGGCTTTGCGAGCGCTCTCGGCGGGCCGAGAATCGTGGAAGTCGGTCCAACCCGGCGCTTCGGCGTGAGAGCGAGGCTGCAGTTCTGAAGTCTGCGCGATATCCGCGCTCATCCTGGGGCACAGACTTTGCCGCAATAACCACTTTTGGACGACGGTCGTACCCGCGACGTCAACCAGAGACATGATCGGGATGGTCACGGCCGGACTGAAGACCAGACTATAGGACGGCACGAGGATCATCGCGGAGCCGAAGCCGCTGAAACCGCGCACCAAACCGGCCAGCAGTGTCGCCCCCAACAGAACCGCCAGATCCGTGGCGTTCAGACTTGCCAGAGGTCTCGTGAATTCCTCCCACACAGGGCATCGTCCCCTATCAATCCGCTGAGCCTTTAAAGCGGGCTCGGGCGGGAGAGGGTTGCGCCCTGGGAAGATCCGCTCTGCGCCAACGAGGCCGCCGAGAGCATGGACGCGACATCCGGCAAGGTATGGAATGCCGGCCCATGCCCAGCGATCCAAACTCCGATCCCCTGCTCAAACCGTGTCGAACGTGGCACCCAACGCGAAGCGGTCAGGATGCCGATTGTCTGCTGCTGCGGGTAGGCGACGCGGTCGCCAGCCGCACTGTTCATGCCGCCCTGCTCGACTCCCTGCGGCTCTGCAAGGACCTTTGACGCCATGACCTCCTTGGCTGCCGATCCGCCGGGCCACGACAAGGCGCTGCAGGGCCGTCTGCTGGTGTTGCTCGCCGGGGTCTTCTGGTCGCTGGCTGGGCTTTTCATGCGCAGCCTGGAGGCCGCCGGCGACTGGCAGGTGGTCTTCTACCGCTCCCTGACGCTGATCATCTTCCTCGGCCTGGTACTGGCCATGCGGGACGGACGGCGCCTGCCCTCGATCTTCGCGGCGGCGGGCTGGACCTCGGTCCTGGCGGGTTTCTTCCTGTCCTTCGCCTTCGTCTGCTTCGTCACCTCGATCACCCGCACCACGGTGGCGAACACTCTGTTCCTGCTGTCCGCCGCGCCGCTGCTGGCGGCCTTTCTCGGGTGGCTCCTGCTGCGCGAGTCCGTCCGCAAGGCAACCTGGGGGGCCATGGTCGCCGCCGTGCTGGGAGTCGCCGTGATGGTGGGGGACGGACTGGCCCAGGGCAATCCGCTGGGCGACCTGCTGGCCCTCGGAGCCGCCCTGTCCTTTGCCCTCTTCACGGTGACGCTGCGCCGCAAGCCCGGCGTCGACATGCTGCCGACCACCGTCTATGCCGGCCTCTTCGCCATGCTCTGGTCGGGCCCGGCGGCTCTGGTAACGGACCAGGGGCTTCTGCTGTCGACCCATGACCTGCTGATCTGCATCGCCCTCGGCGTGATTCAGATGGGCTGCGGGCTGCTGGCCTATATCATCGGCGCCCGGCATCTGGGGGCCGCGGAGAGCGCTCTGCTCTCCATGTCCGAAGTCGTGCTCGGCCCCCTGTGGGTCTGGTGGGTCTTCTCCGAAATCCCCACCACCCTGACCCTGGCCGGCGGAGGCATCGTCCTGGCCGCGCTCACCGGCAACGCCCTATCGGGTCTGCGCCGGCGACGGCCGCCGGTCGGCGCGGTCTAGCCTGAAGGCCTGCGGCCAGTGCCGCGTTCTCATCGATCTCAGCTCCGACGGACAAGGTCTCCTGTCACGAGTCTTCTTGGGTCCGGTGGTGCCAGCAGGTCCCGTCTCAAGAATTAAGGCAGCGTTTGACCTCGTTTAATTCTTTATCCTAAAGTGCGAATGATAATCGTTAGCATGAGGTGGGGCATGTCGACGGCCGACGGGGCTGTCTGTGGCCAGGATGTCGGTCGCATCTATCAGGATCATCACGGATGGCTTCTCGCCTTTCTGCATCGCCGCTTGGGCAACCCCTGCGACGCAGCCGACCTTGCGCAGGACGCCTTCATACGGATGCTCAGACGACCGCGCGCCTTCGACAGCAATCAAGGCGCGCGTGCCTACCTGAGCGCCATCGCGAGAGGACTCTGCGTCGACCTTTGGCGGCGTCAGAGCGTGGAACAGGCATACCTCAAAGCGCTGACAAATCGGCCGAGGCACAGCGCCCCCTGCCCTGAGCGGCAAGCCACGGTTATCCAAGCACTCTGCGAGCTCGATGCGCTTTTGCAGCGACAACCGGCCAAGGCGGCCAGCGCGTTCATCATGGCCGTCATCGAGGGACAAAAGGACAAGGAGGTCGCGGAGGCGCTGGGCGTGTCCGACAGGATGGTTCGCAAGTACGTGGCGCGCATCATGCTTCAGTGCGTCCTGCTGGACCTGCACCCGGATCTCTGATCGCTCTGCCGCCGCCCCATGCCAGACAGCAACGTCCCCGGTTCGACCCAGACGCCCCCCGTCGCGCAAGAGCATCTCGAGGCTGCCGCCGAGTGGTTCGCGCGCCTTCGCGACGGCGAGGCCGACGAGGCGGTTCGGCAGAACTGGCGGCTCTGGCTGGCGCAACACAGCGACCATCAAGCTGCCTGGGACTTCGTAGCCTCGGTCGGACGGCGCTTTGCGCCGCTTCAGGCCGAGGGGGAAAGCGAAGCCGCTTCCTCTGTGTTGCGGGCGCAGCGCAGGAAGCGGACAAGCAGGCGCCGGGTGCTGACGGGTTTGGCCGGTGTTGCAGGGCTCGGCCTGCTGGGCTGGGGCGCCCACCGCTTCACGCCTCTGCAGGCAAGCATCGTTGCATGGCAAGCCGATGAGCATACGGCAGTCGGCGAGATCCGCGAGCTGGGGCTGGACGACGGGGCCCGGCTCTGGCTGAGCACCGCGAGCGCGATCAATCGCGCCGCCGGCACTGGCCCGCAGCGGATCGAACTGCTGCAGGGTGAAATCTTCGTTGCAACAGATGGCGGCAGCGGGGGCGGCGACAGCGAGAGGCCGCTATATGTCACCACCCAGCACGGCGAGATGCGACCGCTCGGCACGCAGTTCGCCGTGCGCCGGCAGGGAGATACGTCGCTGCTTGCGGTCTTCGACGGCACGGTGGAGCTGCGGACCGCGGCAAGCGCCGAGCGGCGGCAAATCTCGGCGGGCGAACAGGTCGCCTTCACCGCGACCCGGATCGCCGCGGTCGCGGCGGCCGACCCCGCCCGCGAGGCCTGGACACGCGGTATCCTGCTTGCCAGGAACATCACGCTCGGCGAATTGGCCGAGGAGCTGGCCCGCTATCAACTCGGCTATCTGGGCGTCGCGCCCGAGGTTGCGGACCTCCGGGTGATCGGCGGCTTTCCTCTGCGCGACCCCGACAGGGCCCTCGACATGCTGGCGGACAGTCTGCCGATCCGGATCCATCGGCCGCTGCCCTGGTGGACCACGATCCAACCCGCCGGGTAGTTCGGCAGGGGCAGAGGCGAAAAAATTTCGCATCTGCAGTTCCGGAATTCGCCGCTCGTTCGGTTCCCCTAACGACAGAAGCTCCGAGCTTCCCAAGGGGGAATTTAAATGACGACAGTTCCGAAACGGTCCAACCCAGTGCGCCGAACGCCGCTTGCCAAGGCGCTGCTGATCGCGAGCCTGCTGGTACCGGCGCCCTTGGCGCCTCTCGCCTTTCCGGCGCTCGCGCAGCAACAGGATGGAACGGAACTGCGCGACTATGCCATTCCGGCCGGCCCGCTGGACGAAGCGCTGATCCGCTTCATCGACGCCTCCGGCGTGTTCCTGGTCGGAGATGCCGCGCTGGCATCCGGTCTGCGGACAGAGGGGCTGACGGGTCGCTACACGGTCGACGAGGGACTTGCACGTCTGCTGGTCGGCAGTGGACTGCGTTACCGCTTCACCAGCGCGAACACGGTGACGCTGGAGCGCGCGGTCGTTCAACCCGAGAGCGGCCCGCTGCGTCTCGGCGACATCACAGTCACCGCCCGGCGCACCGAGGAGCTGCTGCAGGACGTACCCGGCAGCGTGGTCGTCTTGACGGACGAGGAGCTGGAACGCTCCAACCTTCAGGACACCGCCGAGGTGATCCAGCGGCTGCCGAACTTCGGGTTCGTCAGCAACCGCGACCCGGCCATTCTCAATCTGTCGATCCGCGGGATCAGCGATCTGGGCGGATCCGGAAGCAGCCCGACCAACGGGGTCTTCTCCGACGGCATCCTATTGAACCCCACCGGCGACGTCAGCGGCATCAACGGCAATCTCGTCGACCTGGAGCGTGTCGAGGTCGCCTACGGCCCACAGGGCACGGCCTTCGGACGCGGCACCATCGGCGGCGCCCTCAACTTCGTCACCAAGAAGCCGACGGACGCGTTCGAGGCTTCTCTGGAGACCGAACTGGGCTCCTACCCCGACGGACGCGCGACGGCGATCGTCAACGCACCGATCCTGGAAGACGGCCTGCTCTCAGCGCGGCTCGTCGCCTTCGGCGGGATCTCCGACGGCTTCGTCGACTTCGCCGAGAGTAGCGACCCGGACTCCGTCGGCCGGGACGACGTCGGCGCCCGCCTTAGCCTCAGGTCGCGACCGACCAACCGGCTCACCCTCGATGCCTCCCTCTCCTTCGACCGAACCGAGTTCGACGCTGCGAACACGGTAACCTTCTCGAGCGTGGAAGACGGGAACTTGGAGACGGGCGCCGACTTCCTGGAGGAGAACTCGCTCAACCGTGTCCTGGCATCCTTCCAGGGCACCTACGACTTCGATATCGGATCCCTGAAATCGACCAGTTCCCTCTTCCTCACCGACCTCGACAGCATGGACGACACGGATTTCTCGGCACTCGACTTCACCGTCGGTACCACCTCACTGAACGAACGTGCGATCGCCCAGGAGTTTCGCTTCGAGAGCGAGAGCTTCGACCTCCCGTCGCAAACGGGCGAGGCGGCCTTCAACCTGGGCACAAGTTTCAGTTTCAATCGACGGGACCAAAGCAGCATCATAGATCCCGGTGCGGACGCCTTTCGGCTCTTGGGCGAAGGCCTCGGCGTCGGCCCTCTGGCGGACGACGGCAGCACGATTGGAAACAGCACGAATCGCAATACTTTCAACTTTGGCTTGTTCGGCGACCTGCGCTGGCGGCCGATCCCCGACCTGGAAGTCGCAGCCGGCGCGCGCTTCAACTTCGACCGCGTGAAGGAGGAAGGCGAACGCTTGAGCACGGGGCTCTCCACGCTCACCCTGCCTCCCATACCCTTCGAATCGGATAAGGCGCACTTCACGGCCGTGACGCCCAGCGCCTCGATCAAGTACGACTGGACCGACGACGTCTCGACCTACTTCGCATTCTCGACGGGGTTCCGGCCCGGCGGCTTCAGCTCCGTCATCTCCGGCCGCTCCAGCTTCGAGGAAGAGAAGGTGCGGTCCTACGAAGGCGGCTTCCGCGCGTCCTTGTTCGACGACCGCCTGTTGGTGAACGGCAGCGGCTACCTCCTCGACTATGAGGATATCCAGGTCTCGCTCGCAACCAGAAACGCGGTCGGTAACATTCGAACTGTGACGATCGACAATGCGGCCGAAGCCCGCAGCGTCGGCGCTGAAATCGGCATCTCCGCCCTGCCCATCGAGAGCCTGCGCATCGACACGCAGATCGGCATCAACTTCGCGAAGTTCACGGACTATCCCGACTCGCCCTTCGGCGACCTGACCGACAGGCGGCTGCCGAACGCCCCGGTTCATACCTTCAGCATCGCCGGGGACTACGAGCATCCCCGCGAGATCCTGCCGGGTGCGCGCGGTTTCCTGCGGGCCGAGTACAGCCTGCGCACGAGCTTCAACCAAAACCTGGATCCCGATGTGCCGGGTTTCGATGGCTTCGACCTGCTCAATCTCCGCCTCGGTCTGCGCGCCGAAAGCTTCGCGTTCGAAGCCTTCGTCGAGAATGCGCTCGACGAGACCTATGCCACCGGACTGGCGGGCTCGGCGAGCAACTTCGCCGGCAGCCCGAGAATCGTCGACGTCGGCCCGTCCCGACGCTTCGGCGTGAGGGCGAGACTGAGCTTCTAGACTCTGTAGGCGACGGATACTGCGAGGTCGGCAAACCGGATACTGAAATTGCGAATTATTCGCAATTGCTCTAGGAAGGCTTCCGGAGCCACCCAGTATCGTCGCGAGCATGTCGAGAGAGACTGCCCAACAGGCCCTCGAACGGGCGTTTAAGGAACAGCGCCCGGTCCTGGTCGGACGGCTGGCGCGTCTGGTCGGCAACGCGGCAACGGCCGAAGATCTGGCCCAAGAAGCTTTCCTGCGCGCCTCCGCCGCGCTGGGCGAAACCCAGATCGCTTCGCCCAAAGCCTTTTTCGGACGTACCGCCTGGAACCTGGCTATCGACTATCTGCGCCGGGAGCGCCGGGAACAGGCGATCTTCGCGCAGCCTTCCGATCAGGCGACGGTGACGTCCGTCGCCTCCGCTCAACCCTCGCCGGAAGCGGAAGCGCTCAATCTTCAGGTGGTCGCCCTGCTCGACCAAGCCCTGCAGGGCGTTCCCGACCGCGCCCGCCGGGTTCTGGTACTGAACCGGATTGAGGGCTGGACCTATCCGGAAATCGCGGCGCACCTTCAGATCTCCTCGACCACGATCCAAAAGGACATCCGCCTCGCGCTTGCCCGCTGCATCGACACGCTCTCGGAAAAGGGCCTGATCTAGGTCGTGCCCCTCCGAACGATGACAGGTTTCGAAAAGGCGGCCTTGTTTCGTCTAGATTATGAAGGCCAGTTGCAGACGCGTAAGCTCGAAGACCGCCATGACGGATGACCGGACATCTCCTGCCGCCGACCGCCGAGCGCGCCGCCCGCTGGACGAAGCGGCCGACTGGTTTGCGCGTCTCGGGGCGGGCGATCTGTCCGCCGCAGAGCAAGCCGACTTCGAGGCCTGGCAGGCAGCGGATCCCGCCAACGCGCAAGCCTACCGCAAGATCGCCGCACTCTGGAACTCCAGCGAGTTCGCAACCGCAGCACGGCGCGGTCCGCAGCCGGTTCGGCCGGTATCCGACCGCCCCGGATCGGACCCGACACGGCACCGGAGCCGCGTCGACACAAGCCCGCGCAAGCGGCGGTTCGGCGGAATGGCACGCATCGCTGCAGCCGCTCTGGTGCTCGTCGCAGTCGGGCTGACTCAGATCGATGCGGTCTTCCTGGCACTGACGGCCGACCATCGAACGGGCATCGGCGCGCAGGAACGCCTCGATCTGCCCGACGGGTCGCGGATGGTTCTCAACAGCGGCAGCGCGGTGCAGGTCAGCTACGATGGCGAGCACCGGGAGGTACGCCTGCTCGCCGGCGAGGCCTACTTCGAGGTGACGCCCGACCCCGCCCGCCCCTTCAAAGTGATCAGCGGCGAAGCCTCGGTCCAGGTCCTCGGCACCGCCTTCGCCGTGCGGGCGGGCGAGCGCTCGGTGACGGTCGCGGTTCGGCACGGGCGGGTCGCCGTCGCGGGTGAGGTTCGGCCCGACCGGCCTTCGGTGCTCGCGGCCGGACAGGCGCTGCACGTGACGGAGGGCCTGCCCGGCGAGACGGAGGCGATCGACCCCGAGATAACGCTTGCTTGGCTGCAAGGCAGGCTGGTCTTTCGCGACCGCCCGCTCGGCGAGATCGTTGCGGAACTGAACCGCTACCATTCGGGCTGGATCATCATCGCCGACGACCGGCTGCGGTCCCATGCGGTGAGCGGGAACTACCGGCTCGACGATCCTAGGGCGGCGGCGGCTGCCCTGGCGGCCACAGCCTCCGCAGACGTCATCCAGGTCACCGACTTCCTGACGATCCTGCACTGACCCCGCTTCCTGTTCCTGTCCCCGCTACCGTTCCTGCCCACTTGCCCTGTCCCTGAAAGGCGTCGGGCCGTCCGACCTGGGCCGAAATTCTCCGAGGCCTCGGGGTTTCAGATTTTTCCTCCCCGTTCGTCTCTAGATCGGGGCCTGCGAACGAGCCGCGTTCGTCGCGCCGAGGGACCAGCAGTCGAACGGGGGACAGAGGGTGATGATCGGGAAACGACCAACAAGGAGCGTCCGGCGCCAGACTGGGAGGGCTTTCCGTCTCCTTTCGACGGCGGCCGTGGTTTTGACGACCGCGACTCTGGTCGGCCCGAACTTAGGCCATGCCAGCGGCGGTGCACAGGAGGCGACGACAGGCGAGGCCATGACGGACTTCGCCCGCTTCGAACCGCTCCTCCTCGCACAGGCGGCAGATACCTTCGCGTTTGCGATACCCCCCCAACCGCTCGGCGACGCCCTCGACGCCTTCGTGCGCATCACTGGCTGGCAGGTGGGCTACTCCGCAGAGCTGGCTCGCGACCGACGCTCGGCTGACGTTGAAGGGAACCTGACGCCCAGCGAAGCCCTCACGCAACTCCTCGCCGGCAGCGGCCTCGACTATCGCCTGACCGCGACCGAAACGGTCACACTGGAGCGCGCAGTCGTTCAGCCCGACAGCGGACCGATCTTACTGGCCCCTCTCGTCGTACAGGGACAGCTCCAGATTCGTACGATCCAAGAGTCGCCGACGAGTGTGGCTATCCAGACAGGCGAGGAGTTGGAGCGGCGCGGCGACTTCAATCTGTACGATGCGATCCAACGCATCCCCAACGTAAGCTTAGGCGGGCAGGAAAGGCGCGTCGTCATTCGCGGCATAGACCAGGCCGGTCCAGGTGGTCCCGGTGGTGGTGGGAATCTCGTATCCACCCAAGTTGACGGGGTTGCTCTGACGGATAGAGGCATCACTGGCGGCGGCCCCTTCAACTCCTGGGACCTGCAGCAGGTCGAGGTGCTACGCGGCCCGCAGTCTACCCAGCAGGGACGTAATGCCCTGGCCGGGGCCATCGTCCTGCGCAGCAACGACCCCACCTACGACCTGGAACTGCGCAGCCGTGGCGAAGTGGGCTCGCGCGCGACTCTCGGCGGTGCGGTCATGGCCAATGTGCCGCTGGTTGAAGACCGTCTTGCTGTCCGCTTCTCGGCCGACCGCCTTCAGACCGACGGCTTCGTCGAGAACCCGACCCGGAACGAAGATGACTTCGACGCCCGCGAGCAGACCAACCTGCGGGGCAAGCTTCGCCTCGATCCGACCGACGACCTGGAGATCATCGCGTCCTTCTCGCAGACCGACAACTCACGGGGCAGCAACTTCATCGAGGAAGCCTTCTTCCCCGATGATCGCTTCAACTTTTCGGACGTTAACATCGACGAAGACTCTCTGCACCGCAACAGCGGCCTGCGGCTGACCTGGCGGATCGACGAGGCCTTCTCGCTCGAGTCTGAGACCAACTACTACACTCTCGATTACGAGCGTCTTACCGACCGGAATCGTCCGGCCGCCGACGATCTCGGCTTTCTCGATACGACCAGCGACGATACGGTTTTCGAGCAGGATCTGCGGTTACGGTACGAGGGCGATGATCTAACGGGAGTTTTCGGGCTGTTCTTTACCGAGATCGAAGAAGACGAGCTGAACATCACCCGGGATCCCGCGAGCCTTATCAATCCCTCAGCACCTCCCGGCGTCTTTGTGATGGCCGAGACACGTTCCCTGATCGAACGCCAAAACTTCGGGGTTTTCGCGGAAGCGGAACTTGGCGCCGACTGGCTGCTCCCAGGCCTATCTCTGACGTTTGGTGCGCGCTACGATCGAGAAACCGTCGAGGCCGACGCGCGCATTGTTGCAGCTCTGGACCCGGCCGGCCCGTCTCCTTTTCCGCTTCCGGACGACCGGACTCAGAACGAGGAGACCTTCTCCGCCTTCTTGCCAAAAGTTGGAGTCACCTACGACTGGACACCGGATGTCGCCACCAGCTTCACTGTACAGCGCGGCTACCGTGCCGGCGGCACGCAAGTCAACATAGTCACCCAGCAGGTGAACGAGTTCGATCCGGAGTTTACCTGGAACTACGAGTTCGCCCTCCGTAGCCAATTCTTCGACCGTCGACTGACAGCCAATGCCAACCTCTTCTATACCGACTGGCGCAATCAGCAGGTTTCGGTTGAAAACCCCTTGGATGGGAATGACTTCAATGTCGTAAACGCTGGCGAATCCCGACTATATGGCGCCGAAGCTTCGCTGGAGGCTTTGGTGACGCCAAATCTAGACGTCTTCGGTTCGATCGGCCTGGTGCGGACGGAATTCCTGGAATTTGAAGACGCCGGCCGCGACTTTTCCGGTAATGAGTTCCGGTTAGCACCGGAGGTCACACTCGCCTTCGGCGCAACCTACTTTTTCGACAACGGTCTTTCGATCGGCGCCGATGCATCTTATACGGGCGGTTCATTCTCAGACGCCGACAACGATCCGCGCGAGGAATCCGATGCGCGTTTCCTGGTCAACACGCAGGTAACTTACGAGCAGGACAGATGGAATGCCGGCTTCTTCGTGCGCAATCTGTTCGACAACGACTATGCGACGCAACGGTTCGTCCAGCAGCAAGACGGCACACGCACTCTGATCACCGGCGAACCGCGAACCTTCGGCCTCTACGTGGGCTTCGAGTTCTGATTACGTAGTTCCAGACTGAACTCGACAGAGTCGTCTCAGCGTAAGAAGAAGTTTGGCCAGCTTCACCAGCAGCGTGAAGAAGGTCCTGTCGACAACTCCTTATCGGACGAAATGCGACAGGGGCTATCGGATCGGTCGCCATCCGCCAATCCTTCGGTGTGTCGGATGTAGTCGACGTCGATGCTACACGCCGTTTCGGGATCAGGGCGCGGATGCGATCCTGATGGAGCGGACCGCGGCGGCGCCTGTCCTGTCAGCGCCGCAAAGCAGGCTTGCGCCCTTGCATCTTAGTCTTTATGACCGAATGCGAATGACTCTCAACAAAAGCGCTCGCACGCGCGACTGCTGCTACTTTGCCAGAGGTCGCCGTACATCGGTCGGAGAAGATACCTGTCGGCGGGTCGGGACAACACGGCAGTCGGTCTGTTCATGGCGCATCGCGGCGCGTTGGTGAACTACGCCAGCGGCATCGTCGGCGATCCGATTCAGGCCGAAGACGTGGTGCAGGAAGCGTGGCTGCGTTTCGGTGCGGTGGCTAACAGCCGGGTGCTCGAGGAGCCCGTCGGATACCTGTATCGCATCGTTGCTAACCTTGCGCTGGACCGGCGCCGTCGCGCGACCCTGGAGACGCGCGAGACCGCTCCCGAGGCAAAGCGGCACGCGGTGGGTATAGTCGACCGAACACCCTCGCCGGAAGAGGAAGCGATTGCCCGGCAAGACCTGAAGCGGGTGATGTCGGCCATGGCTGAACTACCGGAACGCACGCGCATCGCCCTTGAAATGCATCGTTTCGGCGGCTGCACGCTCAGGGAGATCGCCGAACATCTGGGGATATCGGTCTCCATGGCGCAAGTGCTGGTCGTCCAGGGCGTCAAGCACTGTCAGCGCGCCCTTTAGCCATCCAAGGGCCTGAGCGTTGCTTTTCGAGATGGAAGCAACGGCACGTCACACGTTTAGTGTTGAGTAGACTCGATATCGGGACGGCCTTTCCCCACGACGCCCATGACAGAAACAACAGACCGACAGCGCGAAGGAATCGAGGAGGAAGCGTCCGTCTGGCTCGTCCGTCTCTCGGAAGCGCCGCAAGACGCCGAGTTGCGTGCCCTCTTCGAAGACTGGCTTGGCACGTCGAGCCTGCATGCCGAAATCTGGGCTCGGACCGTTCGGGCTTATCAACTGGTCGGCGAAGGTTCTGCGGAGCATAGCGCGCATTGGCAAAGCTATGCCGCGTCACGGAGAGGTGCGCGGAACCTGCCGTCGGCTAGGCCAGCTGGCGACGCCGGGCCGCGCAGAACCGGTCGAGGCCGGGCTCGGTTCCCCGGCCGATCATCCCGAAAGCGGACCATCGGACTCGCAGCGGCGGCAGTCACGCTTTGCTTGGCGCTTGCCGTCGGTCCCCAGGCCCTGCTGCGCTTGCAGGCCGATCTGGTCACAACAACGGCGGAGCTGCAATCCGCAACCCTGGAGGACGGATCCCGGATCCTGCTTGCGCCGGAGAGCGCGGTGGAGCTGCGCTTTTCCGAGACCGCACGCGAGGTCCGCCTGATCGAGGGGCAAGCCTTTTTCGAAGTGGAGCGTGACCCCGCCGCACCTTTTCGGGTCGTCGCAGGCGAGACCGTCGTGACTGTTCTGGGAACCGCATTCGAAGTGGATTTCGCCGATGGTACCGGACGCATCGCGGTCCAGCACGGTCGCGTCGGCGTGGCTGCCGCCGGCGACGGATCGCGCCCCTCCGTCGAGCTCGGGGGCGGCGAGTGGCTGCTGACCGGAGGCACCGGCGCCGCCGCGCGCGGCCATCTGGCGCCGGAGGACATCGCCGCCTGGCGAAACGGCGAGTTGATTGTCCGGGATCGGCCCGTGAGCGAGATCGTCACCGTGCTGCGGCGCTATCACCGTGGCGCGATCCTCCTGCAAGACGAGGCTTTTGCCGCGCAGCGCATCAGCGGCATCTACAGCCTGAACAACCCGGTCGAGACACTGAGCAATCTCGCGGCCGCCCATGGCGCGAGAGTGACGGCCATCTCTCCCTGGCTTCTGATCGTCACGGAACGGTGAGCGAGAAGGTACGATCGCTACCTCCCGATCCGAGGTCTGCCCGACTGTCGTAAAAAAATGGCGGTCGTCATTGGAAACTCTCCCGAGCTGTCCGTTGATTAGCCAGAGACTGCGGATGAGAGGCAGTCGCAGGACCAGATCGATAGGGGTGGCAGGGAGTGAGCATGTCGGGTTGGGGGGTATCGGCGGGGAGAGAGCTCCGCCGCGTGAGCAGGCTTGTCGTTGCGGGCGCAGCAGTGATCTTCCTTGTTCTGGGCTTACCGGCAAAACCGCAGGCGCAGAACGCCGCAGCATCGCAACAGCAAAGCTTCGATATTCCCGCGCAGCCGCTGACCGAGGCGCTGATCCAGTTCGGGCGACAGGCTGGACTGCAGGCCTCGACCGATCCGAGCCTGGCCGGAGGCCTGCAGAGCACTTCGGTCGAGGGTGTCATGACCTGGCAAGAGGCCTTGTCGCAGCTCCTTGCCGGCACTGGCCTCAGCTACCGTCTCACAGGCACCCTGGTCACGCTGGAGCGCAGGGTGGTTCAACCCGAAAGCGGTCCGATCCTGCTCGATCCGCTGGTCGTGCAAGGACAGTTGCAGATCCGCACGCTGCAGGACACGCCGGAGAGCGTGGCGATCCAGACCGGCGAAGAGCTGGAGCGGCGCGGCGACTTCAATCTCTACGACGCCATCGAGCGCATCCCCAACGTCAGTCAAACCTCCCAGGAAAGAGGTTTTTCCATTCGCGGCATCGATTCCCGCGGTCCGGGCGGTGGCCGTGGCGCCCTAGCAAGCCCACTCGTCTCGACCCAGGTCGACGGCGTCGCCCTGACGACCGTCGGAGCCTTCGACGGACCCTTCAGCTCCTGGGATCTGCAGCAGGTCGAGGTGCTGCGCGGCCCGCAGTCCACCCAGCAAGGGCGCAACGCCCTGGCCGGCGCCATCGTCCTGCGCAGCAACGACCCCACCTACGACCTGGAGCTGCGCAGCCGCGGCGAGGTGGGCTCGCGCGCGACGCTGGGCGGTGCGGTCATGGCCAACGTCCCGCTGATCGAAGACCGTCTCGCCCTCCGCTTCTCTGCCGACCGCCTGCAGACCGACGGCTTCGTCGACAACCCGACCCGGAACGAAGACGACTACGACGCCCGAGAGCAGACCAACCTACGCGGCAAGGTGCGCATCGATCCGACCGACGACCTGGAGATCATCGCGTCCTTCTCGCAGACCGACAACTCACGGGGCAGCAACTTCATCGAAGAAGCCTTCTTCCCGGACGACCGTTTCAATCTCTCGAACCTGGAGGCAGATGAAGACTCGCTGCACCGCAACAGCGGCCTGCGGCTGACCTGGCGGATCGACGAAGCCTTCTCGCTCGAGTCCGAGACCAACTACTACACCCTCGAAAATGAGTTGTTCTTAGACGGCAATCGCCCCCCTGCCGATGATCTCGGCTTCTCCGACCGAGTCGTGGACAACACGGTTTTCGAGCAGGATCTGCGCCTGCGCTACGAAGGCGAGGACCTCAGCGGCGTCCTCGGGCTGTTCTACACACAGATCGAGGAGGACCTGTTCCAGCTCACCCGGGATCCGGCGAGCAATTTCACCGACCTCGCCCCGCCCGGAATCTTCGTCGTAGCAGAGACGGACTCGCGAAATGAGGTGGAGAACTTTGCGGTCTTCGGAGAAGCCGACATCGCTGTCGACTGGCTTCTAGACGGCCTCACCTTCACGCTCGGCGGGCGCTACGATCGGGAGACGTTCGATAACGAAACTCGCACTGTGGCAACCCTGGATCCGGACGTGCCCTCTCCTCTCCCGCTGCCGAACAACAGGACAGAGAGCGACACGAGCTTTTCCGCCTTCCTGCCCAAGATCGGCCTGACCTACGACTGGACCCCCGACATCGCCACGAGCTTCACCGTGCAGCGTGGCTACCGGGCCGGCGGCACCCAGGTCAATGGTTTCAACCAGCAGGTCAACGAGTTCGACCCGGAGTTCACCTGGAACTACGAGTTCGCCCTGCGCAGCCAGTTCTTCGATCGCCGGCTGACCGCCAACGCCAACCTCTTCTTCACCGACTGGACCGACCAACAGGTTCAGGTTCGCGGCCCCTCAGGGAACGAGAACGACCTAAATATTGTGAATGCTGGGGAGTCCCGGCTCTACGGCGCCGAGGCCTCCCTGGAGGCCCTGGTCACGCCCAATCTCGACGTCTTCGGCTCGATCGGCGTGGTGCAGACAGAGTTCCTGGACTTCGAACGCGAGGGCCAAGACTTCTCCGGCAACGAGTTCCAATCGGCGCCGGAGGTGACGGCGGCCTTCGGCGCGACCTACTTCTTCGATAACGGCATTTCCGTCGGGGCCGACGCATCCTACACCGGCGTCTCCTTCGTCGATGCGAACAACGATTCGGCCGCCCGATCCGATGCGCGGTTCCTGGTCAATACGCAGATAACCTACGAACAGGATAGATGGAACGCCGGCTTCTTCGTCCGCAACCTCTTCGACCAGGACTATGCGACGGAACGGCGTGTCCAGCGGGACGGTGCGCGAACCCTGGTCGCCGGGGAACCGCGGACCTTCGGACTCTATATGGGCTTCGAATTCTGAGCCTGTGATACCAATGCGTCGTTTCGGCATTCGAGCCCGATGGCGGTTTTGATACCAACCTCGTAGCGGGGCGATTACTGCGTGCTTCAAGAGACATGAAAGTCGGACCCACCGACCCCGCGGCACCCGCAAGCGGCAGTTCGGACGCTTCGGTGTCGCACCACCTGTCGGGACAGGCAGTCCATATCGGCCCAGGGCACAGGACTTGACGCTCATGTTTGTGAGCGGACGTGTGCTCTCGCCGGTCCAGGAATGCTTACATACACGCTCACCAAGACCAGGTTTTCACGCAAGCGGCAGAAAGGTCACCTCCTGGCTTTGCGCTTCCGCCGTGCCGAGTGAAGGCGCAGCAAATAGGCGGTGCTACTCGGTTCATCGTCACGGAGACAGATTAGCCATCGCACTAAATGCGAATGAAACTCACTTGCAATTATGTTGTCCGTGATGCAGACTTCGCATCAATCGAAAACTCGGAGGTAAACAATGCGCTCGCTCGTTGCGTTGTCTGCCGGACTGGCTGTGGCCGTCCTGTCGCCTGTCGCGCTCGCCCATCATCACGAAGAACAGGCGGATTGGATCGCCGAGCCGTTCGGTCTCATTCTCATCGCCCTTCTGTTCCTGGTGTTGATTGCCGTGTCGCTGGCAGTCGCCGTCACGCGCCGGACGAAGCGCCTCGTATCGGCGACGACGCCGGCATCCGGCGAGGCCGAGTCATGAAGACGGCCGCTGCCGACAGACCGCTTCCCGCTTCCGCTCCGAAAGTTTGTAGCTCTCCGCTCGAGATGAGGTGGCGCGATTTGATCCTCGACGCCAACGCTCTTTCTTCGGCCGGCGCTCACAGCGAGGCAATGGGGCTTTACGCAAAGGCCTTAGACGAGGCCCGCCGCCTTTTCGAGATCGCCCGGTCGCGGGATCGCAACGGTGAAGAGGCCGTTTGCATCCTGGTGGCCTCGGCCGTGAATGCCGCACGCAACCTTGAGGCCTGGGGCGCGCCGCAGGACGCCTGCTTACCCTTGAAGGCTGCCGTATCCCTGTTGATCGAAACGCTGCGCAGCGGGGACGGCGGCAGCGCCCTGAAGTCCGCAGCCGCCCAACACCTGCCACGGCTGCTGGCCGAACTACACCGGGGCCCACCTGAAGCGCCGGACGTCGGCAGCGACCGAGCGGAACTCGTCCGGCACGCGAAGGCGGCTGCGCTCGCTCACTGGAAGGGATTGGCGACGTGAAGGCATCGGAAAGGTCGAAGGCAGCGCTGGCTTCCTTGCTTCGCGGACTGGACCGTGTCGGTCTGATCGGCCACGCGAAAGGGCACTGCGACATCCCCTGCGGCATCTACGATCCGGGGCCGGCTCTGATCGCCGCCGTCTCGGTCGTTCGGCTGATGGATATCATGCATGAGGGCAAGAGCGAGGATGCGGTCGCGCTGGCCAATCTCCATGCGCGTTGCGCCCTGCGCAAGGAAGAGGAAGCGGAGAAGGTCAAACAGGAAATCCGCGTGATCTGGGGCGACTACTTCAAGGCGCCCTTGATCGAGAAGCATCCCGAAGTCCATGGTCTGGTGCATTCCATCATGCAGAAGGCCAGTGCCTGCAAGCAGGACGTCCATCGCGACGACGGTCTGGCGCTCGTCGAACTGGTCAATCGCTTCGCCGAGCTCTTCTGGCAGACCAAGGGGATCAAAACGGCAAAGGGGACCTGCCCCTATCCACCGGCCCTAACGGTGGTCTATCCGGTCCTGGAGGCATGACCTTCGGTCTGCGTCTCGTGCGGATCGACGGTGACAGTATGGCGCCCAGGCTGCCTCACGGAACCTTCGCTCTATTCCGCCGGACCAGTTGGATCGAACCGAACGATATCGTTCTGGTGCAGCACCCGGTCTTCGGCCGCATCGTCAAGAAGGTCGTCTCGGTCAGCAGCCAAGGCCTCACGTTGGCAGGCCTCTCGTCCCGTTCGGTCAGCAGCTTGTCGCTCGGCCCGGTCGAGCACCGGGCGGTGCAAGGCAAGCTCGTCATGGAACTGAAGGAGGCTGCATGAGCGCGGAAAGCGGGTTCGATCTCGTAAGGCTGTAGACAGGACGAGAGAGGCGATCCGCTTGACGCCGCCTTGGCCGCACTGGAAAGCTGCGGTGATGGATGGAGATAGCGATTTTCAGGTGCCGCTCTCGATCGAGGGCTTGAGCTTTTTCTACGGCAAGCGCCGCGTTCTCACCGATGTCAGCTTCGAGGTACCGAAAGGCGCGGTCACGGTTCTGCTCGGTCCCAACGGTGCCGGCAAGAGCACCCTGTTCGGGCTGATCACCGGACTGCTGGCAGCGCAGGAGGGCGATCTACGCATCTTCGGGCGCAGCCGGGCGCGTGACGGCGCGGGGGTACTGGCAAGTCTAGGGATGGTGTTTCAGCAGCCGACGCTCGACCTGGATCTGTCGGTCGACCAGAACCTCGCCTACTTTGCCGGGCTGCGCGGCCTGTCGCCGTCCGAGACGGCCGCGGGCGTCAGGCGGGAACTGGAGCGTTTCGAGCTCTGGGACCGTCGCGGCGAAGCGGTCCGCCAACTGAACGGCGGCCACCGCCGGCGCGTCGAGATCGCCCGCGCCTGTCTCGACGCGCCGCCGATTTTGGTCCTGGACGAGCCGACAGTCGGCCTGGACATCCCGACCCGCCGCGCCCTGGTGGCGGATCTGCATACCCGTGCGAAGGACGACGGCACCGCGATCCTCTGGGCGACTCATCTGGTCGACGAAGTCTGGCCGGGCGACAGACTGGTCGTGCTGCACGAAGGCGGCGTTCGCGCCGCCGGCAGTCTGGAGGAGGTACTGGCTGCCAGCGGAGAGACAGAGCTGGAGGCCGCCTTCGATAAACTGACCGCCACGGCGCAAGCTGCGTGACGGCACGGCATGCCCTGCGGGCGCTGCGCGCTCTACTGTCGCGCGAACTGCTTCGGTTCCTTAAGCAGCGCGGCCGCTTCTTCGCGGCCCTGGTCCGCCCTCTGCTCTGGCTGCTGATCTTCGGTGCTGGTTTCCGCGCGGCCATCGATCTGCCTGTCCTGCCGCCCTACGATGCCGTCGTCCCTTACGAACTCTACATCCTGCCCGGCCTGATCGGGATGGTGCAGCTCTTCAACGGCATGCAGTCGTCGCTCTCGATGGTCTACGACCGCGAAATGGGCTCCATGCGCGTCCTGCTGACCACACCGCTGCCCCGTCCTCTTCTGCTGACCGGTAAGATCCTGGCGGGCGTCGCCGTCTCCATGGTGCAGGTCTATGCCTTCTTGCTGATCGCCGCAGTCTTCGGCATTCGACTCCCGCCGTGGGGATACCTGTCCCTCTTCCCCGCGCTGATCCTGAGCGGCCTGCTTCTGGGCGCGCTGGGCCTGTTGCTCTCCTCCCTCGTCCGGCAGTTGGAGAACTTCTCGGGCATCATGAACTTCGTGATCTTTCCCGCCTTCTTTCTCTCCTCCGCCCTCTACCCTCTCGCCAACCTGCGGAGCTCCAGCGAACTGTTGGCGCTGCTCTGTCTTCTCAATCCCTTTACCTACGTCGTCGAGATGCTGCGCTTCGCCGCCTATTCGCAGATCGACCCTCCGGCTCTTGCCGTCGTGCTCGCGACCGGGGCAGTCACGCTGGCGGCCGCTTTCTGGAGCTACGATCCCGCGCGCTGGCAAACGCGCGGCGGGCCGCCAGCCGCCTAGAGTGCGATCGTCTCAGGTGGAAGCGCTTGGCTTCCACCTAGGGCGTAAGTCCTACTCTAAGGAGACAGACCGAAAAGCGAAAGCCGGCTGGCACTTTTCGACCAGGGATGTAAGTCTATGGATCTTAGCTCCGGAAAACGGAGCAAGAGCGGCAGAAAACCGCCGGCTGCGGACGGCCGATCCGAACTCTGGGAGGAGTGAGATGCCAGGAGCGATCTCCGCCTTTGCGCGACAGCAGGCGGCTATTTCCGAACAAGCGCAGATCCTGGCCAACGCAAAGCGCGTAACGGCGGGCCTCATAGCAGCCGGTCTGCTCCTCGGGTTGACCTTGACGACGCCCAGCAGCCAGGCCGCCGACGTCACACCTGTGGACGGCGCCCGGATCCTCGCCGCCGACGAGGAGCCAGGCAACTGGCTGACCCACGGTCGGACCTATTCCGAACAGCGCTTCAGTCCGCTCGACCAGATCAACGTCGACAACGTGGGGGAGCTCGGCCTCGCCTGGTACGTCGACAAGCCCGAACGTCGCGGGATCGAGGCCACGCCATTGGTGATCGACGGGCGCATGTACACCACCTCGGCCTGGTCGATCGTCTATGCGCTCGACGCCAAGACCGGCGCCGAGTTGTGGCGCTTCGATCCCGAGGTTCCCAAGGAGTGGGGCAAGCGCGCCTGTTGCGACGTGGTGAACCGGGGCGTCGCGGCTTGGGACGACAGGATCTACGTCGGCACCATCGACGGACGGCTGATCGCGTTGGAGGCGGAAAGCGGCGCCGTGGTCTGGGACGTCAACACCATCGACCGCGACAAGCCCTATACCATCACCGGCGCACCGCGCGTGATCGACGGGAAGGTGATTATCGGAAACGGCGGCGCCGAATTGGGTGTGCGAGGCTACGTGTCGGCCTATGACGCCGTCACGGGCGAGATGGTCTGGCGGTTCTATACGGTTCCCGGCAACCCGGCCGAGGGTTTCGAAAACGAGACGATGGCGATGGCCGCCGAGACCTGGACCGGCGAGTGGTGGAGCTACGGCGGCGGTGGCACCGTTTGGGATTCCATGGCCTACGACGCCGAGTTGGACCTGCTCTACATCGGCGTCGGCAACGGCTCGCCCTGGAACCGCGATATCCGCAGTCCCGATGGCGGCGACAACTACTTCCTCTCCTCCATCGTCGCGCTCCGGCCCGACACCGGGGAGTACGTCTGGCACTACCAGACCACCCCGGGCGACACCTGGGACTATACCGCGACGCAGCACATCATGCTGTTGGACCTGGAGATCGACGGCGAGCTACGCAAGACCCTGGTCCAGGCGCCGAAGAACGGCTTCTTCTACGTGATCGATCGGGAGACCGGCGCGTTCATCTCCGCCAACAACTTCGTGCCGGTGAACTGGGCCACCCATATCGACCCGGACACGGGACGCCCAGTAGAGACCGAACAGGCCCGCTATCCGGACCCCGACCAGCCACAGTTCATCGTTCCCTCCCCCTTCGGCGGGCACAACTGGCATCCCATGGCCTACAGCCCGCGCACCGGCCTGGTCTATCTGCCGGCGCAGGAAATGCCCTTCGTCTACGGGCGGGATCCTGGTTTCGAGTTCAAGCCGGGCGAATGGAACCTAGGCGTGAAATTCGCCCACAGTTCGCTGCCCGAGGACCCGCAGGAAGCCGGCGAGATCATTCCGCTGCTCAAGGGCCGCCTTCTGGCCTGGGACCCCGTTGCCAACGAGGAGGTCTTTCGGATCGAGCATCCGGGCCCCTGGAACGGCGGCGTTCTGGCGACGGCGGGCGATCTGATCTTCCAGGGCACTCCGGGCGGCCGCTTCTCCGCCTACCACGCGGCGACCGGAGAAGAACTCTGGTCGACACAGGCTCAGACTGGTGTCGTGTCCGGGCCCGTGACCTACGAGGTGGACGGCGAGCAGTACGTCACGGTGACCGTGGGCTGGGGAACGGTCTTCGGCCTGATCGCCCCAGGGGAACAGCGCCCGGTCAGCCGTGTCCTGACCTTCCGGCTCGGCGGGGCGGAGCAACTGCCCGAGCTGGAGGTTGCCGCCGAGGACTGGCCCGAGCCGCCCCCCGTGACCGGCAGCGAGGCGGAGATCGCCCTGGGCCGCGATCACTACCTGGCCCGCTGCTTCATGTGCCATGGCGATGCCGCCATGTCGGGCGGTGTGTTGCCCGACCTGCGCAAACTCTCCGAGGCGAGTCACGCCGCCTGGGACCAGGTGGTTCTGGAGGGCGTCCTGGCCGGTCGCGGCATGCCTGGGTTCGCTCACCTTCTGAGTCCGGCGGACTCGGCGGCCATCCAGCAGTACGTCATCAAGCGGTCGCACGACACCCGCGTCGTGGCCGAACAGTAGGATCGGCCAGGAGGATAGTCGGGGTCAGGCGCGACCGCTCTGCATTCCCGTGTTGCGCTTGGCTTCGGCACCCCCAAATAGTACTGTCGTAGGCATAAGCCTTCGACAGGCCACCCTTAGGAAACCGTTGGGAGGACGACGATGAAGTGGAACACGCCCCGCATCGAGGAAATCTGCATCGGCATGGAGATCAACGGCTACTTCCCGGCCGAGTTCTAATCCGGGTGTCACGGTAGCGTTGGGCGGCTCGGGACGTGAGCCGCCTCCATGTTCTCGTTCTCGGTTCGGCAGCGGGCGGCGGTTATCCGCAGTGGAACTGCAGGGGCCCGATCTCGTCGCTGTTCTGGGAGGGTGACACACGCGTCGAGGAACGTAGTCAGTCCTCGATCGCTGTGTCACCGGACGGTGTGACCTGGGCTCTCTTGAACTGCTCGCCGGACATCCGGCAGCAGATCATCCGAACTCCAGCTCTGCAGCCGAAGGAACCGCCGAGGCATACGCCGCTGGCCAGCGTGCTTCTGACCAACGGCGACATCGACCACATCGCCGGCCTTCTGTCCTTACGCGAGCGCCAGCCGTTTCGTCTTTTGGCGACGCCTGGGGTGCTAGAGGTGCTAAAGGAAAACCGCATCTTCGACGCGCTCGACCCCACGCTGGTGCCGCGTCAAGCGGTCGCTCTGGGGGAGAGCATCTCCCTGGTCGGCGATCTGGTCGCGGAGATCTTTCCCGTGCCCGGCAAGGTGCCGCTCTACATGGAGAGAGGCGAGCCGGAAATCGGTGCGGAAAGCGAGACGACGGTGGGCGTGAAGATCACGGCGCCCAACGGACCCACGGTTTTCTACGTTCCGGGCTGCGCCCACGTGCCGGAGTCTCTCAAGACACGGATCGCCGGTGCCGATCTGTTGCTGTTCGACGGGACCCTCTGGCGCGACGACGAGATGCAGCTGGCCGGCGTCGGCCAGAAGACCGGCCACCGTATGGGACATATCTCGATGTCGGGACCCGAGGGGAGCCTCGCCGCCTTCCGCGACGTCGAACTGGGACGGCGCAGTTTCATCCACATCAACAATACGAACCCGGTACTGGTGCGCGACTCCCGCGAGCGGCAGGAGGTCGAGGCCGCCGGCTGGGACGTCGCCTACGACGGACAGGAGATCGTGCTGTGAGTGGCTTGCTGAGCCGCGACCAGTTGGAGGCGGCGCTTCGCAAGATCGGCGAGGAGCGCTATCACCACCTGCACCCCTTTCACCATCTGCTGAACAGCGGCAGCCTGACCAAGGGGCAGGTCCAGGCCTGGGCGCTAAACCGATACTACTATCAGCGGATGATCCCGCTGAAGGACGCGGCCATCGTGTCCCGCATGGATGAGGCGGCGCTGCGCCGCGAATGGCGCCAGCGCATCATCGACCACGACGGCGCGTCGGACGCCGATGGAGGGTTGCGCCGTTGGCTGGCGCTGACCGACGGACTGGGTCTTGAGCGGAACTACGTGACCTCGACCGACGGCGTCTTGCCTGCGACGAAGTTCGCGGTCGAAGCCTACCTGCATTTCGTGCGCGAAAAGAGCCTGCTGGAAGCCATCGCCTCCTCCCTCACCGAGCTTTTCTCGCCGCTCGCCATCGGTGCGCGGGTTCGGGGAATGCTGGAGAACTACGACTACATCACGCCGGAGATCCTGGCCTACTTCGACAAGCGGCCCGAGCAGGCGACACGCGACTCCGACTTCGCCCTGGCCTACGTCCTGGACAACGCCCGGCGGCCCGATCAGCAGCAGGACGTGCTGCGCGCCCTCACCTTCAAGTGCGACGTGCTCTGGGCACAGCTCGATGCCCTGCAGCATGCCTACGTGACGCCCGCTCAGCCTCCGCCGGGCGCCTTCCGGCCGCAAAAGATCGAGGAGGTTGGATGACGGAAACTTCAGGGTCGCCTCCCACAGATGTCCCTGCGGCCGAGCTGATGGCAAACAGCGTGCCGAGCCTGCCCCGAGGGGTGCGGCTACGCTACGACGAAGCCCGCGACCAGTGGATCCTGATGGGACCGGAGCGGCTGTTCAAACTGGACCCGATCGCGCTGGAAATCCTGAAACGCTGTGATGGCGAACGCGATTTCGCAGCCATCGTCGAAGACTTGGCACGCAGCTTCGAGACCGAGCCGGCCACGGTGGAGAGGGACGTGCACGCCTTCCTGACCGACCTGGCGGGCCGCGGCATGGTGGCGCTGGGATGACGCTGACCGCGCCGGAGACGGGAGCCGCCGAGCCCACCGCATCCGGAGTTCCGGCGCCCCTGGGTTTGCTCGCGGAGCTAACGCACCGCTGCCCCCTGCATTGTCCCTACTGCTCCAATCCCGTCGAGCTGGAGCGCCGCTCCGGCGAGCTCGACACCGAGACCTGGAAACGCGTGCTCGGCGAGGCCGCCGCCCTTGGCGTGCTGCAGGTCCATCTCTCCGGCGGCGAGCCCACCGCCCGCCGCGACCTGGAGGAGATCGTCGCCCACTGTGTAAAGGTCGGGCTCTACAGCAACCTGATCACCGCCGGCATCAGGCTCGCCGGCCCCCGTCTGGAGGCCCTGGCCGCCCAGGGCCTGGACCATGTCCAGCTCTCCGTCCAAGGGCCCGAGGCCACCGTCAACGACAAAGTCGCCGGACTGGCCGGCGCCTTCGCGCAGAAGCTGGAGCTGGCCGGCCAGGTGCGCGCGCTCGGGCTACCCCTCACCCTCAACTGCGTGATCCACCGCCATAACATCGACGAGCTCGACAAGCTACTCGACCTGGCCCTCACCCTCGGCGCCCATCGCCTTGAGATCGCACACGCGCAGTACTACGGCTGGGCCCTGCGCAACCGCGCCGCCCTGATGCCCCGCCGCGACCAGGTCGAGGCCGCCATGAAAACCCTGGAGCGCGCCCGCAGCGAACTCAAGGGCCGGCTCGTGATCGACGCCGTCGTCCCCGACTACTACGCCCGCCTGCCCAAACCCTGTATGGGCGGCTGGGGCCGGCGCTCCCTCAACGTCACCCCCAGCGGCAAGGTCCTGCCCTGCCACGCGGCCGAGACCTTGCCCGGCCTGACCTTCGACAACGTCAAGGACCGCCCCCTCGCCGATATCTGGTACCGAGGCACCGCCTTCAACGCCTATCGCGGCACCGCCTGGATGCCGGAGCCCTGCCGCTCCTGCGAGCGCCGCGAACTCGACTGGGGCGGCTGCCGCTGCCAGGCTCTGGCCCTCACCGGTGCCGCGGAAAACACAGACCCCGCCTGCCATAAGTCCCCCAACCATAACCGCATCCTCGCCCTCGCACTGAGCGACGCCGACGAAACCGCAGACTTCGCCTACCGCGGATACACAACAGGCAAGCCATAGAACGACGCGACGCGGGTCATCTGCGTTCGGCAACTACCCGCCCGACTCTTCCTGCCCCTTCTACACCAGAGGCCACCAGGCCTCTTCACGCCTTCTTGTCGGCGCCCATAACGCGGATCCTGCCCTAATCATGAGGTTTAGAGGGCGATTCACGTCTCAGGTGGAAGCAAACGCTTCCACCTGAGACGATCGCGCTCTGGACGAGCGGTGGAAAAAGAGGGCATGACCAGAACGCAACAGGATGTGAACCGGCCACAGGAAGAAGGATGCCGCATGACCAGGATTGCCATCGACCCCGAGCGCTTGCTCGCCGACCTCGACAAGCTCCGCACCTTCGGACAATGCGGCACCGGCGTCGTACGGCCGGCCTATGCGGAGGCGGAACTGGCGGCCCGCGGCTGGCTGGCGGAGCGGATGCGCGAGGCCGGTCTGGAGGTCGCGGTGGATCCCGTCGGCAACCTCTTCGGGCTGCCGCCGGGCGATGAGGCCAGCATCCTGATCGGCTCGCACTCCGACAGTCAGCCGGAAGGCGGCTGGCTCGACGGCGCCTACGGCGTGATCGCGGGCCTAGAGGTGGCGCGAGCCAGCCTGGAGTCCGGCGGACCGCGCATCGCGGTGGTGTCTTTCCAGGACGAGGAAGGCCGCTTCACGACCCTGACGGGCAGCAGCGTCTGGGCGGGTCAGCTCGCCTTGGCCGAAGCCCAGGCCTTGACGGACGACGAAGGCATCACTTTGGAGAAGGCTTGTCGTCAGCCGGACGGCCTGCCCGCCCCGGCCGAAGTCGCGCCGGAACGCTTCAGCAGCTTCCTGGAGATTCATATCGAGCAGGGACCGGTCCTGGACACCGCCGGCGAGCGGATCGGCGTGGTCGAGAACATCGTCGGTATCCGCAGCGAGCGTCTGCGCTTCACGGGCGAACAGAACCATGCCGGCACGACCCCCATGCATCTGCGCCGCGACGCGGTCCAGGGTCTCGTGCGGTATATCGCCGAACTGAACGCACGCTTCGCCGACATCGTGACACCGGCCACGGTCTGGACCGTTGGCCATGTCGCGGTGCATCCGAACGCCTCCTCCATCGTCCCCGGTCAGGTCGACTTTACCGTGCAGTGGCGGGACGCAGAGACCGCGCGACTGGACCGCATGACGGAGATCGTGCGCGATACCGCGTCTGAGATCGCAGCCTCCATGGGGCTGGACCTGGAGCGCTCGGGCTACGCGACGATCGCCCCCACTCACTGCGATCCTATCTTGGTCGAGCGGATGGCGGAGGCCGCCGAAGCGGTCGCTCCCGGTACCTGGCGCCGCATGCCGTCAGGCGCTCTGCACGACGCCGCCAACGCCTCCTACCGCATGCCCATGGCCATGCTCTTCGTGCCGTCCAAGCGGGGAATCAGCCATAGCTTCGAGGAGGACACCGACCGGGGCGACCTGGTTCTGGGCGTGGAGGTCTTGGCAAGAGCAGCGGCTGGCTTGTAGGGGCACGGCAGCTTGCTGCGGCTCCGAGACATGACCCCGTCAGATCTGGAGGCGGTTTTCGAGCTTCGGCAGGCGACGAGGGAAAATCGCGTAAGCCTGCAGGAGTTGGAGGAAGGCTACGGCATCACGCGCGAGGGGCTGGCTCACGACATGCGCTCCCACGTACGCGGCTGGCTGGCGGAAGACGAGCGGCGAGTGGTGGGTTTCGCCATGGGAGACGCCTCGACCGGCGAGGTGCAAGTGGTGGCAGTTCACCCCGACTACGAAGACCGCGGCCTCGGAAAAGCCCTGTTGGCCAGAGTTATCGACTGGTTGTTCGCGCAGAAGCATGCCGAGGTCTGGCTGCGCGCCAATCCGGATCCGACCCTGCGCGCATTCGGCTTCTATCGCAAGCTCGGTTGGCAACGAACCGGCGAGGTCAGAGGCAGCGAAGAGATTCTGCGTCTCAGCCGATCGGCGCCGGATCTGCCGTGGCGTTCTCAGATTTAGGGTCGGCAGCCAGATCGCCGTGTCTAGCTCATTCCACCTCCCCCACTGGAACGTAGAGTTCGCCGCCTTTGCGAAATTTTTCGCTCATGCGGGCCATGCCCTCCTTTTGCGCCTCGGCACGGATGTCGTGAGAAATGCGCATGGAGCAGAACTTGGGCCCACACATGGAGCAGAAGTGCGCGACCTTGTGCGCCTCCTTCGGCAGAGTTTCATCGTGCATCGACCGTGCCGTCTCGGGGTCGAGGGAAAGGTTGAACTGATCTTCCCAACGGAACTCGAAACGTGCACGCGACAGCGCATCATCGCGTAAGCGTGCCGCGGGATGTCCCTTAGCGAGATCCGCAGCATGCGCCGCGATCTTATAGGTGATCACACCCGTTTTCACGTCGTCGCGGTTAGGCAGCCCCAGATGCTCCTTGGGTGTGACGTAGCACAGCATTGCCGTACCGAACCAACCGATCATCGCCGCCCCGATGCCCGAGGTGATATGGTCGTAACCGGGAGCGATATCCGTGGTCAGAGGCCCCAACGTGTAGAACGGCGCCTCGCCGCAAGCGGTCAACTGCTTGTCCATGTTCTCCTTGATTTTGTGCATCGGGACATGACCGGGGCCCTCTATCATGACCTGACAGTCTTTTGCCCAGGCGATTCGGGTGAGTTCGCCGAGCGTCTCCAACTCGGCGAACTGCGCTGCGTCGTTGGCGTCCGCAATTGAACCCGGCCGCAGCCCATCGCCGAGGGAGAAACTTACGTCATAGGCGCGCGCGATATCGCAGATCTCCTCGAAGTGTTCGTAGAGGAAGCTTTCCTTGTGGTGATGCAGGCACCACTTCGCCATGATCGAGCCACCGCGCGAGACGATGCCGGTCACGCGGTCGACAGTCATCGGTATCATGTGAAGACGGACGCCGGCGTGAATTGTGAAATAGTCCACGCCTTGCTCCGCCTGCTCGATCAGCGTGTCGCGAAAAACCTTCCAGCTCAGGTCCGTGGCGACGCCCCCTACTTTTTCCAGGGCCTGGTAGAGCGGGACGGTACCGATGGGTACGGGTGAATTGCGAACGATCCATTCACGGATGTTATGGATGTTGCGGCCAGTGGACAGATCCATGACCGTATCGGCGCCCCACCTTGTGGCCCACACCATCTTCTCCACCTCCTCGGCCATGGAGGAGGTGACGGCGGAATTACCGATGTTCGCGTTGATCTTCACGAGGAAATTCCGCCCGATGACCATCGGTTCAGCCTCGGGATGGTTGATGTTCGAGGGGATGATGGCCCGACCTCGCGCAACCTCGTCGCGAACGAATTCCGGGGTAATGACATCGGGAATTTCGGCCCCCCAGGACCTGCCGTCACGCTCCACCGCATTCGTTCCCTCCTTGCGGGCGAGGTTCTCGCGGATGGCAACGAACTCCATTTCGGGCGTGATCAGACCGGCACGGGCATAAGCCATCTGAGTAACGGCCTTGCCGGAGCTTGCCCGCAAAGGCGCATGTCGCACCGGGAACTCGGGAGTCAGGCGCGCCCCCTCGGCAAAGCCGTTGTCCTCGGGCTTCACCACACGACCTTCGTATGGTTCGACATCGTTTCGGGCGGCGAGCCAGCCTGCCCGCAAACGTGGCAGGCCTCTGTCGATGGCGATCTCGGAATCGGGATCGGTATAAGGGCCGGAGCTGTCGTACAGCGTCACAGACGGCTCGCCCGCCGAAGGATGCAGATCAATCTCCCGCATGGGCACACGGATCTGCGGATACAGTTCGCCCCCGTGCCAAACGCGGCGAGATGCCGGGAGCTGCCCGGTGGTGACGGTCGGTGCGACGTTCTTCATGGCGCGGAGCCTCCTCGCTCTCAAGGCATGGAGACCCAGTTCCGCCGTATCGAATGGAGATTGGCCGCGTTCGCCAAGCCTGTCGTGCAGGAAGCAGCTCTTACAGCGCAGCCGGTCCACCATCCCTACGCCAGTATGAACTGGATCAGGTTCATCGGGTCACTGCGCTGCGCCAAGGCGCCATCAGTATCTCAGCCCCTTGCCGGGACTCCCCAGGTGACCTCACTAGACTGCGTAGCGGTGATCGGTTTGTCAATCGCACGAGAGCGCTGCGGTGCCGATGTGGACTGTGCGCCTTTCAAGCGATCTGGATGCATCCGCCACATTGGCGGCGCAATATATACGGCAGACCGATCTGGCCGGATCGTTGCGCTCGCAGGGACACCTCCTTCCGAAAGGGGCTTCGTTCCGCCGCCACTCCCCTGAATTGCGTCACCGCAGCGCCGCGACGGGAAGACCGCACCCTTTGAGGGAGAACAGCCCCACGGACGACGCACGTCGCCACCGCGGTCTTTCCTATGTCATACTCACGAATCGACTTTTACAATAACTTGTCACTCGCTAGATTAAGTGACTATCCAACCTCTTCTTCGCATTATAGATCTTGTAAAAATCATTCTTAAGCCAACAATCCATTATAGCGAGTATTTCTATGACATCCAAACGCGCAAGAGTTATCGCGTTTCACCTTCCTCAATTTCATCCAATCCCGGAAAACGACGCGTGGTGGGGCAAGGGCTTCACGGAATGGACCAACGTGGCGAAGGCCAAGCCGTTGTTCCCCGGTCACAAGCAGCCGCTTCTGCCCGGCGACCTCGGCTTCTACGACCTGAGGCTTGCGGAGGCTCACCACAGCCAGGCCGAGTTGGCCCGCGACTACGGCGTAGAAGGCTTCTGCTACTGGCACTACTGGTTCGCGGGCAAACGTCTTTTGGAACGTCCAGTCGAGACCATGATGACCGAGGGCGTGGATGTGAAATTCGCTCTGTCCTGGGCAAACCAGACCTGGAGCGGGATCTGGCACGGCGCGCCGAACCGCATCCTGATGGAGCAGACCTATCCGGGGGTGGAGGACTACAGGGCGCACTTTCACAGCCTGCTGCCGTTCTTCCAGGACAAGCGCTACATCCGGGTCGAAGGTAAACCGCTGTTCTGCGTCTACAGGCCCAAAGACATACCGGATACGGAGGTCTTCATAGAGACCTGGCGGAAGCTTGCGCAGGAGAACGGCTTGGACGGTATGTTCTTCGTCGCGCTTCGTTTCCAGCGGGAAAGCAAGACCGCCGAACTCGACCACTACGATGGGGTCACCACCCTGCGTCCGACGTTCCGGGATCACCTTCTGCCGTCGGTTCTACGCCGTTTCCTGAACAACAGACAGTTCAGGCTGCTGCCGCACATCCATAGCTACGACAAGGCGGTCGAGGCGGCCTTCGGAGAAGACTACGAAGATACCTTTCCCTGCGTATCGGCCGGATGGGACAACACGCCCCGGTCCGGTCGCGGCGGGCATGTTTATCTCGGGACGACCCCAAAGAAGTTCGGCCGGCATCTGCGCGACGCCGTCGAAACCCTGAAAGATGAGCCGGACGAGCGGAGAATCGTATTCGTCCGATCGTGGAATGAATGGGCCGAAGGAAACATCGTGGAGCCCTGCAAGCAGAACGGTCAGGGCTACCTGGAGCAAATCAAGCAGGTGGTCTCCGGGTCAGGCTGAACGCTGCTCCGCTCTTAGTCCTCTACGTGATCTCAAACGGGCCGAAGTTCCCAAATCTTGGAGAAGTTCTCTTCATAGATCTCTCGCGTATGGCGCGCCGTTTCGGCCATGGCTTCCGGATCCTGACCAAGCGCGGCTTCGGCCGCCACGGCAAGCCGCGGGATCTCCACGCCGGCCGGCATGGCCGGCAAATCCCAGGCGTCCCGGAAGCCGACCAACTTGTCGACCTGGGGAGACAAACCGACCCTTGGCCGCGAGAAGGCAAAGGCCGTGATATAGCCGTGGAGGCTGGTGCCGATATAACACTGCGAATTGGCGATCACGCGCGCAATTCCGGACACGTCGTTTTCCAAGTAGCGGAAGAGCCAGTCCTCCCCTTGGAAGAAGTCCGAGAGACCGCGAACGGCAAGGTCATCGTCGTGCAGCGGCGCATAGCCGATCCCGAAGACGACGACGTTCAAACCGGTACGCTCATGCAGCGCCTTGATCTGGGCGCAGATCTGCGGCTCGAACTTCTTGAAGAAGCGGCCGGCACACTGAAAGCAGATATAGGATCCCCAGTCGTCCTGAGGTGCCGCCGCAAGCTCCCTGCCCTCCGATCCTTCGCCCAAGGACACGATCTTACGGCTTAAGCCCATGTCGTTGAGAAGAACGGCACTGTCCGGCACGAGGTCTATCGAGGCAACGCCAAGACCGGCCAATGCATCTTCGGACTTCGTATCGCGGACCGACAGGTACTTGGCGCGCGACAACCCGTCCCGCACAGCGGAGCGCAGTCTTTCGGGGAGACCAGCGAAATTCGAGCCGCCGACCGAGTTGTACATAACCGTCACGGGCTCGCGAAATCGAAAGGCCGTCTCGGCGAAAATCCAGGGCATCGGATGCGCCGAGCGAACGTACCGGCGACAGAGCGCGTCCAGAAGATCGTCGCGTAGATACCGACGCAGTCGGCGGAAAAGACGCGAGCCTCGGTCGGTCAGAAGCATCTGGCACATCGTCCACCAGCGGACGTCGAGAACGGCGCCGCCAGAGACCCAGATCAGCGAGCGACCGGGCGCGTTTCTGAACTTCTCGATGAAGTCGAAGCTCTCAACCAGAACACCGCCAGACGCGCGCAGATCGATCCGCCTGAACCCCACGAAATGGATCTCGATGTTCGGAAAGCGACGCCGCAGAAGATGCGCCGAGATATGTGCAAATAGAATATCGCCATAATTAAAACGATCGAAAGCACCGAGGACAAAGACACGTACGAACACTGTAGCTTTACCTCAGAGATCAAATATATTTTATTAATCTAAAATACCAAATATCTGCTCGGCTGTCAAAGACCGGGGTGCATCGCCGTCCAAACGAGCCGGCATTCCCAAAATTCGAAGATCGCGGTCTTCGTGTCCTTTCACGGTCAAACCGGCTCTAGGGTCGTTGGCTCGGACAAAACGGCATGGGCTTGATCGCCCGCGAAAACCGCCAAGTCGGCGAGTAGTCCGTCGAGCTGCGCTCGCGGCAGAGGATAACGTTCCGTCTTCTCCAAAGTCACTTCGTTCATCTAAGCCCCGAGATTGACTCCGAGCTACGAGCTGTGTCGGGTGACCGCTGGAACTGCGCGAGGCGGGCGCTTTGCCGGCCGACGAAGGGATCGAGATCAGCATCCAGGCGGTCCTGCGAGGCGGCAGATGGATTCCGATACGACTGGATTCTAGCGAGAGGTAGCGAAGTGAGACTCTCATCGACCACCGACTTCGTCAAAACCATGATCACTCAGCTTGAGCATCGCGCCGGACTTACGACGGCTACCAGCCGTATCGACCTCCTACGACCGGGGGATCGGCGCCAAAGATATACCGGCCAGGTGTTCTCAGACGTCTTGGTATTCAGCGACGCATCCTACGCCTCAAACTGCGCCCTCAACTCAGATCGGCCGAGGTTCATCGAAGGAGACGGCTGCTCGTTCAACGTCCATCCTAGTGGCACCCAGGCGATCGAAAACGATCTCCGCCACTCCGGCGAATGCTTGATCGTCGAGTTCACGAACGGTCTGGTGAACGACAGCTTGGCGGACGCCACCAGCCTGCACCGCCTGGATCGTTCAATCACGAATCAGACTGATGCACGCATCACCCGTTTGGCACAGGACATCAGACGATCGGTCCTGGCCGCACGGCGGGGAGACCATATCAACACGCTCTATGTCGACGGTCTACTTATGGCGATACGGGCGGTGTTGGCAGAAACATATCGAACAGGGGCAACGGACGGTCTCTTCGAACACTCGGCGCGCCGATTTGGGGATATGCGCATTGCGCGCGCCATCGACTATGCCGAGGCCCATCTGGGCGATGCGCTGACATTGGCTCAGCTCGCTGCCGTGGCGACGCTGTCCGAAGGGCATTTTTCGCGCGCTTTCAAGGTGATAACCGGTGAATCGGTCTGGACTTACGTTCAACGCCGGCGAGCCGAACGAGCGAAAAACATGCTGGAGACGACGGACCTACCGATTGCCAGAATCGCTCATGCTTGTGGCTTTGCCAACCAGGGTCACCTGACGAGCTATTTCAGACGGCATTTTGGTACAACGCCTGGCGCCGTGCGCCGCGAGAGGCAACTGCCCAATGGCCGCTAACGTGCACCGCGACACAACAAGAACGTAAGGCCGACTGACTCGTTCAATGTGTTCCTGAATGTCAGGATCTCAGTAAAACTTATCAGTCTCATGTAAGACGCTTCCGGATTTGTCCGCCATACGGTTGAGCAGAGGTCAACCGGATGGTTACTTATGTTTGAATCAGGGAAATGTGTCTTAGGGCTAGCCCTTCTCGTCTTTTGTGCCGGCACAAGCCTCGCTCAGGAAGTTGAGCCAGTCAGCCCGGTAACAAACCAGACAGACCGGTCTTTCATGCCGGTCTTCGGCATCGCCTATCAAATCGACGAGGCCTTCGACATTACCGCTTACGGATCGCAGCTCATCGGCGATCTCGATCCGCAGCTCGCGTTGGTGCGATTGCGCTATACAGCGAACGAGACACTGGGCCTCGGATTAGGGTACTTCGGCCTTTGGCAGGACGGCACGGCAACAAGACCGGATCCCAGGGATCAGCGGGTCCGACTGGAAGCCTATTTGAACTTCCCGTTCGGCAATAGCTGGATCGCGTCTCACCGGTCCCGCGCCGAATATCGGTTCCGTGATGTGGAGAACGGCTGGCGCTATCGACCAAATCTCAGACTTCAGCGCGCTTTCGATATCGCAGGGGTCCGTTCTATCAGTCCGTTCGGTTTCGTCGAACCCTTCTACGACGTCAATGAAGCGGAAGTCTCTTCGGTCGAGTACGCCTTTGGCGTCAACTTGGACTTGATCGAAGAGATCAATCTGGAAGCCTGGGCGACGCACACGGAAGCGCGCGGCGCAGCTGCCGATTTTCAGTACATCAGTCTGCTCTTCACCTACAGCCTAAACTGAGGACAGGAAGTCACCACCCATGGACGCAACAGCTGGCGCCTTGACGCGCACTTTCGCAGGATTTGGCGCTTTTCTGGGGCTTCTCATTGCTGTTGCTCCAGCCTACGCAGAGCCGCTGGACTTCCCGGCCCCAACGGGTAGCCTGGAGATCATCGCTGCTGGTGAAGACGTTGAATTGGTTTGGAGTGGTGGATGCGGCACGACCGAAGGTGTCGTATCTGCGCCCGATGGCACGATCTACTTCAGCGAGATCACCTTCGGGTTTCTATGCACAGATCCTGCCACGAATCAGCAGCAAGCCGGGAACATCTGGCGCCATGACCCGAACACCGGCGAGACCACGCTGTTCCGCAGCCCAAGCGGGATGGCGAATGGCATCGCGTTCGATACCAGTGGCGACATGTACTACGCTATGGGGGCGGACTTTGGCCTTAGGGCGATCGGACGAACGGATATGAACTCCGGTCGCAGTTACATCATCGCGGGTAAATACAACGACCAGCCACTGAACTCCCCCAACGACCTGACGATCGATGCCCAAGGGCGGATTTGGTTTACTGATCCTCGGTTCCTGGGTCACGAACCCATGCACCAACCCTTTCGCGGCGTGTATCGCCTCGATCCAGACGGTACGGTGACCCGTGTTGTCGACAGTGCCGGGGCGCCAAATGGTATCGTGCTCTCCCCTGATCAGCAGACTCTGTATGTCTCCAACATTGATGTAGGTACGTTTGACTTTGCATCGGTACGTGGTGACCAACCGCCGCTAACGGTTTCCCCGCACAACATCTGGGCCTTCGACGTTAGTGAAGACGGATCGCTTAGCAACAAGCATGAATTCGTGCGCTTCTACCCCGACGTCGGCTCCGACGGCATTGCCGTGGACGTAGCGGGTAATCTCTATACGACAACTCGCGGTGAGCGAAAGGGCGTAATCGTCTTCTCTCCCGCTGGTGAAGAGCTGGCTTACATTTCAACCGGCGACGAAAAACCCACCAATGTCGGCTTTGGTCGTGGAGAGGACAGTAATGTGCTTTATATTACCGCTGGTACGAGTGTTTACCGCGTACGGTTGGCAATCGATGGATATCAGCTTTAGGCTGAATGGGTTGGTCCTGGAACGTGATGGTCAAACGTCCTGAAGTCCGTGATCGTCAGAGTCTGCTTTAGATAGCTGGCCGCAGGTGCCAGAGCCGTGCCAATGCCACGCTTTGCTGTGGGCCAGGATGCAACGGCGCAGACTGGAAATCTCTACAACCGCGACCTGTCTCTCTCCGACCACGCTCGATCAATGGCCGGCCCTAGGGTTCAGGAGCCAGTCGAGTGAGCAGCGGACCGATCGCCCGCGAAAACCGTCAAGTCGGCGAGTAGTCCGTCGAGTTGCGCTTGCAGCAGAGAAAAGCGGTCCGTTTTCGCGAAGGTCTCTTCGTCCATGTAGAGGCGTCGATTGATTTCGAGCTGGAGGCTGTGCCGGCCCCTCGACGGATCGCTGTAGCGGCGCACCAGTTCCACGCCCTTGTAGGGCAGATTGCGCCGGACATCGTACCCCAATCCTTTGAGATAGGCCTCGACCCGAGCCGTGAAGGCCTCGCAGCAGGCCGTGCCGTCGCGATCTCCCAACACGAAGTCGGCACGCGGCTCACTGTGGCCGTCGATCCGGGGATCGCCATTGGCAGGCATCGAATGACAGTCGAGATGGAACAAACAACCGAAGGCCGCGTGTAACCGTTCGACCTCACGTTCGAGCGTCGCGTGATAGGGTTTCCAACAGCGCTCGATCCGTCGATGCACCTCCTCGACGCTCAGCTTGCGGCTGTAGATCGGCGTCGTGCCCCGCAGCCGGCTCCAGATCAATCCCACACCGAGGCGGGTCTTCTCGCCTGGGCGCGTGGACAGCGGCCACTCCCCGTCGAGCAGCTCCGGGTCCAGGTCCTCCAGGCCCCGGTTCGGATCTATGTAGCTGCGCGGGAAGTGCGCCCGCAGCAAAGGAGCGCCCTGCGCCGGCGCTGATGCAAAAAGCTCGTCGACATACATGTCTTCGGCTTGCCGCAGCCGATCCAGCGAACAGGCATAGCCGAAGTCCGCCGGGTAGTGGCTCCCGCTGTGGGGACTGTCGAGCAGAAGCGGAACGGGCTGGCCGCTCGTCGGTAGCAGTTCGACAGGGGTCCAGGCCTCAGCCGGCATGTCCGACCCCGCCGTCGTTAAGATGACAGGCCGACCAGCGACCGGGGGCAACCTGCTTCAGGGCCGGCACCTCCACAGAGCAACGCGGTCCTGCATGGGGGCAGCGCGGATGAAAGTGACAGCCAGGCGGCGGGTCCAGGGGCGAAGGGATCTCGCCCTTGACCGGGGTGTAGGTGCGCCGCCGTAGGTCGATGCGCGGCACCTCTGCGAGCAGTGCCTGGGTATAGGGATGGTTGGGCGCGGAGAAGAGCGTCTCCGTCTCGCCGATCTCCACCACCCGCCCCAGGTACATGATCACGACGCGGTCGGCGATATGCTCGACCACACCCAGATCGTGACTGATGAAGAGATAGGTCAGCCCGAGGTCGCGGCGCAGCTCCATGAAGAGATTCAGCACCTGGGCCTGGATCGACACGTCCAGGGCAGCCACCGCTTCGTCGCAGACGATGAAGCTCGGCTCCACGGCCAGCGCTCTGGCGATGCCGAGCCGCTGACGCTGGCCGCCGGAGAACTGATGGGGATAGCGGCGGCGATAGCTCGGATCGAGGCCGACCCGGCGCATGGTGGCAGCCAGACGGTCGTCGGCCTCCGATTTGCTCCAAAGCCCGTGATAGAGCGGCGCCTCGCCGATGATCTCGGCGACCCGCATGCGCGGGTTCAGGGAGGCGAAGGGATCCTGAAAGATCATCTGCACCGCGAGCGCATAGACCTTGGCATCGGCCGGCGACAGGCCGGACACCGCCTCCCCCCGCCACCGCAGGGTGCCCTCGCTGGCCCTGTGCAGGCCGGCCACGACGCGGCCGAGGGTCGACTTACCGCAACCGGACTCGCCGACCAACCCGACGACTTCCCCTTCCGAGATGGCGAAGCTGACGTCATCGACCGCGTAGACCGTTTCCTCCCGAACCGCAGCGCCGAGCTTGCGCGCGATCTTGCCCGCGAAGTCCAGACGCTTGACGAAGCGTTTCGAGACCGTCTCCAGAGCGAGGATCGGCGGCCCGTTCATGTCTCGCCCCCTTCCTGATGCGGGTGGTGGCAACGAAGCCGCCGTCCGTCCGGCAGGGTTTCCGTCTCGGGCATTGCGGCGCAGGCGCTGTCCGCGCGCGGACAGCGCGGCGCAAAGGGGCAGCCCGGCGGTAAGGAGAAGAGCGAGGGCGTCATGCCAGGGATCTGTGCCAAGGGCGCACCGCGGCGATTCTGCGTCGGGACCGATCCGATCAGTCCCGCCGTGTAGGGATGCCGCGGCCGGTCGAGCACCGCATCCACCTCCCCCTGCTCGACGATCTTGCCGGCGTACATCACCGCGACCCGGTCGGCGAGCCCGGCCACCACCGAAAGGTCGTGGGTGATCCAGATCAGCGCGGTGCCGGTCTCGCGGCAGAGGCTCTGGACCTCATGCAGGATCTGACCCTGGATGGTGACGTCCAGCGCCGTCGTCGGCTCGTCGGCAATGATCAGTTCCGGCCGATTCAACAGCGCGATGGCGATCGCGACGCGCTGACGCATGCCGCCCGAGAACTGGTGCGGATAGGCGCGCAGGCGCTCGTCCGCTGCGGCAATACCCACCCGGCCGAGCGCGTCGCGCGCACGCTGCCGAGCGGTTTCGCGGTCGACCCGCTCGTGGGCCTGGATCGTCTCGATCATCTGGGTGTCGATGCGTAGGACCGGATTGAGCGTCATCATCGGGTCCTGGAAGATCATGGCAATGCGCGCGCCGCGCAGCCCACGTAGGCTCTCCTCATCGAGTTGCGTCAGGTCTTTGCCTTCGAACAGGACACGGCCGCCGACGACGCGGCCCGGCGGATCGACAAGCCCCATGATGGAGAAACCGGTGACCGACTTGCCGGAGCCTGACTCCCCGACCAACCCCATGACTTCACCACGCCGCAGCGTGAAGCTCACGTCATCCACGGCACGCGCCGTCCCGGCCTTGGTGAAGAAATGCGTCCGCAGCCCCTCGACCGCGAGCAGAGGTGTGCCGGCACCTTCCGCGACGCCCGCTTGCGCCGTGATCGGGTCCGGCATCATCGCTCCAACCTCGGGTTCAGTACGTCGCGCAGCTGATCGCCGACCAGGTTGATACTGACGATGGTGATCAGCAGCGCAACGCCGGGAAAGACGCTGATCCAGTACTGCAAGCTCATCATGTACTGGAAGCCATTGGCGATCAGCAGTCCCAGCGACGGTTCGGTGATCGGCAGGCCCAGACCGAGGAAGCTCAAGGTCGCCTCCAGCGCGATGGCGGAGGCCGTCTGCACCGTACCGACCACGATCAAGGGCGGCAGACAGTTCGGGAGTAGATGCCGGAAGAGAATACGCCTCGGCGGCAAGGCCAGGCAGGCCGCGGCCTCCACGTACTCCTTGCCGCGCTCCACAAGCGCCGTTCCGCGTACGGTGCGGGCGTAGTAGGCCCACTGTACAACGACCAGGGCCAGAATGATCTTTTCGACGCCCTGCCCCAGCGCCGCCAGCAGGATCAGCGCGACCAGGATCGCCGGAAAGCTGAGCTGGATATCCACCACCCGCATGATGAAGCTGTCTACCCGGCCGCCGTAGTAGGCCGAGGCCAGACCGATGGAACTGCCGATCAGCAAGGCGATCAGCCCGCTGGCCACACCGACGAACAGCGAGGTGCGCAGGCCGTAGAAGATCGCGCTGAGCACGTCCCGTCCGGCCCCGTCTGTTCCCAGCCAATAGGTGATACTGCCGTCGAAACTGGTGGAACCCGGCGGCAGGCGATTGTCCATTACATCCACGACCGCCAGATCGTAGGGGTTTGTCGGACTGACCCAGGGCGCGAAGAGGGCGATAAAGAGAACGAGGCAAAGCACCACGAAGGCAACGGTGGCCACCGGACTGGCGAAGAAATCGCGGCAGAAGCGCCGGAACGGAGTCTGCCGTGCGGCCTGCTCCTCGGCCCCGGCGTCCAGGTCTCCCGGCAAGGTCTCCGCCGGTGTGGGGTCGGTGACGGTCGTCATGCCTTCACATCCTGAAGCCGTACTCGGGGATCGAGCAGCGAGTAGAGAAGATCGACCACGAGATTGATCACGATGAAGAAGAGCACGGTGATCATCAGGTAGGCGACGATGACCGGCCGGTCGAGATTCTGAACGCTGTCGATCAGCAGCTTGCCCATGCCGGGCCAGGCGAAGATCGTTTCGGTCACCACCGAGAAGGCGATCAGACCACCGAACTCCAACCCCAGGACCGTGACCACCGGGATCATGATGTTCTTGAGAACATGAACGAAGATGATCCGGCGGGACGACAGGCCCTTGGCGCGCGCGAACTTGACGTAGTCCTGCTGTGCCACTTCACGGGTCCCGGCGCGGGACAGACGGATGACCAGGGAAATGTTGGTCAGCGCCAGGTTGAAGGCCGGCAGCAGGAGATGGGATAGACCGTCGAGCGTGAGAAAGCTGACACCGACGCCCAGCACCTCGACCGTCTCGCCGCGACCGGTGGAAGGCAGCCACCCGAGCACCACGGCGAAGATCATGATGAACATCAGCCCGACCCAAAAGGTCGGCAGAGAGAAACCGAGAATCGACCCCGCCATGATGGTGCGGCTCACCCGGCTTTCCGGCTTCAGACCGGCATAGACGCCGAGCGGCAGTCCGATCACGACGGAAAGGACGAGGGACACGAAGGCCAGCTCCAGGGTCGCCGGCATCCGCTGGAGAATCAGCTTGAGCGCCGGCTCGCCGAAGATGAAGGACCTGCCGAGATCGGCCTGCAGCGCGTTGCTGAGAAAGTGCCAGTACTGCTCGTGGATCGGCCGGTCCAGGCCGAGGGCGCGCACCGTCGCCTCGATGTCGGCCTGGCTCATTTCCGGGTTGACCAGCATGTCGACGGGATCGCCGACCACATTGACGCCGAAGAAGACCAACAGCGACATGACGAAGACGACCAGCAGGCTCTGCAGCAGCCGGCGGATTATGAAGACGGACAAGTCTGTCTCTTATACGGCAAGAGCCCGCCCGGCCAGAACGGCCGGGCGGGCGGAGAGCCGAAGCTCACTCGACCGAACGAACTTCTGTGAAGATCGTGTATTCGTCGGTCCGGGCGTTGTAGCCGATCCCCTTGCGGCCGGCCCAGGTATTGACCTGGTAGTGCAGCGGGATGATCGCGCCATCCTGGATGGCCACTTCCGTCGCCTCGGCCAGCAGGTCCTGGCGCTTGGCATCGTCGATCGTGGCCAGCGCCTCCTCGATCAGGGCATCCACTTCCGGGTTGGAGTAGCGCCCGCGGTTGGAGGCCCCGTAGCCGCGATCCGCGTCGTAGGTGTGGATCAGGGATTTCAGCGGCGAGGAGGCCTCGCCGGTTCCGGCGCCCCAGCCGACCAGAACGAAGGAGAACTCAGGCGTCCCGTCGGGACCGCCCCGCGACGCCCGCCGGAAGTAGACGGACCGCGGCATGGTCTCGACGCTGGTCTTGATGCCGACGCGGGTCAGCATCTGAGCGATGGCCTCCGCGATCCGCGCGTCGTTGATGTAGCGGTCGTTGGGTCCATGGATCGTCAGTTCGAAACCGTCCGGAACGCCGGCTTCCGCAAGCAGTTCCTTGGCTCCCTCGGGATCGTAAGCCACCGGCGCCAGATTGGGACTCACGCCGAAGAAGCCCTCGGGCAGAAGCTGACCGGCCTCGATGGCGACGCCTTCCATCACCCGCTCGACGATGGCCTGACGGTTGATCGCCTTGGAGATGGCCGTGCGGACCCGAACGTCGCGCAGAGGATTGGAGATCTCGCCGCCGCCGTTCGCTTTGACGAAGGGCGAGCTTTCCCGGAAGTGATCCAGATGCAGATAGATCACGCGGTTCGAGATTCCCTGGGAGAGCGTGATGTCCTCGTTGCGCTCCAGGCTCGCGATATCGGTGGTCGGCACGCCCTCGATGAAATCGACGTCCCCGGCCAGCAAGGCCGCCAAGCGCGCCGGATCCGACTGGATCGGCTTGATGGTGATTCGGCTCCATTGGGGCTGCTCGCCCCAGAAGTCCTCGTTGCGCTCCAGCACGATGCGGTCGCCGGGAACCCATTCGACGAATCTGTAGGCGCCCGTCCCGACGGCAGCATCACCGGAGTTGTAGTCCTCCGTGGCTGCTCCTTCGCCGTGAGCCTTGGAAACGATGGAGAAGGTCGAGATGTCGTTCGGCATCAGCGGCGTCGGGACCTCGGTCTTGATATGGACCGTATGGTCGTCGATCTTTTCGACCGTCTTTCCCTTGATGTAGATGCCGAAGCTCGACGGGCTGTTCGGGACGTTGGGCGCGCGTTCGAAAGTGAAGACCACGTCGTCGGCCGTGAAGGGCGAACCGTCGTGCCAGGTCACGCCTTCGCGCAGCTTGAATTCCCAGGTCAGATCGTCGAGCGCGGTCCAGGAAGTGGCCAGTCCCGGCAAGAGGGCCTGATTGGCGTCCATCTGGATCAGCGGGTTGAAGATATGACGCGCCAGGGAGTTGTTCGGCGTCAGATTGTGGTAGTGCGGATCAATCGACGTCGGCTCCGACGCCAAGCCGACCGTCAGTTCCTCGGCCGCGGCCGCAGCCGAAAAGCCGAGGGTCGCCGCGGCCAAGACCGCGGTCGCCGCAAGTTTGCGGATAAACATCCCCTGATACTCCTGTTCGTGATGCACTCCGGCGGAACGGCCTTTCCGACCGCTCCTTGTTCTTTGCAGGCAGTCTGATCAGTCTGAGCGGACTTGTGGAGTCCAATCTGTCCCGAAACACGTGTCAGATGTGGTGCAAGATCTTGGACAAGAACTGCTGGGCCCGGTCGCTGCGCGGCGTGCCGAAAAAGGCGTCCTTGGCGGCATCCTCCACGATCTCGCCGTTGTCCATGAAGACCACCCGGTCGGCCACCTTGCGCGCGAAGCCCATTTCGTGGGTCACGACCATCATGGTCATGCCTTCCTGAGCCAGTTCCACCATGACCTCCAGCACTTCGTTGATCATCTCCGGATCCAGCGCGGAGGTCGGTTCGTCGAACAACATCGCGATGGGATCCATGGCCAGAGCGCGGGCGATGGCGACGCGCTGCTGCTGACCGCCCGAGAGCTGACCCGGATGCTTGTGCGCATGCTCGGACAAACCCACCCGTGTCAACAGGCCAGCCGCCTTGACCTCCGCCTCCGCCCGGCTGCGGCCCAGCACCTTCTCCTGTGCTAGGCAGATGTTGGCGGTCACGGTCATGTGGGGATAGAGCTCGAAGTTCTGAAACACCATCCCGATTCGCGCCCGCAGCTTCGGCAGATCGGTCGCGGGGCTGGCGACCTCGACCCCGTCGACCGTGATCTGTCCCTTCTGAAAGGGCTCCAACCCATTGACGCATTTTATAAGTGTGGACTTGCCGGATCCGGAGGGGCCGCAGACCACCACGACTTCGCCCTTGGCGACCGAGGTGCTGCAGGACCGCAGCACCTGGACGTCGCCGTACCATTTGTCGATGCCTTGGATCTCGATCATTTGGCGAACTTTCCCTGGAGTCGCCGGACGTAGAGCGACCCGCTGAAACAGATGACGAAGTAGACTGCCGCTGCGAAGAGATACATCTCGATCAGCCGGCCTTCGTTGCGGGCAACGATGGTGGTTGCCGTCATGAAGTCGCGCAGCGCCACGACGAAGACCAGGCTGGTGTCCTGAAACAGGACGATGCCCTGGGTCAGCAGCACCGGCGTCATGTTGCGAAAGGCCTGGGGCAGCACGATGAAGCGCATGGTCTGGCCGTAGGTCAGTCCCGTCGCATAGCCCGCCGCGACCTGCCCGCGGGACACGGACTGGATGCCGGCTCGGATGATCTCGCTGTAGTAGGCCGCCTCGAAGAGCGTGAAGGCGATCAAGGCCGAATAGAAGCCGCCCACTGGCCGCCCGATCGCCAGGGGCACCAGGAAGAAGAACCAGAAGATCACGAGGATCAGCGGCATCGAGCGAAAGAAATTCACGTAACCAGCGGAGACCAAGGCGAGCAGAGGAAAGCCGGAGAGACGCATCAGGGCCAGGACGACGGCCAGAACGATACCGCCCGCCGCCGCCAGAAGCGTCAGGAGGAAGGAGAGCGCGAGCCCCTCCGCCAGAAACGGAAGAGAGTCGAAGATCACACCGAGATCGAAGCTCATCGTCCCGCCCCTCCGGCGATAAAGCCGGGAATCCGCGCCCGCCGCTCGACGAGACTCATTCCGGCAGTCACCGTCAGCGTGATGACGACGTACATCACGGTCGCCGCCGTGAAGGCTTCGAAGCCCTGAAAGGTGTACTCGGTGATCTGACGGCTCTGGGCGGTGAGTTCGAGTACGCCGATGGTCAAGGCGAGCGAAGAGTTCTTGAAGATGGTCAGGAACTCGGAGGTCAAGGGCGGCACGATCAGCCGGTAGGCGACGGGCAGAAGCACGTAGCGATAGAGCTGCGCCGTCGTGAGACCGCTGGCGTAGCCTGCCAGGCTCTGACCGCGCGAGATCGACTCGATGCCGGAGCGCACCTGCTCGGCCACCCGCGACGCCGTGTAGACGCCAAGCCCGATCACCGCCGTTGTGTACTCGGGCAGCGGCAGGTCGCGTTTGACCCAGCGGCCCCAATCGTCGGGCAGTAGCTCCGGCACGACGAAGTACCAGATGAAAAGCTGCACGAGCAGCGGCACGTTGCGAAACAGCTCGACATAAGCGGTCGCCGCGCCGCGCAGCCAGCGGTTCGGCAGGGTCCGCGCCACGCCGACGACCGAGCCGAGACTGAAAGCGATAATCCAGGCCGCGCTGGCAACCGCGAGCGTCCAGCCCACGCCGGAGATCAGCCAGCCGAGATAGGGATCCTGCAAGAGGATGCCCCAGTTCCAATTATATTGCATCGACGCCCTTGGTCAGACCGGACCAGCAAATTGCTCTAACAGCGGCGTCAGCCCGGCGCGGACTGCGCCGGGCTGACTCTCACGGGAGCGCGTTTACTCCGGCAGCGCGTTGAGCTGCCAAGCGGCCTCAAGCAGATCGGTCGGCGGTTCGGAGACATCGTCGCTGGTCGGGAAAGGCTCGAACCACTTGGCGTAAATCTCGCGGATCTCGCCGGAGCGGAACAGATCGGCCAGAACGCGGGTCCCTAGAAGCTGGAACGCGCTATCGTCGCGCCGAACCATGATCGCGTAAGGATCATAGGACATGAAGTCGCCGACCACCTGGTAGTTCTGAGGATCGCGGGAGCGGGTGATCAAACCCAGAAGAAGGATATGATCGGTCGAGTAGGCATCCACACGGTCGGTCTCCAGTGACAGAAACCCCTCGGCGTGATCCTTGACGTTCAGAACATCGACATCCAGGCCACCGGCCTCGATCGCCGCCTTGATCACCCGCTCGTTGGTCGTGCCCTGAGCCAAAGCGATCCGCTTACCGCTCAGATCCTCAAGCGTCTCGACGCCGGAGCCTGTCTTCACCAAGAGCTTTGTACCGGTGATGAAGGTAACCGGAAGGTAGGCAACCTGCTCCTGTCGGCTCAGCTTATTAGTGGTCGAACCGCACTCGATGTCGATGGTGCCATTGGCCATCAAGGGAATACGCGTCTGCGGCGTCACCGGCACAAAGCGGACCTCGAGGTCCGGCTTATCCAGCGTCTCCTTGACCGCGTCGACGATGCGCAGGCAGAGGTCGACAGAGTAGCCTTGCGGCTGACCGTCGTTACCGATCCAGGAAAACGGGATCGAGGTCTCGCGATGGCCGATCACGATTTCGCCCGCCTCGTCGATCTTCGCGAGCGTGCCGTAGAGGTCCTGTGCCGGCGCCGTTGCCGGCGCGAGCCCCACTGCTGCCGTGGCAAAGGCGCCCAGCAGGCCGTGACGGATCCAATGGGTTCGTCGAAACATATTCGGAAGCCTCTCCTTATCCGAGGGACGGGCATGGGGTGGCGTCGGAGAGACGCTCCCTCACCCGCGAACGGCGCAGCCCTCCGACAGAGGTGCTGCACTATCAGAAACAAGAGAGAGTACCGCTCACCTTTTGCGGTGAGCCTGCAGAGCCGAACCCGATCACGCCGATGACCATCTGGCCCGAGCGGTGAACATCCCCCGGATAGACCCTGTCGTGCCGCACTCCCAAAGGGCGGCCTTTGCGACCGTCCCCCCTTTTTGGTCTCAGCAGTGTGATCAGAGTTGGACGACTTGTGGAGTCCAAATCGTATCCGGGTCCAAGGGATAACTGGGCCGCGGCAGATGCCGCCAGTCGAAACGGTCCAGAACCGGCGATGTGAGGCCTGGGGTGTCGACCTCATAAACCTGAGCCGAAGAGAACCAGGGTGCGAAACCGGCCCGGAAGTGGCCGCGGGACTTCACGGCAACGACTCGCGCCTGTGCGATATCGCGGCCGAACATCTCGAAGAACACCGGATCGGCCGTCTGCTGCCGGTCGGAAATCACCACCACCTCCACACCGACAATCCGTAGAAGGGCGCAGACACCGAGCTCAAGCCGGCGCCCAGCGAAAAGCCCGAGCCGGCCAACCACAGGTCCGTCGCGCAGGGCGATCACTTCGGCCGGAAAAGCCACGGTTTTGGAGAATTCGCTTTCGCCCTGCCGATTGAAGACCGCCTCGAACCGAGCCCCGACACCCTGCGCCTGTGCTTCCTCGGCCAGTTGCGGATCGAAGAAGGAACCGATCAGCACACCGTCGCAACCGGCCTCGACCAGGGCCTGCAGCAGCCAAACCGTGTTCCCACCGCCGCCGCCGCCGGGGTTGTCCCCCGCGTCGGAGAAGATCACAGCCGGCGTTGTCGGATTGGCAGCAGCATCGCGGGCCAGCTCTACGGCCCGCTCGACAGAGGTCAACTGCCGACGGAACCGGCCGCGATCGCCCCAGGCCTGCTCTGCCAGCTCCAACGCCAGCAACTCGGCGACGGCTCCGTCTTCGCGTGCGGTCACCAAGATCGAGAGACCTGTCTTGGCAGAGTCGGAAAAGGCGAAGCCGCCGAGGATCGAGACATTCAGGATCTCACCAGCCAACTCATTCTGCCGACGCTGACCGGTCGCGATCAGGTCGGCATAGGGCCCCTCGGCCGTCAGCAGGGTCACGCTTGGCGGTGTCAGGGGCAGAGGGACGAAAGCCTTGGCCGGTCTCTGTCCTGTTGCGAGAAAACGCCGCAGTCCGAAGGCAGCCTCTTCACCGCGCAGCACCATGTCGACATGGGGGTTGGTCAAGTAGCCGATCAGAAGATCGGCCGACGCCACCATCTTAGCCGACAGGTTGCTGTGAAGGTCCAGCGTCGCCACGACGAAGGCCTCTGGGCCGGCCGCCGCGCGAACCCGCTCCAGGATCCGCCCATCAGGATCGAAGTCCTCCGTGGCGACCATCGCCCCATGCAGGGCGAGATAGACCCCGTCGAGTGGAGCCGAGGCGCGTAAATCCGTTTCGATCCGCGTGAGGCAGTCCTCCAGGAAGTCCTGCTCCACAGGTCCCGAAGGCTGACACCCCGTCAGCAGACTGGGGATCGCCGTCCAGGGACCCGTCGCATCCATGGCCTGCACGAAAGCGGACATTTCGCGCGGAAGGACCGACGTCGGAGCCCGCGCCTCCGCCAAAAGAGCCTGCCCTTGCAGGTAACAGCGATCGCGGAAGTCGGGCTCCCGCGCAGGCGGTGCGAAAGCGTTGCTTTCCAGCAGAATGCCGGCGAGGGCAATCCGAGGAGAGGTCGCGAGAGGGGCAGAAACTGCGGTCATGACGCGCTATGATAGTCCCGTAGAAGATATACATGAGCGACCCGATCATGCCCGAGACCATCGAAAATCCCTACCCTATCGATCTGACCCCGCCCGATATCGAACGCTGGCGGGAGGGCAATGCGGGCCTCGACTGGATCTGGCGCTTTTCGGCAGACCGGCCCGGCCCCCACCTACTGATCAGCGCTGTGGTTCACGGAAACGAGCTCTGCGGCGCCATCGCTCTGGATCGTCTGCTCTCAGAGGGTCTGCGGCCGAGACGCGGCACCCTCACCCTCGCCTTCATGAACGTCGAGGCTTACCAGAACTTCGACCCCACGGACCCCTTCGCCAGCCGCTGGGTCGAGGAGGACTTCAACCGCCTGTGGGACAGAGAGACGCTGGAGGGGCCGCGCGACAGCGCCGACCTGCGCCGCGCGCGCGCCGTGCGGCCGGTCGTCGATGCGGCCGATCACCTGCTCGATATCCATTCCATGCAGCAACCCTCTGCACCGGTGGCGCTGGCCGGCATGGCGGAGAAGAACGTCGCCCTGGCCAGAGGACTCGGCATTCCCGAGGTGATCGTTCGCGACGGCGGCCATGCCGCCGGGCGGCGTCTGCGGGACTACGGCCCCTTCGAGGATCCGGCCTCTCCTTCCACCTCTCTACTGATCGAATGCGGTCAGCACTGGGAAGCCGGCGCGGCCGATCTGGCGCTCGACTGCGCTCTGCGGTTTCTCCTGCATTTCGACGCCATCGATGCCGCGACGGCGGCCAAGCTGGCACCGCCGCCAGCAACCGCGCCGCAGAGAGTTCTAGAGATCAGCGGTCCGATCACGATCCGCAGTGACGACTTCCGCTTCGTCGAGAACTTCACGGGCCTCGAAACCGTCCCCAAGGCGGGTACGATCATCGCTTACGATGGCGAGGATCCCGTCACGACACCCTACGACGACTGTGTCCTGCTGATGCCGACCCGCAGGCTCTGGAAGGGGCAGACCGCGGTCCGCCTCGGCCGCTACACGGCACCGGTTTAAGAGGTTCAGCCGGCGTTCGGTCAGCGAAGCCAGCTTCGGACCCCCAGGCAGCTCGGGGTTGGAGGCAGTTCGCGGTCGGAGGACAAATGCGTGACCCCCTCCGCGCCGCCGTGCGGCTACCGGGGGAAGGTGTTAACGTCCACGTACGACTGCAACGGCAATCGGCATACAAGCTGAGGCGGTACGACCGTCCGGCAGTCATCTACGGAGCCGCGACCTCCAAGAAGCCAGGAGAGCCCTGAAGGGCTTACGACCCGAGATTTAGGCAACGGTCTACATCGCTGTAATGCGATCGGGGAGGTCGCGTTGCCGGCGACGTTTCTAGCGGATCCAAGTCGAGCGCGCGGGACGCGTCCGTGCATACGGTTGGAGATGGAACGCCCCGGTGACAGCTGTCTCGCAAAATCCCCTGCCAAAGCCCCCCTTGCCGAAGCCCCCCTTGTCGAAACCTCCGGGCTCCAGCGACGCCAAAGGGCTGAAGACGAGCGCGGTGCGGGGGTCGCTTTGGACGGCGCTGGAAAGCTGGGGACGGCACCTGATCGCGGCGGCGGTCTTCGTGGTCCTGGGACGGCTTCTCGGACCGCAGGACTTCGGTCTGATCGCCCTGGCTCTGCTGGTTGTCGGTCTCGCCGAACTGATCGTCTCCGACGCCTTCGCCGAGGCTCTGGTGCAGCGCGACGACCTTCAGGACCGCCATTGCGACACCGCCTTCTGGTTCCTGATGATCCTGGCGACGCTGCTGACGCTGCTGCTGATCGTGGCGGCCGGTCCGATCGCGCAGCTTCTGGGCGATCCTCGCGCGCAACCGCTGATGCAGGTGCTGAGCCCCATCATCCTGCTGAGCGCCCTGGCAACGGTTCCGGTTGCTCTGCTGCGCCGCCGACTCCGCATGAGGCCGCTGGCCACGCGCACCTTCGCCGGACTGCTGGCCGGTGGCGCCGTCGGAATCGGCATGGCGTTGAACGGCTACGGCCCCTGGAGCCTGGTCGGACAGCTTCTGAGTCAGAAGGTGGTCGAGCTGGCACTGGTCTGGCCGGCAGCTCGCTGGCGGCCGAAAACGGCCTTCGAGAGGCGGAGCTTCGACGAGTTGCGCAGCTACGGCTTGCCGATGATCGGACTGCGCCTGACGCTCTACGCCAACACCAACTTGCCACGGCTGCTTGCCGGACTGCTGTTGGGCACGGCAGCCCTGGGGTTACTGCAGATCGCCCTGCGTCTCACGGCGATCTTCAAGTCCGTGCTGCTCGAGCCCATCGCCAGGGTGGCCCTGCCAACCACCGCACGGGCACAGAGCGATCCGCGTCTCGTCAAGCAGGTGTTCCGCACCGCCTCACGTTTGATGGCCCTGCTGGCCCTGCCCGGCTTCGTCGGTCTGGCACTCGTCACCCCGACGCTGGTGCCAGTGCTGCTCGGTCCCCAGTGGGCCGAGGCCGTTCCGGCAGCCCAGATCCTGGCGCTCACCGGGGTGCCGGCCGCCCTCACCCGGATCCATACCAGCGTCCTGCGCGGGCTGGGCCATGCGCGCTGGCATCTCTATCTCGCCCTGATCAACTTCGCGCTTCTCGCCCTCGCCTTGGCCGCAGCGGCGCCCTTTGGTCTCATCTTCATCGCGCTTGCGGTCCTGGCCGCAAGGACCCTGATGTGGCCGATCAAACTCTATGTGTTCCGCCGCGTGACCGGGCTCGCGGTCGTCGGCCAGCTACGGGATCTCGTGCCGATTGCGACCGCCACCGGGGCCATGGCCTGCGCTGTCCTCCTGTGGCAGGTGACGGGTGCGCGCGACCTGCCTGAGAGCCTCGCCTTGATGAGCGAGATCGTTCTTGGCGCCGGCGTCTTCGCACTGGCGATGCTTGCCATTGGCCGCGCCGCGCTGCGCGACTGTCTTCAGGCCCTCTCCGCCGTGCGCGGCAGCACCCGAACCGTATAAGCCGAGCAAAGGTCATGACCGGACCCGACAACAGCCATGAGTGCCCCAGATGAAGGTAGCCTTCGTAACCGGCGAGTTCCCGCTCGTCTCGCAGACCTTCATATTCAATCAGCTTGCCGGCCTGATCGAGCGGGGTGTCGAGGTTACCGTCTTCTCGCTCTGGGGCCCGCCGCGCGAAGACGGAGTCGAGCAGGCCGTGGTTCAGGACTACGATCTGCTGGAGCGCACGCGTTACGCGGTACCGGTGCCCAGTTCGCTGCGGGCCCGACTGTCGAGCGGCTCGCGCTGCACCGCGAGAGTCATCCGCGTCAATCCCTCCGCGATCCTGCGCCTGCTGAATCCCCTGCGCTTCGGGCGCCGGGCCCTGTCGTTGCGCCTGCTGCACGAGGCCATCCCCCTGCTGCCGCGCCAAAGCTTCGACATCGTACACTGCCAGTTCGGAGACCTTGGCCTCTCCGCCCTCGCCTTGCGCGATGCCGGGCTGCTGCAGGGGCGGATCGTGACGCACTTCCGTGGCTACGACATCAGCCAGTTCGTGAAGAGCGCAGGGGACCGGGTCTATGCCGACCTCTTCGCGCGGGGCGAGTTCTTTCTCACCAACTGCGACTTCTTCCGGCAGCGGGTGATCGAGCTTGGCTGCCTGCCGGACCGTATCGCCGTCCTGCGTTCGGGCATCGACGTCGAACACTTCGCCTTCGCTCCGCCGCAAGCGCCCGCCGACGGCGTTCTTCGCGTCGCCTTCGTTGGCCGCCTGGTTGAAAAGAAGGGCGTCGAATATGCGATTCGGGCCGTTGCCAAGCTTCGCGAGAGTGGGCGCCGGGTCGAACTCGACATCGTCGGCGACGGCCCTCTGCGGGACAGCCTGGCGGCGCTGATCGACGCCTTGGCCGTCGGCTCCTCGGTCCGCTTGCTCGGAGCGCGGGATCATGACGCCGTGGTGGATATTCTCGCGACCGCGCACGTCCTGGCGGCCCCCAGCGTCACGGCGGAAAGCGGCGATCAGGACGCCTCAGTGAACACCCTGAAGGAGGCCATGGCGATGGGTCTCCCCGTCGTGGCAACACGCCACGGGGGAATCCCGGAGCTGGTTGAGGACGGCGTTTCAGGCTTCCTGGTTCCAGAGCGGGATGCCGACGCGCTGGCCGAAGCGATCGCGCGTATGGGGGAGTCCCCGGATCTCTGGCAGTCCTTCGGCCGGATCGGCCGGCGCCGGGTCGAAGCGGAGTACGACATGCACCGACTGAACGACCGGCTTCTGGAGCTCTACCGACAGGTCGGGACCGACAACCGGGAAGCCGCCGCCTGGACCGCCAATCCGGTGATCGTTCCGTCCCAAGCCGGCTCTTAGAACAGGATCGTCTTTGGCAGAGGCAGTACGCGAGCTGCGGCTCGGACTGCTCTAAGCCGCCGAATCGACAGGACTCGACTGGCTGCTCCAGCTGTCGTTGGCGGCATCTCGGCGACCGTGACGGGCCACGTGCCATCTATTGTGCAGATGCTCGAGGGGCCGGATCAGGCGAACCGCGATCCGGACCAACAGATCGCTGCGACCGATCACCGGCAGCTGGCGAACCTGCGGCCGAATCACCCCCTGCACCCGCCGCCAACCGGTGTTCCGGTAGCGATCCTTGAAATAAGCGGTCTCGCGGAGCTGCCACTTGTCGCGAAAGTGATGCAGGCTCTTACGTTCCCAGGTATCGCTCCAACGCAGCAGGAAGAAGGCCCAGTCGCTAGGTTCGAGCGGGCGATGACGATTGGGAAAGAGGTAGGTGACCAGCGACGTCGGCTCGAACACGACGCGCCTGCCGGCGCGACGGACGCTCATGGAGAAGTCGATATGCTCCTTGGTGCAGAGCATGGCCTCGTCGAGCGGCCCGATCACGTCGAAGATGTCCCGGCGCACCAAGACGCAATGAAATTCGCAGAAGCCCGTGTCGTGGCGCTGCAGCCGTCCGTCCCAGGCTTCAAGAGGTTCGCCATGGCCGTACATCTTCTCGGCAATTTCCCGACGGCCGCTTGAGCGTTCGTCGTCCAGGAACTCGTCGATCCGATCGAGCGGCGTGTACTCGCCCCCGGCGTGGTGGATCTCCGTATGGTAGGGAAAGCCCTGACAGATCAGCGGCGCGACGATGGCCGCGTCCGTTTCTTCCGCGCAGCGCACGAGATTGCCGAGCCAGCCCGGCGTATAGATCACATCGTTTTCCACGAAGGCGACGTACTTCGTACGCGCCTCGGCAACGCCCATGTTCCGCGCCTCGTTCGGCGTCAGATAGCGCTCCGTACGGACACGCCGGAATCCACGAGCCTCGGCCTGCTCTTCGAGGTAGCGCGCGATCCGCCGCGGCGACTTTCCGTCGATGTAGACCAACTCGAAGGGCTCGTCGGTATTGGCATAGAGGCTTTCCAGCGATTCCTGAGTCACACCGAAGCGCTCGCGCTGCGTCACCACGACGGTTACCAATGGCGTCTGCACGTTCCGCATCTCCCTCGCTGTCTAGCGGTCAACAGCCAGCGGAACCCCGCTGCGCATCTGTTTGAAGGCACACGACGCCCACAGGCTAGCGCGACCGTACCGACGCGCCCGAACGCCCGGCGTGCGAAGTCAGCGACGCCAGTGAGCGGAAAAGTAGACAAAAGGAGGGTCGAGAGAGTGGCTTCCGCAGATGCATTACGAAAAGTGGCCAAGCGCTAGCGCCTAAATAGATTCGGGCGCGACCGCGTTCGGCCTTCCTGTGGTGGCACCGCGAAAACTGCTTCAAGCACTAAGACCTACGTAGAGCGTCACCAGAAAGGCCAGGGCCGAAGCTCGGTACCTCACAGCCGCAGGCAAGCGTCGCTCAAGATGGAAGCCTCGTGCGACGGCTGACATTATGGACACACCTGTTCGATACGCGAGGAACCTGAGATGCCGCGTCAACTTCCTGCTCCACGGACCGGCCTCTCGGGACTCTGGGATCGTCTGGTCGGACCCGGCATGACCGGCGGCGAGACCACGCTCGTGGTCGGCGTCAGCCTTGCGAGCGCGCTGCTGGTGGGTCTTCATCTGGCATCGCTCGGTATGGCCTGGCTACAGATCGTCGTGGGGGGCGTGATCGCCTTCGACGTCGCCGGCGGCGCGGTCTGCACCATGACGGATACCACCAAACGCTGGCATCACCGAAAGGGCCGGACTGCAGCCGATCACTTCGCCTTCATTGGGCTGCATCTGCTCCATATCGCGGTGGTTGCCTGGGTCTTCCGAGGGCCGGTCTTCGATTGGTGGTTCCTGCTGGTGATCGGCGGCTGGCTTCTCGTTTCCGCAGCCGTCGTCCTGAGCGTGCCCGATCTGCTGAAACGCCCGACCGCCGTTGCGCTCTACCTGATCGCCTTCGCTGCCACTCTCTATGCGGTCGGGCCGACGCCGGGTCTCGAATGGTTCGCACCGGTCCTCTTCATGAAGCTGCTCCTCGGCCATGCCGTTCCGCCGGAGAGCGAGCGAGAGGCTGTATGACTTTCTGAGCTGACCGGCGGTACCCAGCAGATCCAGAGTTTGACTTGTGGCCTCAGCAATCCCGTCCTGATATCGCGGGTGGCCTTTTGACGCCCTCGTGATCCCAAGCCGCCATGGCATCCTGCGAGCCTGCGCACCGGGGGCTCCGCATGCCGTCAGCCGATCTTCTGATCCCCTTCTTTCTGGCCTCCGCGATCTTCGCCTGCATCCCTGGCCCCGGCCTGTTCTATGCCGCCGCGCAGACGCTGGCTCTCGGCCGCCGTGCCGGCTGGTACTCGGCCGTCGGTTTCCATGTCGCCGGACTTTGGCATGTGTTTGCCGCGGCTTTCGGGCTCTCGGCACTTATGACCCTGGTGCCGGCGCTCTTCACCGTCATGAAGCTTCTCGGCGCGGCCTACCTGATCTACCTCGGCCTGACCTATCTGAGACGGTCGGAGTCCGTTCTCGCATCTCACCGGAAAAGGTCGCAGCCAAGGCTTGGCAGAGCCCTGCGAGACAGCTTTGTCGTCGAAGCGCTGAATCCCAAATCCGTTCTCTTCTACCTGGCCTTCCTGCCACAGTTCACGGACCCCGCCGCAACCCTGCCTCTCTGGGCGCAGATCGCAGTCCTGGGCGGGGTCGTCAACGTGCTCTTCACGATCACCGACCTCCTGACGATCGAGCTGTCGCACAGCCTCGCGCGCCGGCTTCCGTCCTCTGACCGCATGACGGTCACGTTGCGGAAGCTCGGCGGCGGACTGCTAATCGTACTAGGCCTGAACCTGGCTCTTACCCGGCCGCCATGACGCCCTACGAACGACAGGGCAGCACTGCCAGGGGTCCACTCTCGGGACCTGGAGCTAGGCTCAGTCGTAGCGCAGGTCGAAGGTGACGGTCGAACCGTCGGGCAGGACCATCTCGCGCGCATAGATGTCGCGCCTGAGGTCGTCGTCGACGATACCGCGCACCGTGACTTCGTCACCCACGTTCGCCGGCACCATGTTGGGACCGATATAGACGTCGATTCTGCCGGAGGCATCCGCCAGACGGAACTCATCCTCGTCCAGAATGCGCTCGACGGTGCCTTGCACCGTAACGGCGGTCCCGCGTTGCACGTCGCCAATCGGTGTGATCGTCTCCGCAGCGGCCGGAACTGCGGCCAGCAAAGCGGTCAGAACTCCGGCCGTTGCCGCAGGACGAACAAATCTGACGAAGCTGTCGCGCATACCTTCACGCCTTGTCATTCACATCTCCTCAATCGAGCGCCACAAACAGCAGAACCACGGCCGCGAAGGCGGCCAGCAGCGGCCAATAACGCGGCATCACCAGGCGAACCTCTTCGGTCAGCCAGGTTTTCATGGGCTGCTGCTCGTCGTTTTCGCGTCGTGCGTTGATCTCGTTCATTTCATTCATCGCGTCACTCCGTTCGCGTCGAGATTTGGACCGATGGCGTGGGAGACTCCCGCACCTTCCATGCTCCCTTCTATCCGGCCTGCCTGACGAGACCCTGACGAAACGCGAAAAACTATCGGCTCTCGCCGAAGGCCAGATGGAACTCGGCGCCCCCGTCCGGATGCCCGCGAGCCGTCACTGCGCCGCGATGGGCGCGCTGAATGCGGGCGACGATGGACAAGCCAAGACCGGCACCGGTCGCCGGGGCCGCCGGTCCTTGCCGAAAGGCCTCGAACAGGTGGTCGGGATCGCCCTCGGGCAGGCCCGGCCCCCGGTCGCGAACGCTCAGCCCGGCGTCGGGACCGACCGTGACGGTGATGCGGCCGCCGGCATGGACAATCGCATTTTCGACGAGGTTGGTCAGAGCCAGGGTGATGGCCTCGCTATCGCCTGCGACTTCTAGGCTCGGAGTCTGACACTGCAGTTCCAACTCCGCGCCCCGGCGAATGGCAACAGGAGCCAGAGTGGCCACGACCGCTTGTGCAATGGCGCGCAGATCCGCACGCGCACCCGGTTCGATTGCGACCATGTCGGCATTCGCAGAGGCCAGAATCTGCCGGACCGTCCGCGAGAGCTGCGCCATGTCTCGGCGTAGACGCTGCGTCGCCTCGCCTTCCGGCAGTTCGTCCAGACGCGCGGTCACGGCAGCAAGCGGCGTGCGCAGCGCATGAGCGGCCTCGGCGGCCCGGCGCGTCTCGGCCGAAAGTGCTTGAGTCAGACTATCGAGAGCGCGGCCGGTCGCATCCAAAAGCTCGTCGATCTCCTTGAGCCCGGTCTCTGGCGGCGGCGCGGTGTTGCGGGCGCCCGGGTGCAAGGCGCGCGCCCAGACGGCCGCCCGTGTCACTGGGCCAAGGCTGCGGTGCACCATCAAGGCATTGGCGCCAAGCAACAGCAGGATCGCAGGGACCAGCGGGACCGCGATGTGGCCAACCAGCTCTGCGAGCAACGCAAAGCCCAGAAGGTTGGCGGGGTCGCCGCGGGCCACGAAAACGAGCCGCAGATCGGCCGCAGGAGGTCCGACCGTGTGAGAGGCGACGACCAGCTGCGTGCCCTCCCCCGGCAGACGCGCGATCCAATCGTCGGCGAAACGGCTGCTTTCCAGCGTGTTCGCGGGAATCAAGTCGTCGTTCGCCTGATCGAGCAGCCTGTCTTCCGGACCGAGCAACGCAAAACCATAGGCGGCCGGATGTGTCTCGAAGAGCGCGCGCGCACCGGACTCGATACGGTAGCCGCCGTCATCCGATGCGATCAAAGCGGCTTCCATGACGGCCATCCGCCGCTCCACCACCTTATCCTCGAGGGCTTCGCGGTCGGAGCCGTAGTAGGCCCAGATCAGCACGAGGTTGGCGAGCAGGACAGCGAGAGCGATCCAGGCGAGACGGCGCGTGAGAAGCTGCGCCATAGGAAGACTGCCTGCATTCACGCCTGCTCTCACGGGGCGCCACCCGTTCAACTTGCCGTCTCCACCCGGCCGGTTTCATCCAAGCTGTCTTCCAAGAGCCAACCGACACCGCGCACCGTATGAACCGTCGCTGGACAACCCGCCGACGCGATCGCCTTGCGCAGGCGTGATATGGCCGCCTCCAACGCATTGGGCGTCACCGCATCGTCGAGCGCGTAGACGGCATCCTCGAGAGTCCGGCGCGGGACGACCTCGCCCTTGCGCCGCATCAACTGCTCGAGCACACTCACGTCCCGTTTACCAAGCGGGATCGCCTGCTCGCGGAAGGCGACACGGCGCTGCGCGGTGTCGAGCTGCAGGCCGCAGGCCTCCAGCACCGTTCCCAGCCGTCCGCCGGGCCGGCGCAAGACGGCGCGGCACCGGGCGATCAACTCGGGCATCTCGACAGGCTTGACGACGTAGTCGTCGGCACCGCCGTCGAGCCCCGCCAGCCGGTCGGACAGGGCGTCGCGGGCGGTCAGGACGATCGTGGGCCATTCCTTTGTACGGCGGAGTTCGGCCAGAAGATCGAGCCCGTCACCGTCCGGCAGCCCGAGATCGAGAACCACCAGATCGTAGTCCGTTCCGACAACGAAGTTGCGAACATCCGCGGTGTTGGCGGCATGGTCGACGGCGAAGCCGGCGCGCCGCAGTGCGGCGGAGACGGCCTCGGCCAGGGAGAGGTGATCTTCGACAAGAAGCAGGCGCATGGCTTTCCGGTGATCGCAGGATACCGCAAGCCAAGATGTGGGTTGCCGCGCAAGTCGGCGCCAGACCGACGGGCTTATCGACTGCCGCCAACTGTGATCGGGAGCCTGGCCGTACCGCTGGGACGCTCACTCGGCGTCCCAGCGGTACCGCGCGGCGAAACGACGATCAGAAAGGATTGATGCGCGGCCAGTTCTCGGCGCCCAGCGCGATGTGGGCGGGAATGTCGGCCTGCCAGAGTTCCTGGGCTCGCGGGTGCACCTGCAGGTAAAGCTGCCCGTCGACCACTTCATAGATCAGCGGATCGCCGGGCGCGATGTAGCCTTGCGAGGCCGCCCAGGCACAGTAGCCGTCATAGGCCGGTGCATAGGCCTCCGGATCCTCGCGGAAAGTGTCGCGATTGGCTTCGCTGGTGAAGAACCATACGGCGCCGTTCCAGAAATGATTGAAGCGGGCCTCGCCGCGCTGCGGTGCATCGCCCTGCTGATAGGACACGGCATCGAAGCCGCCGACGGCAATGGCCAACTGGTTGCTGGCTTCGGCGGGCGTAAAGGCTACCGCCGCCAGCATGGCGCTGCCGGCCAGGGTCGAGAGAGCTTTGAAAGTCATAAGGGCCTCCTGCTGTGAGTAGCGCCGGCACCCGCGGGTGGGAACACGGATCGACGCTTCAGAGGTGGCCCGACCGATCATGACCGTAAAATCAACAGCAATAACCGATGCGTGATCATCTGGTTCGCCAGGCAATCAAAACGGTTCGGCCTAAAAAAGGATCGATGAAGGTCAAACGCATCAGAATGATCGCTGGGCGTTCCGCCTCCAACCCGCCTCACAGCCGACTGCGAAGCAGAGTCGAGGGCCATTGACGCTCCAATTCCTGTTGGATGAAACGTACGGCCTGGGCCGTGCCACCCTCCGAACGGATGGCACGGCCCAGGCATTCGGCGTGACCTGCGATATCGGAACTGCAAATCGCCGCACCAATGGCGTCCGCAAGACGGCTTGCGGTCAGTTCCTTTCTCGCAATCGGCTTCGGTCCGGCGCCCAGAGCATGCACACGCGCAGCCCAAAAGGGCTGATCACCAAAGAAGGGGCAAAGGACACTCGGACGCCCTGCCTTCAAGCCTGCCGCCGTGGTTCCGGCACCGCCGTGGTGAACGACCGCGGCAACTCTCTCGAAGAGCCAGTCATGGGGCGCCTGGTCGAGAACATGGATGTCGGAAGATCCGGGATGGACCTCAAGTCCGCCCCACCCCTTGCTGAGAAGACCGCGCTTTCCGGCACGCCGAAGCGCAGTGACGACAAGCTCGCCAAGCGCTTTGGGATTCCGCCCCGACAGACTTCCGAACCCAACGTAGACGGGCGCATCGCCATCCTTCAGGAAAGCCTCGAGGCTGGGCGACGGACGCCAACCGGCCGGACGGTCGAGAAACCAGTAGCCGCTGACAACGGCCTGCGGCGGCCAATCGTCGGGGCGCGGTACGACATGCCTACTGAAGGCGTTAAGCATCGGAATTGCTTCGCCGTTTGACCGCCGGCTTAAGCCCGCCTTTCGGCTGAGGCCGGAGAGCCCCAAGACATCCCGGCGAAAGGCATCGATCAGTCCGCGATAAGCCCGATACCCCAGCGCCACCAAATCATAGCTGCGCCGGTTGTACCAACCACCCCAAACCGGAGCCGACATGCAAAGAGCCGACTTGTTGAAGTCCGGCATACCCGGTGCCGGAAAGGCCTTCGTCGGTACGAACATCGGCTGCAGATTCGCCATGATCGCAGGGATTTGCAGCTTGTCGGCCACGGACGGTGCAGCCAGAACCTTAGGGTGATAGACGACGGCGTCAGGTCGGATCGCTTCGGCGGCCCGCCAGACGTCGACCATCATCTGCCTGTTTATGGGCCTCGCAAGGACGTTCAGTTTCAGCCCAGCCCGGATGGTCGCAACGGTCCCCGCTTCGCCGCCAAGAATCGTGCGGCCGAGTTCGCCATCCATCTGCTCTAGCAAGGCACTGGTCGTGGGGGCGAAGAGCAATCCACATTCCGATACCTGCCGTTCGAAGCGGCTTGCCGTGCAAAGCGTGACGTCATGGCCCGCCGAGCGGAGCGCACCACCCAACGCGATAAAGGGCTGCACGTCGCCGAGAGAGCCGAACGTCGCCAGAAAAAGTTTCAATCCGCGCCCTCGCGTTTGCGGGTTCGTCCACGACCGAACCTAAGCACTCCAGAGTCGGAGGAGATACCTGTTTAAGACGCGGTCGCCCGCTGCGGATGCGGGCCCTTCCGTCTCGGGCTTGGACTGGTACCCGGTCGAGCCTTTCCCCGAAGTCAAACGGGCCGGGGACCAGACCGGAGCATTGCCTGCGGCAGCGTGACCGGTTGGCCTGAGAGCGCGACGCACGGTTATACTCGTACATCGCCGTTTTGGCCGGCATGCTTGTCGTATGGCCGCACGACCCCATGGAGGTCTGCAAATGCGGAAAACGATGAAGGTTCTCCACACGCTTTCGGCGGCCGGCCTGCTTGGCGGCTTGAGCGTCTACATGCTGCTGCTGGTCGTGGCCCCGCAGAACACGCCGGAAGCTTACGCAGACCTGCGCGTCTCCATCATGGCCATCAGCAACTACGTCCTGCTGCCCTCTCTGGCAATCGTGCTGCTGTCGGGCCTCGCCTCAATGGTCGTGCATGACCCTTACCTGCATAAAGGCTGGGTCTGGCTGAAGGCCGCGCTGGGCATCCTGATGTTCAAGGGAATCCTGACGATTGTCGGGGCCAAGGCCGAGCATGCCATGACCGTCGCGGAGCGGATCGCGCAGGGCGAACTTGCAGCGGAGGTGCTCGAGCGGGCGGTTGCCTACGAGTGGGCCACACTCGTCGTCATGCTGGCCCTGTCGGTCGCCAACGTCGTCCTGGGAGTCTGGCGGCCGCCTCTTGGAAAGGCGCCTGCACGCCGGACCAAGCGCCCTGCGCCAGCCCATGTCCTCGTGCGCGACACCGCCACGCCAAGGGAAGAGCGCCCTAGGCCGGCGGCTTGAGAGCGCCGGGAGATAGCCGGTAATCTTCCTGACAGCGGGACGCCGGTCCTTGCCGACGCCAACCAACCGCTAACTCACCCGGCCGACTTGCGTTCGAGATGGACCGTCCGCGCCAGCATCAGGAACAACCCGATGCTGCCTGTGAAGATGACGGCGAGCACCCAGACCTCCGATTTCATGCCAGCCGCCCGCGCGCGATTCTGGAGCAGGAAGAAGGCCGCCGTCGCGCTCATCAGACGATCGAACCAGACCTGCAGTCCCCAAGGCGATCCGGCAATCACCGGCAAAAGGCCGGAAAGCCCCTCTTGGACGAGCGCCAAACCGGTCAAGGCCGAGAAGGGAACCGCGACTATCGCCGGAATAAGCCAGGCCGGCGCGGAGATCCGTTCCTTCGTCTGGGTGACGAGCAGCATGGCGACGGCGGCGACGGCAAACCCGGCGAGCGCGATCAATTCCGAATGCGGCACTCTCACTCCTCCCTCATGGTCAAGCAACGGCGACCGGGAAGGAAAGCTTCGCACGCCGCAAAGCGAACGGGCGCAAGTCCCCATCGAAGCCGCCAGCGGCATGGTGTTCAACAATCCCGGGAATTGCCACCCTATCGTTCGCCATCGCCAGCGCGCGGAGGCCGGTGGCTCTGCAGAGATTCGTCGCTGTGCCGCAGCTTGCCGCAGTCTCAAGCTTGACAGGTAAAACGAGCGTTTTACACTGGCTCGATGGATCTGAGGAAAACCATCCTCGAGGCCGTTGAGGCGCAGGTCGATCGCAACGGCTTCATGGCTTCCGGCATGGATCGGCTCACCGCTGCGGCGGGGGTGTCGAGTCGGACTCTCTACAAACACTTCGGGAGCAAGGCCGGCCTCATGGCCGCAGTCCTCGACGAACGTGATCGACGGTTCCGCTCTTGCCTCGATGTCCCAACGGTCGACGCGCTGTTCGCCGCGCTTGAGGACTGGATCCGCACGGAAGGCGCGCGCGGCTGTCTGTTCCTGAGAGCGCTTGGCGAGACAGGTGGGGATAGGCCGGAGATCGTCGCGGCGGTGCAGAGGCAGAAGGCCTTTCTTCGGGAGCGGATCGGCGACATCGTTCGCGGTCAACTCGATGAGCCGCAGGAGAATTTGGCCAACCAACTGCTCGTCCTCTTCGAAGGCGCCACGGCTGCGGCGGCCTATCGCGGACCGGAGGCCACCTCGGCAGCCCGAGAGGCAGCCGACATCCTCGTCTCCAACGCGAGCAAATGAGTGCGACGTTTCAATTGGGGGCCACGGGCTTCGCGCTGATCGCGGTGTGCTACGGCCTCGCGCGCTTCGCCTTCGGCCTGTTCCTCCCGGACGTCAGCGCGGACCTGTCTTTGAAACCGACCTTTGCGGGGATGATCGCGGGCGGATCGTTCCTAGGCTATTGCCTCGCGATCGTCGCCTCCGCCGCGCTCGTCGAGCGCTATGGCCCGCGCCCGGTCGCCGTCGGTGCCGCTATCGTCGCCGCGAGCGGCATGGCCCTGATTGCGACTGCTCAGTCACCCGCTTTTCTCGCAGCAGCCGTGCTCTTTGCCGGAATGAGCACCGGTCTGGCCTCGCCGCCGCTCGCGGCAGCGGTGGTTCAGGCTGTGGAGAGCCACCGCCAAGACACCGTGAACACGGTGATCAATTCCGGCACCAGCGCGGGCGTGGCCCTCTCGGGCCCCGTCGCCCTGTATCTCGGAGCCGACTGGCGGCTGGCCTATGGAGCCTTCGCCGCAACGGCTGCGGTGGTCACGCTAGCGACGCTCTGGGCCGTTCCCAGGTCTCGGGACAGAGCCCCGTACTGTGGGCGCGGTCTTCCCCGGATGTCGGCCGATATCCTGACCCTCGTTGTCGCGGCGGTTCTGATGGGCGCGGCCAGTACAGCGATCTGGTCCTTCGGCGGCGAACTCTTGTCGCGGAATCGCGGTTGGGACGCAAGTGCGACCGGAGCCCTCTGGATCGTTATCGGTGCCGCCGGACTTGCGGGTGCCATGGCGGGATCGCTCTGTTCGCGCTTCGGGGTGAATGCCGTTCACCTCGCCTCTCTCTGCGGTCTGGCGGTCGGCATCTGGTTGGTGGGTTCGCCAAGTTCCCCGCCCAGCCTCGTGATCGGCGGAGGCGCCCTGTTTGGAGCGGCCTACATCCTGCTGACAGGTGTGTACCTGGTCTGGGGCGTATCTGCGCTACCCGACCGGCCCGCAAGCGGGCTCACAGCCGCATTCCTTGCCATCGCGATCGGCCAGACCGCCGGGGCGCCACTCTTCGGCATTGGCCTCGACATCATCTCCCCTAGCGGGGTCACGATCATCTTCGCGATAATTGCAATGATTGCCGGTCTCGCGCGGAGACAGACCCTTAGCACGGCGACTTGTTGACCCAACGGCAGCTTGCTGGAGCAGCTTTCGACCGGAGGGACTCGTTTCGACTTCCCTTCCGACGCAGCAAAAGCTCGCGCGGTCGCTGCAAGCAGTCATCAAACCGAGGTAGGAGAGCAGCGCACAGTTGGCGATTGGTGGCGGGCTATGCGAGATGAAAAAGCGAACTATTCGTTCGCTTTAGCGCGCCGCTAAAGCGGTGACGAAGACGATTGCTCATCCGACCTGTCGGCTGGGGCGCTGTTGGCATGGCCGCTGCTCCAGGTAACCGGAGGCGTGCTCGACCGTTGACCCTTCTATTGCTCGTTAGTGCCTCGTAGCCATTGTTCGAACAACTCGCTCGTCGGCTCTCCTGTCTTTGCCGCGTAGTAGATCAGCCTGAGATGGCGATCCTCGTCGATCGTCAGCGTCGTGTGCTCGAAAGAGACGCGACCGATATCCCGAAACAGGAGATGGCGGATGCCGTGACAGGGGGCATGAATGTCCTGCGACTGCCACCATGCCCTGAAGTCCGGCTCGATCTTCCCTAGATCCTTGATCAGAGTCGCCATATCGGGATCTTCGGGCGCGCGAGCGAAATCGCGCCGGAAACTCGACAATACATTGAGCGCCTGTTCCCTCCAGGGGTCGAGGAGACGGCGCATCCACGTGTCGGTAAATAGCATCCAGAGCATGTTCCGCCGCTCAAGCGGATGAGACGAAAATCGGAAGACACAATCGGCAGCGGAATTGAACGCCAGAACGTCCCAGCGCAGGTTCAGCACGTAAGCTGGACGGTTGGCGAGATCGTCCATCAATCTGTGGACGATGGACGGCACCACGCACCAGGTTTTGCCCGGCTCTGGCGGCGGGCGCTGATGCGCCAACAGGAAGAGATGCCGGCGCTCCGTCGCATCCAGTTTAAGAGCCATAGATAGGCTGTCGAGGAACGTCGCCGACACGCCGATGTCGCGGCCCTGTTCCAGCCACGTGTACCAGGTAACCCCGACACCGGCCAAAGCGGCCACTTCTTCACGCCGGAGACCCGGCGTGCGGCGCCGCTTGCCCAACGGCAAGCCGACATCTTCAGGAGAAATCCGTTCCCGGCGACTGCGCAGAAACGCCGCAAGATCCGTCCGAGTCCGTTCGAGGGATCGAGCAGAGCTCATCCAAGTACCTTTAGTAATACCATAAGTGGTAAAATTGTAACCCCATATCTAAGCGATCACAATGGCCCCTCGCCGTTTGGACTCCACCCGAACGAACACCTCGTCGAAGTCGCTGGAAGGGCCCTCATGCTGAAGTCTAGCCATCCGTCGGTGTATCTGATCGCCATAGGCGCCTTTTCGCTCGGCATGGCGTCATATGTCACGGCGGGTCTGATACCGATGATCGAGACATCTTTCTCGGTCTCGGTGGCGGTGGCGGCTCAGTTGGTGACAGCCTTCACGCTCGCCTACGGACTGGGATCGCCGATCGCCGTCGCCCTGCTGCCGGCGCTCCGCCAACGCTTCAATCTCTTGCTCGCGCTCGGAGTCTTCATTGTTGCGAACGCGGCAAGTGCGATGGCGGAGGACTTTGCGACCCTGATGGCCTGGCGGAGTCTGGCCGGACTTGGTGCAGGCGTCTATCTGGCGATGGGCATTCCGGCCGCGGCGGCGCTGGCCGGTGCCGAAGGTCGCGGCAAAGCGATTGCCTTGATCATGGGCGGCATGGCGAGCGGCACCGTCCTAGGCGTTCCCATAGGTCTCCTGCTGGCCGAACGGCTGGGTTGGGAGGCGGCTTTGTGGCTTATCGCCTTGCTTGGCTGTGCCGCCTTCATCGGATTGCTGTTCAGGCTGCCCCCACTTCCATCCGGGCAGGCCAGTTCGCTCCGGCAGAAGGTTCTGATTCTCGCCGACCGAAACGTCATGTCGATCCTTACCGTCTCATTGCTCGCCGCGATCGCCAGCCTGGGCATGTATACCTTCATCGCCCCGTTCCTGGCGGATCGGGTGGATGGCGGCATTCAGTCGGTGACGCCCTATCTCTGGGCCTGGGGCGTTGGCGGGGTGTGCGGCAGCCTCCTGGTCGGACCGCTGGTCGATCGTCATAGAGGGCCCGCCATCATACTGATCATCATGGTGGTTCTGGCCGCGTCGCTGCTCCTGCTCCCAGTCTTCGCCCAGGTGAATCCATGGCTCGCCATCATGCCGATTGCGGTATGGGGGGCGGTCGGCTGGGCGCTTCAGGTGCCTCAGAACAACGAACTGCTGAGGGCTCGGGAGAAACAGGGTGACGGCAACCTCGCTGCTGCCCTCAACGAGTGCGCTTTATATCTTGGCAGTGCGATTGGAGCGGCGGCTGGCGGCATTCTGTTCTTGATCCAGATGCCAGCATGGACCCTGACGACGGCCGCGGCCGCAGTGGCGGCGCTGGGCGCGCTGTTCCAAGTGACGAACGTGCGAAAATCACCCTCTCGCACCCGCTGCCAAGAGCCCGATCCGGCGCCATGAAGCAAGCCGGCTTAGGCGCGGTCAGTTTCGCCGGTTTGCGGGTCTGGCCGGTCTCTTGGGCGAGCGCTACACCAAAGCCGCCAGCCAGCCGAGCCTTGCCCAAGCGGCGATGCGCAGGTTGCTGGAACGCGAAGTAGCTAACCCCGCGAAAAGGTTAGACACTTTGTTCGACAACCCATTGAAATCGAAGGAGATCAATTGATGGATGGTGGGCCACGCGCGATGAAAATGCGAACTGTTCCGTCGCTATAGCACTACGCTAAAGTTACTTCAGAGCGCGATTAAGGCCGATGCCGTTCGAGAGGCCCCGCTACTCTTCTACGATGCGGTGTTGCTCAACAGTGCCGAACTGAAGCCAAGTCATAACCGGTAGCTGGCAGGGCGAAAGCCACCGCTGTCAACCACATGGGTGTCCGCGCCTTCAACTCGGTCGGTGTTCTGGCAACTGACAATCTCGAAGCCGGACGGTCCCCGCCGCGTGACCATCGAGATGACGGCCACGCGGCGGCCTGTTTTCGAGGCGCCTGGGCCGGATTGGCCATCAAGGGCCGAGACGGTGTGGACGATATGAATGTCCGGCGTGAGTTCGCGCACGGCTAGTTCCGCGATCTCCACCCTAGCGTTCTGAAAGATGCGCCGGAAGCCGTAGTCATGGACTTTGCGAATGGCCTTGCGGCTGCGCCACCAGAAGCCCACGACATTGACGAAGTCGGCATCCTCAGCGAACAGCGCACCGATGCCGTCCGCGTCACCCACATTCCACCGATCGAAGAAGGCCCGCGCAACAGCTTCTCCGCTTTCGAACATAGCTTACGTTCTCTCGCTAGGCCGGTGGCCGGGCGATTGTCGCTTCGATCGGATCACGCTTTCATGGTCTTGGTGTCCTCACCCCAGCCGGCGAGCTGCAAATAGGTCTCGAAAGTCATTGCCTCAGTGTTGAAGCGGCGCATATAGGCGGGTGCGCCATCCATACCGAACGTATCGAAATAGCGATACATCAGCATGAGTTCCTCGCCCTGTTCAGCGACGCACTGCTCCCAACTCATCTGCTCATAGTGCAGCGCTTGGCCGGTGATGGTTGACAGGGTCGCGGTGATCTCCTCCATGCTCGACACGTCGCCTGCGAGCGGCATGATCTGTCCGGTCCAGATATCCGGACGCTCGAAGGCCGTCACGACCATGGCGGCGATGTCTGCGACCGCAATCTGCCGGTAGAGCGTATCCGGACGGATCGGATAGCGCACGACGCCGGTTTCCAGGATCGCCTGCCGGTCCCATTCCCAATTGTCCATGAAGGCGGCGGGCCGGAAGACGGTCCAGGGCATATCGAGTGCGCGAACACGGGATTCGACCTTCCATTTGCTCTCGAGATGCGGGACGCCGGTGTTGCGATCCATCGTCGAAGCGCCGCTATAGATGATGTGCTCGACGCTGGACGCGGCCGCGGCCTCCGTCAGGTTGAGGCCCTGGCGTCGTTCGGCCTCGACACCGGCTTCCAAGAAGTCCTGAACCGAGAACAGCGCGCCTGCGCCGGCGAGCGCCCTATCGAGAGAGGTGCGGTCTTCCAGATCGGCGCTGACGACCTCCGCTCCCTTTGCTGCCAGTGCTTGGGCAGACGGTTTGTCTGGGTTGCGCGTGAGCGCCCGGACCTTATGGCCACGAGCGATAAGGCGATGAGCGACGGCGCCGCCCTGTTTGCCGGTCGCGCCGGCGACGGCGATTGGACGGTCGTGGATCTTGGTGTTCGACATGATGAAAGCTCCCTGCATGGATGATGCAGTGAAGATAAATGCTGTAAATCAAGCCATGAGGCCGCCAATCGCGCACTTGATGCGCATTTTTGCAGCATCAAGAGGTGGTGCGCTTCATCGTACGCACAAAGGCCTGCACTTTGGCAGAGCGATGCAGATCCACATGGGTGACCGCCCAGATTTGTTCATTCCAATCGTCTTGTGCGGGCGCCAGTTCGGTGAGCCCAGCACTCACGGCCATCGTCCTTGGCAGGAAGCCCGCCGCGCCGCCAGCGCGCACGGCGGCCCAGAGCGCTGCGATGCTGTCACTGGTGATGACGATCTGCTCGGGCGAGATGTTCTCACCCATCCATTGGAAATAGGGCGTGGATGGTGCGTGCCGGCCCGGTCCGGCGAAGCGGTTCACGCCTGCTGCCGGTCCATAGAGCCCAACGGGTAAACGCTGAACCGGCAGGACGACATTGTCGGGGTGGCCTGGCTTGGGGCCGATGCGGAAGGCGATATCGGCCTCGCCATACTCCAGTTTCAGCATTCGGTCGCTGCTGACCAGGTGAACCCGGACGCCGTCGTGTTCGGCCTGAAACGCCGTGATCGTCGGCAGGATCGTCGGGACAAGCACATCAACGCAGGTGACGGTGAAAACGCCCGTCAGATCGGCGATTCCACCTTTGGCCAAGCGGAAGAGCTCGCCGAACTGCGCGTCGGTCGCCTCGGCGATGCGGAGCAGGTTACGGCCCAGATCCGTCGGTGAAAAACCGCGGGCATGGCGCTGGAAGAGTTTCGCGCCGAGCGTGGCCTCCAAGGAGTCGATATGACGGGTGACCGTTGCGCGATGCACACCAAGGGCTTCAGCGGCCGCGCTGATGGTGCCAAGCCGAGCCACCTGTGCGGCCGTTCGGATCTCATCCCAGTTTTCCATGCTGTATTAATGCGCAGAACACACGCGATAGTCGTACAAGAACTTGTAAGAAGTAATGGCGGAGGGGAAGGGATTCGAACCCTCGATACAGTGTTACCCGTATAACGGTTTAGCAAACCGTCGCCTTCAGCCACTCGGCCACCCCTCCGCAGTACGAGTGGCAGTTTTCCACGACGTATGCGGAGGCTGGTTCTAGCTGCGGCGAAGTCGGCTTGTCAACGATCCGGCGCGTCCTTCGAACAGGCATCGTGCACTGGCCGGACGGACACCTCGCAACGCGCCTTCGGGACCGAACGCGCGCGCCGGAAGTCGAGTGACAGGGAGACAGAGTCGTTCGCTTGCGACTGTATCGCCGCCGCCGGCGCAGCAACAGGCGACAATCTTTAGTGAAGACTGGAAGTATCCAACAATCGTTTATCGGGAACTAAAGCGCCTGTTCCTGAGAAACTTAGATCGAGCGCATCAGGTTCATCATTTTTTATGCAAATACGACACAACCTTGAGCCATCGAACGCTGCGACCGAAGGCGCGGGGACCGACGCTCTACTTGAGCAGAGGGCCGAGGCGGGGGCGCCGCAGCCTGGAGGGAGAGGGAAGAGGAACCATGAGCATTTCGACCCAGAGCTTGGATGCCTTGATCGATCTCGTCGAGATCAGACTGAGCTGCATGGAAGTGTGGGACCGCGACGACGCGCGCGAGCTCAACCGCCTGCAGCAGGCGCGCGGCGAACTCTTGACCTTGGCCGGGCGTGGCGACAGCGCGGAGCAAGCCGCTGAGGCCATCCAACTGACGACCCAGCGCCGCCGTGGCCGTCCGCGCAGCGCGGAGCGCCGCGCGGCTCTTTAAGGTGTAGGTGTCGGCGCCCGTCAGGCCGGCACGGCCATGCCGCGTTCGACCGCGGGGCGCGCCGCCAGCGCGTCGTACCAGCGCTTGACCGCCGGAAAGTCCTCCAGCGCGATCTGCTGCCAGGGATGGCGCGCGGCCCAGGGGAAGGTAGCGATGTCCGCGACCGAGTAGCTGTCCCCTGCCAGGTACGGCGCCTGCCCCAACCGCGTGTCAAGTACACCGTAGAGCCGGCGGGCCTCGTTTGAATAGCGGGTCTTGGCGTAGGGCACGTCTTCCGGCGCGAAGCGCAGGAAGTGATGCGCCTGACCCAGCATCGGTCCGAAGCCGCCCATCTGCCACATCAGCCACTGCTGCGCGGACCAACGCTCCCGAGCGTCGGTCGGCAGGAGCTTGCCGGTCTTCTCCGCAAGATAGAGCAGGATCGCGCCGGTCTCGAACAGCGCGATCTCGCTACCGTCGGGGCCGTCGGGATCGACGATGGCCGGGATCTTGTTGTTCGGGCTGATCTTCAGAAAGGCGGGATCGAACTGCTCGTCCTTGGTGATGTTGACCGCCCGCACCTCGTAGGGCAGGTCCAGTTCCTCCAGGGCGATGGAGATCTTGCGGCCGTTGGGCGTTCCCCAGGTGTAGAGCTGTATGGTCATTGCGCGGCTGTCCCCTCCTGCAGTGTGATTTGATCGAGCGCCTGCTCCAGATCGGTCAGCAGATCGTCCGGATGTTCGATGCCGACCGACAGACGCAGCAGATCGTCGGGCAGGATCGAGGCCTCGCCCTCGATGGTCTTACGATGCTCGATCAGGCTTTCGACCCCGCCCAGCGAAGTGGCCGGCACGAAGAGCCGGGTCGCCTTGGCGAGACCGAGCCCCCCTGCCCGACCGCCGGCAACACGCAGGGACAGCATGCCGCCGAAGCCGCCCTCCATCTGCCGGCAGGCGATCTCGTGGCCTGGATGATCGGGCAGACCGGGATAAAGCACCTGCAACACCCTGGGATGGGACTGCAGCCGGCTCGCCAGATGCAGCGCCGTCGCGCCGGCATGGCGCACGCGCAGATACAGCGTGCGCAGGCCGCGCAGCAGCAGCCAGGCCTCGAAGGCGCCGAGCATGGCGCCCACGCCCGTCCGGTTGAAGTGAATCCGTTGCCAGAAGTCGTCGGCCCGCCGGGTCGCCAGGGCGCCGGCCAGGACGTCGCTATGGCCGTTCAGATACTTGGTCGCGGAATGCATGACGAGATCGGCGCCCAGTTCCAGGGGACGCTGCAGGACCGGGGTGGCCGCCGTGCTGTCGACGGCCAGGCGCGCGCCAGCCTTGCGGGCCTTCTCCGCAACGGCGGCGATATCGATGACTTCCCACAGCGGATTGCTCGGCGTCTCGACCCAGACCAGCGCCGCGCCGCCGGCCAGAGCGTCGTCGAGCTGGTCCGGCTGCGTCATGTCGATCAGCCGCAGGTCCAGCCCGAAACGCGGGCAGAAGTCCTCCAGCCACTCGCGGAAGCCCCAGTAGATATGGGCGTGGCAGACCAACCGGTCGCCAGGCTTGAGCGCCATGACCACAGCGGCCGAGGCCGCGAGACCGGAGGCGAAGACCAGCGCGGCCTCCCCCGACTCCAGCCGGGCCAGCAGCGCTTCGACCTGATCGACCGCCGGCCCGCCGTAGCGCGAATAGGTGGACGCGCCGCGCGGTGCGTAGTCAGCGTCGCGGGCAAAGGTCGTGGAGGACTGCAGCGGCGGCACCACCGCCCCAGTTTCGGCGTCGAGGAAATGCAGCGCCTGAGCGGCGAGCGTTTCCGGCTTGAGATCGTTGCTTTGGCTCATGGCGCGCGAGCATGGCCAAAGCTTTGCAGCGACGCCAGCGGTTTCGTCGCCGCCTCCCCTGCTGAAGCAGACGGCATGCCCCGGCTTAGTTCGATGCGGTTCGGCCACCCTTCGGGCTCGAGAACACGAGGGCGGTTCCGGAGAGGGCCAGCAGGAGACCGGCTGCGGCCCAGAGGGTCCAGACGAAGCCCTCAAGCCAGGTCGAAACGAGCATCGCGACAATGGGGAACAGCACGGTCACGTAGGCCGCCCTGGCCGGGCCTTCGCGGTTGACGAGCGTCAGATAGGTCAGAAAGGCAACCACCGAGGCGATACCCGACAGATACAGCAGGCTACCCCAGTAGACGGGATCACCGGGCAAAGGGAAGGGCAAGCCCGCGGCCAGACAGATCGCAAGACAGACGATCGTGCCGTAGACCATGCCATGCGCGACCAGGTTGGGCAGATCGTGATCTTGGGACAGCTGCACTGACAGAAGGTTTCCAAGGGAAAAGAGATAGGTCCCGAGAAAAGGCAGGGCCAGGAGCAGGAGCGACCCTCCGCCGTCCGCCTGGACGACGCTGTCCCAGGACAGCAGCGTCAGGCCGACGACCCCAAACGTCGCTCCCGCCAGAATCCGGCCGCTGAGCGGCCTGCCGAGGAACAGGCGCTGATTGAGCGCCCCCATGATCGCGGCCGTGGCGAAGACGACGGATAGCAGGCCGCTGGGCAGGGTCTCGGCGGCAAGGTAGAAACAGAAAAAGTTCATGCTGAACAGGCAAACGCCCAGGCCGAGCAGCCGACCGTGCCGCGCCAGAGGAATCAGCCGCAGCCGTCCCGACAGCGCCAGCAGGCAGATTAGAAGCATCGCCGCCAGAAGGAAGCGATAGAAGATCGAGACCAGCGGCGGAACAACCCCGAGCTGAAGCTCGATCGCGTACCACGACAGCCCCCAACTGATCACCACAACGCCAAGCAGCAGTGCCGACATGCCGAATCCCGTTCCTTTTCGGGCAGATTTACGCGGCATGGGCGGAACCGTATTCTACGGGCCGGCCACTGCTTTCATGGAAAGGACGCGCTCTGAACAGCCTCGCCGATCTCTCGGACCTTCAGATTCCGGCGGCCATGGCGCGCTCGGCCGAAGCCTTGCGCGTAAAAACCGACCTCGGCGGCGTGCGCGGGCTCGCCCTGTGGCGGCGCGACGGCGGCGGCGAGATGGTCTATTCGCAGCCGACGCATCACACGCTCAGCATCTATCAGTCCGGCGGTTTCGGGGTCTGGTCCCTGGATACGCGATCCTCCGGCTTCTCGAGCGCGATCTGCATCTTGCCCGAAGGGCTCGAGACGCATTGGACGAACTCGGGCCCGGTTTCGAATCTCCACATCTACTTCACGCAGGACGATCTGGAGGCGATGAACTGGGAGAAGGCCCCCGACATCCAGCCGTTGATTTTCGGCCGCGACGCCTTCCTGAAGTCCACGACCCTGCCGCTCGTGCACCAGCTCGACTGGTCGGCGGCCTCCGACCGGCTGGCGATCGAGCATCTGTTGCTGGCTTTGCTGGCGCGGCTGGGCGTTCCGCTGCCCCAACCGCGGCCGGCAGGCACTCTCTCTTCCGTCCTTCTCGGCCGCATCGAGGAGAGGCTGAACGACCTGGAGGGCGGCGCGCCCGGACTCGACGAACTGGCGAAGGACGTCGACATGAGTCCGCGGCACCTGACCCGGGCCTACAAGGCTACGACCAGACAGACTCTCTCGCAGCGGTTTCGGGAACTGCAGATGCTCCGCGCCTGCGAGCTCCTGGCGACCGAACTGCCGCTCGCCGAGGTCGCACTGGCCTGCGGTTTCAGCTCCCAGAGCCACTTCACCACGGCCTACCGCCGGCACTTTGGTCAAACGCCCGGTCAAGCACGCTGACAAGCAGGCGTTTGACCGAAGTGCCGGCGGAGCCTCCAGCCTCGGTAGGCGTCCGAGCCTGCGGGTGGGATTAGCGCCGCTGGAGCTGGGCCGAGCCGAAGAGGATCTCCCGCTCCTTCTCGTCGAAGCCTTCCTTGCGGACGTCGGCCAGCACCTCGACGCCGCGCTGCACGGCGGGGCGTGCCTCGATCTCCGCGAACCAGCGCTTGAAGTTGGGCAGGTCGGAGGTGTCGACGTTCTGGCGGTCGGGCCGGCGCGTCCAGGGCCAGGCCGCGATGTCGGCGATGGAGTAATCGTCGCCGCCCAGGAAGCGGGTCTCGCCCAGGCGCTTGTCGAGCACGTTGTAGAGACGCTGGGATTCCTTGGCATAGCGCGCCTTGCCGTAGGGCACATCCTCCGGCGCGTACTGCAGGAAGTGATGCGCCTGCCCCAGCATCGGGCCGAGGCCGCCCATCTGCCACATCAGCCACTGCAGCACCGTGTAACGCGCGGCGCCGGAGGCCGGCAGCAGCTTGCCGGTCTTGTCCGCCAGATAGATCAGGATCGCACCGGACTCGAAGAGCGAGATCGGCTGGCCGTCCGGACCGTCGGGATCGACGATGGCGGGAATGCGGTTGTTCGGGCTGATCTTCAGGAACGCGGGCTCGAACTGGTCGCCCTTGCCGATGTCGATGGCGTGGGCCTTGTAGTCCAGGCCCAGTTCCTCCAACGCGATATGCACCTTGTGCCCGTTGGGCGTCGCCCAGGAATAGACGTCGATGGTCATGCTTCGCTCCAGCCTCTTTTCGTCTTGCGGTCACTCGCGAAAATGATCGCGCGAAGACCGCGGCGCAACCCGGCCTGCGCGTCACAAGATCCTGTCCGGGACGATCGAGGGGTGAAGACAGGTCGAGGCCGGCGGATCGCCGAGGCGCAAGCGCATGTCGGCAGGGGCGGCGGCCTGCTATCGTGGCGCGACTGCACGATCTCAGAACGCGGATCCGTGAAAACCCAAGAAGAACAGGGAGGATAGCGATGCAACAAGGTGGACTTTGGGGCGCCCTGGTCGGCGCGGCAGCGCTACTGGCCTTAAGCGCTCCGGTAGCGGCTTACGATCAACTGGTCGAGAAACAGGAGTTCCTGCTTGAGGACTTCGTGACCGAGCAGGGCGCGAGCATCGCGGAGGTGCGCGTCGGCTGGGAGGCCTATGGAGAGCTGAACGAAGCCAGGGACAATGTCATCCTGATCTGCCACTTCTTCTCCGGCACCTCCAACGCCGCCGGCAAGTACAGCGAGGACCAGGCGCAGCCGGGTTACTGGAACGCCATCATCGGCCCCGGCAAGCCCATCGACACCGACCGCTTCTACGTCATCTCCAGCGACACCTTGGTCAACCTGAACGTCGCCGATCCCCAGGTGATCACGACCGGCCCCGCGAGCATCGACCCGGCGACCGGCGCGCCCTACGGACTGGACTTCCCGGTCGTCTCCATGCGCGACTTCGTCGAGGTGCAGAAGGCCCTGCTCGATAGCCTAGGTATCGAGAGTTTGCATGCCGTGATGGGGGCCTCCGGCGGCTCGGTCCAGGCGATGGAGTGGGCGGCAGCCTACCCGGAGATGGTGCCCCGCGTCGTGCCGGTCATCAGCCCGGGCCTGGACATGCCGCCCTACGTGATCGGCCTGCTGAAGATGTGGAACATGCCGATCCAGATGGACCCGAACTGGAACGGCGGCGCCTATTACGACGGCGAGCCGCCTCTGGAGGGCCTGTCGAACGCCCTGCAGCTCGTCACGCTCAACGCCCTCCACTTCGACTGGGCCGACACGACCTTCGGCCGCGCCCCGGCCGAGAAAGACGGCGATCCGAAAGCAGCCTTCGCGGCGGCCTACAAGGTCGAGGCCGGCCTGCAGGCCTCCGGCGACGGGCGCGCGGCGACGACCGACGCGAACCACTTCCTCTATATGTCCAAGGCCAACATGACCTTCTCGGTGGCCGAGGAGATCGAGCGCATTCGGGCCAAGGTGCTGTTCATTCCCGCCGAGGGCGACATGATCTTCCCGCCCTTCCTGTCGGACCGCTGGGCGGAGAAGCTGCGCGCCCAGGGGAACGAGGCCGAGGTGGTGACCGTCACCGGCCCCTTCGGTCACCTGAACGGTATCTTCAACATCGCCCAGGCCGGCGAGGCCATCGCCGACTTTCTGGCGGACTGACCTGCCCCTAGGCCGGCTTCGGGACGGGCCGCAGAAGCGGCTTGCCCGAAGCCGGCTTGCGGGACATGGTAGCCGCCCCGTACGCACACTGCCGCTTAAACGATTCATCAGCCGTTCCGGTCCCTTACCGCCCTCCCCGGTTCCTTCGTCGCGAAACCCATGACCGTCATCAAATCGAACATCGATACCCGCAGCCCCGAGTTTCGCGCCAACAGCGACGCCATGCAGGGCCTGGTGCGGGAGTTGCGCGACCTGGTCGACCGCATCAAGCTCGGCGGCGGCGAGGCGGCGCGCGAGAAGCACGTCGGGCGCGGCAAGCTGCTGCCGCGCGAGCGGGTGCGCACCCTGCTCGACCCCGGCTCGCCCTTCCTGGAGCTGTCGCAGCTCGCGGCCTATCAGGTCTACGAGGAGGAGGTGCCCGCCGCCGGCCTGATCGCCGGCGTCGGACGGGTCTCGGGGCGCGAGTGCATGATCCTGGCCAACGACGCCACGGTGAAGGGCGGCACCTACTACCCTCTGACCGTCAAGAAGCACCTGCGCGCGCAGGAGATCGCGGAACAGAACCACCTGCCCTGCCTCTATCTGGTCGATTCCGGCGGCGCCAACCTGCCGCGCCAGGACGAGGTCTTTCCGGACCGCGACCACTTCGGCCGGATCTTCTTCAATCAGGCCAACCTCTCGGCCAAGGGCATCCCGCAGATCGCCGCCGTCATGGGCTCCTGCACCGCCGGAGGCGCCTATGTCCCGGCCATGGCCGACGAGTCGATCATCGTAAAGAACCAGGGCACCATCTTCCTGGGCGGCCCGCCCCTGGTGAAGGCCGCCACCGGCGAGGTGGTCAGCGCCGAGGACCTGGGCGGCGCGGAGGTACACAGCCGCACCTCCGGCGTGACCGACCACATGGCGATGAACGACGCCCACGCGCTGGGCCTGGCTCGGCGGATCGTCGCCAACCTGAACCGGCCCAAGCGGCACGGCCTGGAACTGAGCGAACCGCGCGACCCGCTCTACGACCCGACGGAGATCTACGGCATCGTACCGCCCGACCTGCGCCGCCCCTTCGAAGTGCGCGAGGTCATCGCCCGCCTGGTCGACGGCAGCGAGCTGGACGAATTCAAGCCGCTCTACGGCACCTCGCTGGTCTGCGGTTTCGCGCGCCTGATGGGCTATCCGGTCGGCATCGTCGCCAACAACGGCATTCTCTTCAGCGAGTCGGCGCTGAAGGGCGCCCACTTCGTAGAGCTTTGCTGCCAGCGCGGTATCCCGCTGATCTTCCTGCAGAACATCTCGGGCTTCATGGTCGGCCGCAAGTACGAGGCCGGCGGCATCGCCAAGGACGGCGCCAAGCTGGTGACCGCCGTGGCCTGCGCCCAGGTGCCGAAGTTCACGCTGATCCTGGGCGGCAGCTTCGGCGCCGGCAACTACGGCATGTGCGGCCGGGCCTACTCCCCCCGCCTGCTCTGGACCTGGCCCAACGCGCGCATCTCCGTCATGGGCGGCGAACAGGCAGCCGGGGTGCTGGCCACGGTGCGGCGCGACGGCATCGAGGCCAAGGGCGGGACCTGGCCGGCGGAGGAGGAAGAGGCCTTCAAGGCGCCGATCCGCGAACAGTACGAACGGCAGGGTCACCCGACCTACGCCAGCGCCCGACTGTGGGACGACGGCATCCTCGACCCGCTCGACACCCGCATGACGCTGGCGCTCGGTCTCTCCCTTTCCCTCAACGCCCCGATCCCCGAGACGCGCTTCGGCGTCTTTCGGATGTAGTGAAGAAGGTCCTCCCCATGCAGCATCCTCTCTTCCTGGAGTCCATCGACGAACGCGGCGTGGCGCGGATCACCTTGACGCGGACCGAAGTGCACAACGCCTTCAACGACCAGCTGATCGCCGAGATGACCACGGTGCTGCGCGGCTTCGAGGACGACCAGCGGGTGCGCGTGGTGACCCTGGCCGCCGAGGGCACCTCCTTTTCCGCCGGCGCCGACCTGAACTGGATGCGCGCCATGGCCGGCTACGGCGAGGCGGACAATCTCAAGGATGCCGAGGCGCTGGCCGAGCTGCTGCGGACCCTCAACTTCCTGAGCAAGCCGACCGTCGCACTGGTCCAGGGGCCGGCCTTCGGCGGCGGCGTCGGGCTGGTCAGCGCCTGCGACATCGCCATCGCGTCGGAGGAAGCCTCCTTCGCACTGACCGAGGTGAAGCTGGGGCTGATCCCCTCGGTCATCAGCCCCTACGTCATCGCCGCGATCGGCCAGCGCGAGGCCCGGCGCTACCTGCTGACCGGCGAGAAGTTCTCCGCCGAGACGGCTTACTATCTGGGCCTTGTCCACAGGGTCGTGTCGCCGCATGCCCTGGAGAGCGCCGGCAACGAGCTGGTCGAGACACTGCTAAAAAACGGCCCGCAAGCGGTTTCGGAATGCAAGCAGCTGATCTTCGCGGTCGCCGACCGCCCTGCCACCTCCGAGGTGATCGCCGATACGGCACAGCGAATCGCGCGGGTGCGCGTCTCGCCAGAAGGGCAGGAAGGTCTGACGGCCTTCCTCGACAAGCGCAAGCCCAACTGGCAAGGGCCCGCGAACGACTGACGCCTGTTGATCGCTCAGGCGGCCGGCTCGGTCCCACCCGTTGCCGCGACACCCGGCCAAGCGCTAGCTTTCCGGGAAGAGAAAGGCTCTGTCGATAGGAGCGCGATCCGTCATGCGGCGTTCACGGCGCGGCTGGGCCGCAGCGGTTGGCTTCACCGTTGCCATGGTCCTTCTAGTGATTCTGGCCGTTTCACCGGGCCTGGATACCTTCGGCGTCGTGGTCGTGGTCACCATCGCCGCCTCTGTCTCCGTCTTCTACTTCACCTTCGCAAGCGGCCGCTTCTTCACCGTGGCCTTCGCCAACCACTTGGCGCTCTATACCTGCATCTTCGTCTTCTTCCTTCAGGTCAACTTCCTTCCGAGTCTGTCCCTTTGGGCCGTCAAGCTCGGCTATCTGCTGCCAATCGGCGCCTTTGTGCTGGGGGCGCTTTGGAATCGGTCAGCGATTCAGTCGATCGTTTCGGCCGAGCACCTGCGTGAACAGCGGAGCTTCTGGCGTCCCTTGCTCTGGCTTCTGCCGGTGATGCTGATCGGCGCGGCCACCTTCGCACTACCGGGCAAAGACCTCTCGACCGCCTGGAACGACGGCTTCTTCATCGGGGCCATGACCGCGGTTTCGCTGATCGTGCTCTTCGTCAGCCGAGATGTGGCGATCTTCCTGCTGGATACAGGCCTACTGTTCGAGGACTTCTTCAAACGCATCAGCCGCCTGATCGTCCCGACCTTCGCCTTTCTGACCTTCTATACACTTCTGATCGTGATCTTTGCCTGCCTCTATCGCATCTTCGACGTCTACACGGCCTCGCTGCATTTCCGGATCGCCGGCGAGGTGCGAGAGATCGCCTTTCTGGAAAGCCTCTACTTCTCCGTCATCACGCTCAGCACGGTGGGCTACGGCGACATCGTTCCCGTCAGCGAGTCGATCCGCGTCGTCGCCGCGATTCAGATCGTGCTCGGTGTCCTGCTGTTGCTGTTCGGCTTTAGCGAGATTCGGCGCTATACCGTCGAACAGGATGAGCGTGACCGTGAGCGACAGCGCTGAGCAAGCCATGGTCGCGGTCACGGTGCGAAAACCGGAAACGGAGGCCCCGACACGGCGATGCGCCTGCCCAGCCTGAGCGAGATAGAGACAGCGGCCGAAACGGTCTATGCCACCATGCCGCCAACTCCGCAGTATGCCTGGCCCCTGCTGGCGGAACGCGCCGGCTGCGAACTCTGGGTCAAGCACGAGAACCACACGCCGACCGGCGCGTTCAAGGTGCGCGGCGGCTTGGTCTACATGGCAGACTTGGCCAAGCGGGGTGCGAGGATGCCGGGAGTCGTCACGGCGACGCGCGGCAATCACGGACAGTCGGTGGCCTTCGCCGCCGCCCGCCATGGGATCCGCGCGGTGATCTGCGTTCCGGAGGGAAACTCGGTCGAGAAGAACGCGGCCATGCGCGCCTTCGGCGGCGAGCTGGTCGTGGAGGGCCACGACTTCCAGGCCGCCCGCGAGCACGCCGAACTGCTGGCGGAGCGCGAGAGCCTGCACATGCTGCCGTCCTACGACGAGCGTCTGGTGCGCGGCGTTGCCAGCTATCCGCTTGAGCTCTTCCGGGCCGTGCCGGATCTGGACCGGGTCTATGTCCCGGTCGGTCTCGGCTCCGGCATCACGGCCACGATCGCGGCGCGCGATGCGCTAGGACTGAAAACGGAGATCGTCGGCGTGGTGGCGGAGGGCGCCCCCGCCTACAAGCTGTCGTTCGAAGCCGGTAAGCCTGTCTCCACCGATCAGGCCATCACCATCGCCGACGGCATGGCCTGCCGCGTGCCGGAACCCGAGGCCGTCGAGGTTCTCTGGAATGGGGTCGCTGAGATCGTCGCCCTGACGGAAGCGGAGATCGCGAGCGCCATGCGGGCCTTCTACACCGACAGCCACAACGTGGCCGAGGGGGCGGGAGCCGCCGCGCTGGGCGCCTGCCTGAAACAGAAGGAACAGAACCGTGGCCGCAAGATCGCCGTCATGCTCTGCGGCGGCAACGTGGATGCAGCGCTGTTCCGGGACGTCCTCGCCGAGGTCTGAGGCAACTGCGGGACGTCCGGCTCTACCAGCCGCCGGTCTCCAACCAGGCCTGGATGCGGGGGAAACGGTCGTACCCCCAGAACGGCTCGCCGTCGACCAGGACGAAGGGGGATCCGAAGACGCCGGCGGCAATCGCCGCTTCGACTTCCTGGCGCAAGCGATCTTTCACGGCGGGGTCGCTTAAGGCCACCTCCAGATCCGACGTGGCCAGACCGAGCGTCCTGCCGACCTCCAGAACCGCGTGAGGCTTGGAGATATCCTGCCCGGCAATGAACGCATGCTCGAAGAGGGCCTGCGCCAGGGATTTGGCTTTCTCCGGGTCTTGATCCCAGAGCCAGTAGAAGGCTCGCGCCGCGGCGATGGACGCGAAGGGGAAGGCCTGCGGCAGACGGAAATCGACGTCCAATCGCCGGGCTTCTCGGGCCAAGTCGCGCTGCGTGTAGTCGGCTTTGAGGGGAATAGTTGTCAAAGGCTTAATGCCGGTGTGCTTGAAAACTGCACCCAGCAGTATCGGTTTCCAGGTCACGATACGGCCATGCCGCTTGGCAAGCGCATCGATGTCACGCGACGCAAAAAACCCGTAGGGACTGGAAAAATCAAAGTAGAAGAGGATCGGTTCCGTCACCTTCGGCGCGCCTCCAAGTTTCATTGGAGAGCAGCCAGCGGCCCCGAGAGGCTCCGCCCATTCGAAAGTGCCCGCTGCTCGTTGGCTTCAGCCTAAACCAGATCGAAGCCGCCCCGAAGTCGCTTCCTGCCGGAGCTGGCCGCAGCAGATCCACTAGAGAAAGTTTGGAAGGGGCCAGCGCGCCGGGATCTATCTAAAGGTCGGAAGCCATCCGAAAACTGTATCGGAAAACAGCAGGCGGTCGAGGACACGTCGGCGTCCGACATCTCCTCGACCAGCCTGCGCCACCTCCCCTCCCCGGATCGGCGGCAATCTCCAAGAGCTACCTGCTCTTGAGATGCGGTAGCTGTCAGGAGACGGCCTGACTTGACCGTGCGCAGGTGCGAATCATGGCGACCAGTTGGTCGCGCAACGCCGGGTCCTCGATTTCCTCAAGTTGACGTGCCGCGTTGATCGCTCGGCGCGATACCAGGGCGTCGTCGCCCCCGGTCACGGCCAGCCCTTCATTCTCGAGTCCGTCGAAAAAGAAGCCGATCGGCAGGTCTAGGGTTTGTCCGATAAGCCAGAGCCGCCCACAACTAACGCGGTTGCTGCCAACCTCGTATTTCTGCAGCTGCTGGTATGAGATGCCGAGAGCCTGAGCGAGCTTTTCCATACTCAGGCCCCGCAGCGCGCGGGCCTGACGTATCCGTCGCCCGACATGTTGATCTATGTTCCGAACCATAGTCACAAGCTCGGCGATCCGCCCGCGGTAAGCCACTTAGAAAAACTAAAGGTAGAGATCGCAAGCCCGGATATTCGCACTTCTAGTCTTTCAAATAGATGGAAAATTCTCCCCAACCGCCTGATAAACAATATTTACATTGATATTCGTATACAAATCGAACTCGCGACTTAGTGATCGGGTCGCGCCGCCCGGAATAACCCAGTCAGTGGCGCTCACATTCATGCGCAACCTTCTCCTCGAGCAGATCGAGAATGCCGCGCCAAAGCTCGCAAGCCTTCAAATCCTCGCGCTGAATCGCCTGATAGGCGGCCAGCGCGGCCTGCAGCCGAGCGCCCTCTCCGTATCGCCGCCAGAGTGCCTCGGCGACCGTATCTGCATCTTCACCCTGATGTAGCATTGCTTCGCTGTTCCAATTTGCCTGTACCGACCAACACACAACACACGATGATGATGCCGCCGCCCACGACGGCTCCCCAGGTCACGGCCTCGCCGGAGACGAACAGCAGGACTGTCGAGAGCACCGGCGTGGCATAGCCGAGAGTCGAAATCGAACCGGCCGCGCCCCGACGCAGAGCCAAGGACCAGAGCAGATAGCCTACGCCCATGGGACCGATGCCCAGGTAGAGGCCGAACAGAACGTAGGGCAAGGGCGGCAGACCGGCCCCCGTCAGCAGCCACCACGTCCCGGTTCCGGCCAGGCCGATCAGCGCCGCCGCCAACAGAAGGCTGGACGCCGAAACCGAGAAACGACCGATCAGGAAGGTGTAGACCGCCATACAGATCGCGGAGGCGAAAGCCGCCGTGTACCCGACGAGTGAGCCGCCGCCCTCCACCACCCCAACGTCGCCGCCGATCAGCAAGCCGACTCCCACGAAGCCGGCGGCCGAGGTGATCACAAGGCGGTACGGGCGATAGGCGATGCCGCAGACCGCCACCAGCAGCGCCGTCAAGAGGGGCCAGGAGTAGGCGATCAGATTGACCGTCGCGATCGGCCCGGCCGCGAAGGCGATGTACTGAAACACCATGGTCCCCACCAGGCCCAACGTCCCCAGACCCAGAGCGCGGGGCTCCGGCCAGGTTATAGGCTTGCGGGGTAAAGCAAATCCGAAGAGCCAGACCGCGAAAGTGGCGCCGGCGAACTGAAGGGCCTGAACCTGGGCGACCGTCAGTTCGACCAGCGCGTACTTCGCGACCACGGCGTTCGTCGACCAGAAGCCTATGGCCGCAAGAGCGCAGGGGACCGCAAAGGATCCCCCGAGGCTTGCGCCCGCGAGCGGAGCCGCGCCCGAGCCACCGTCGCGGGCGTGACTCATTCCGCTGCCGGGACGCTCGCTTGCCCGGACGCGCGGTAGGCCGGCAACTGGTTGCTCCAGACGTCGTCGGCCATTTCGTTCACCCAGGCCCGGTCGAGGTCGTTGTCGGCGGCCAGATAGAACATCCGGTTGTCGTCGACGTAGGGCCGCTCGACGGACCGGAGGTTCAGAACCAGAGTGATGCGCTCCCCGTACTCGAGCGGTCGCGTCCGGTGCAGGACACCCAGGAAATGACCCAGGGTGCTGTGGCCGACCGAATGCTTGATCCGAAGCAGTTCGCTGGGATCCAGTTCCTCGCCCCGGTCGACACGGGCCTTACCCGGTTCGCAGCCGCCCAGGAAGACCTCCAACTCGCCGCCGATGATCGGATCGCTGATCGAGAGCGGGATCAGTTCGGTCACCGGAACACCGTCGCAGTGCCAGTCGACGTTTCCGTCGTTCGGGCTCATGAAGGTCACGGTCGAGCCGACCACCGAAAGCGGATAGGGCTCGAGACGCGTACCGGCAAAGGCACTCAAACGGTCCAGCCGGTTCTTGTCGTGAATGAGTTCGTTGATCTCCGGGATGTAGCGATCTGCCCCGGTAATGAAGGTCAGATTCAGGTGCTTCTGGAACGCGCGATCGGCTTTCAGCTCCAAAGCCTTGCGCCGGATCGTCTCCAGCAGTTCCGGATCGTACTCATGCTTGAATTGCACCAAACCGAGGTCCGACACCTTCCAGGCGGACTCATGCCCAAGCAGAGCCTCGCGGCTCACGCTATGGCGGATCCCGTTCAAGTTTACTTTCTCCATCGGATCGCTACCCCTACCAACCAGCGGACGATAGAGCCATTGTCGCTTTCAAATTGAGAGTGTAAACTTAGAAACACCTGGGGTAGCATTAGCTGAACTTGCGGCGTGAACAAGAATGAAACATCTTCGTCAAATCAACCTCAATTCCCTGCGTATTGTCGAGAGCGCGGCGCGTCTCGGCAGTTTCGCCCGGGCAGCCGAGGAGAACCTGATCTCGGGTTCGGCCGTCAGCCAGCGGGTGAAGGCGCTGGAGGAGCAACTGCAGTTCAAGGTGTTTCACCGGCAAAGCAACGCCGTGGTTCTCACCCCGGAGGGTGAGGAGTTCATCGCCCACGTCCGCGAAGCGCTCGACACGATCTTGGCCGCCGGGCTGGAGATCACCGACAAGCAGCGCAAGCACCTGTTCAAGATCAGCGTGCTGCCGACCTTCGCGGTTCGCTGGCTTCTACCCAGGCTTGAGCGCTTCACCCAGGCACATCCGGAGATCACCCTGCACGTGTCGCAGGCCTACCGGCAGGTCAATTTCGACCGGGAAGGCTTCGATCTGGCGATCCGCTACGGTGACGGTGTCTTCCCGGGTCTGAAAGCCGAGCTGCTGTTTCGCGAGGATCTGGTGCCGGTCTGCACGCCCGACCTGCTGGAACGCGTCATGCCCGGTGTGAAGACCGACGAGCTGGAGCCGAAGGATCTGAAGAACTTCACCCTGCTCCACTCCGATACCTGCAGCCTGAACTGGAAGTCCTGGCTGGACTTCGCGGGTGCGCCCAAGGTGATGGAGCATGCCTCCTGCATGTTCTTCGACACCTGCATGCTCTCGTTTCAAGCCGCCAACGTCGGCCTCGGCTTCGCCGTCGCCAACCGACCCTACGTGACCGAGGACATCCGGGCAGGCCGTCTGGTCGCGCCCTTCAAGCTGCAGCACCCCAACAACAGCGGCTGGTATCTGGTCTACCCTCCGGGCCACAGCGATCTTTACAAGATCTCCGCCTTCGAAAGCTGGATCCGGAAAGAAGTGGAAAGCTCGAACGCCGAGGTCTCGGAGCTGTTCTACGGAGAATTCGACGGCCGCTAGATCCGCCGAGGCCTTCCCCGAGAACCAGGACCCCGCCCCCGAGAACTGCAACCCTGCGATGAAAAACGGATAGGCCGCGCTCCGGCGTCCCTCAGGCCTCGGCGTACTCTAGTCGGCCGCCAACTGCCGAGCGATGACGAGGCGCTGGATGTCGGACGTGCCCTCGTAGATCTGACAGACTCGAACGTCGCGGTAGATACGCTCGACCGGATAGTCTTCCAGGTAGCCGTAACCGCCGTGGATCTGCAGAGCGGCCGAACAGATCTGCTCCGAGGCCTCCGAGGCGAAGAGCTTGGCCATGGAAGCTTCCTGCAGGCAGGGCTTGCCCGCATCCTTCAATTCCGCGGCATGGAGAACCATCAGCTCGGCAGCCTTGATCTGGGTGGCCATGTCTGCGAGCCGAAAGCCAACGGCCTGATGATCGACGATCTTCCGGCCGAAGGATTCCCGCTCCTTGGCGTACGCCAGCGCCGCCTCATAAGCTGCGCGTGCCATACCGACGGCCTGAGCCGCGATGCCGATGCGGCCGCCTTCCAGGTTGGAGAGAGCGATCTTGTAGCCCTGCCCTTCCTCGCCCAGCAGCAGGTCTGGGGTCAGTTCGAGCTGATCGAAGACGATCTGACAGGTATCGCTCGCGCGTTGTCCGAGCTTCTTCTCGACGCGTGCGACCTGATACCCGGGACTTTCGGTGGGGACGATGAACGCGCTGATACCCCGTTTGCCGGCCTCCGGGTCGGTCACGGCGAAGGCGATGGCTACGTCCGCCGTGCTTCCGCTGGTGATGAACTGCTTGGTGCCGTTCAGCACCCACTTGTTGCCGAGCTTGCGCGCGGAGGTCTTGATCGCCCCGGCGTCGGATCCCACAGAGGGTTCGGTCAGGCAAAAGGCCCCCAGCTTCTCCCCGCGCGCCATCGGCCGCAGAAAGCGCTCCTTCTGCTCGGTCGAGCCGAAGTTGGAGATCGGCATGCAGCCGACCGAGTTGTGCACCGCCATGATGGTCGAGACCGAACCGTCGCCTGCCGCAATCTCCTCGATCGCCAAAGCGTTGGACACGGCATCCGCACCGGCACCGTCGTATTCCTCGGGCACGTTAATGCCCATGAAGCCAAGCTCGGCTAGCTGGGAAATCGCCTCTTGCGGGAATCGAGCCTCGCGGTCCCACTCGGCAGCATTCGGTGCGAGCACGTCGCGAGCGAACTGGCGGGCGGTGTCGCGGATCAGCGTCTGCTCTTCGGTCAGCATCGGGCGGCCCCAGGTTCGATCCATATAAACTGTCGTCTGACAGAATTGCCGCTGCGGCGCCCGCTTTCAAGCCGTCCGGCCAAGTCTCGCCGCGGCCCTGCGCCACGCGATCCCAATCCCGATCTACACACTAAGGTATTGGTGCAGAATAAGCGCCCAAGCAGCACATACACTCGTGTGAGCGATTGGTTAATATCCCAAAAAAATCTATGGACAAAATCAAAATCGCATGTATGCTTACATATGCAGATCGCTGGTGTCGCGGCCTGTAAGGATCGACAGCCGCCCCCGTCACCTACCCAGCCCTGCCGTAGACGGTAAAGGCAGTCGATTCGGAGGAGTCCACGGTAAAGCCCCCGACGGCCGTCGGACTCGCACAACGCACCCGGAAGCGGGACCCAGCAGGCAGCGGGGTTCCCGCTCTTCGGGCGTTGAGCGTCGCGTGAAACGATCGGCTACCAGGGGAGTTCAGCCCCGCTGTGATCGAAGAAGCGACCGCTGTCTTCGATCGTCAGACTCGCCATCACGCGCCGCAGTCCCGCCACCGAGTCCGCGACCGTCAGTGCCGCGTCGCTACCCCCCATATCGGTCCGCACCCATCCGGGATGAACGGACACGACAGTGATCCCTCGCGCAGCGAGATCGACCGACAGACCGCGTGTCACCATGTTCAGCGCAGCCTTGCTGGAGCGGTAGGGGTAGCCTCCGCCGGCGTCGTTTTCGGCGATTGAGCCAAGTCGAGAGCTCATGTTGACGATCAGCTTGCCGTGGCTTGCCGCGACCAACTCCACGAAGTTTTCGACCATCCGCAGGGGCGCCAGCAGATTGATCGCGAGGACCTTGTTCCACGCCTCGAAATCCTGACTCCCGAAGCCGTCCCGCGGGCCGTAGATCCCAGCGTTGTTGAACAGCAGATCCAGCGTTTCGCCCCCCAGCGAGCGGGCGAGGCCGCCGACTTGAAGATCGTCGGTGACATCCAGACGATGAACCTCGATCCGATCCTCGGACGCGGCTGCTGCCGCCCGCAGCTCCGGCGCCTTGTCCGGCATCCGGCAGCAGGCGTGCACCTGCCAGCCGTCCGCCGCGAAGCTGCGTGCCAGCTCGAGCCCCAACCCACGGTTGGCACCGGTAATCAGCGCAGTCGGCACGTGCGCCCTCCTCTGTTCCGGGTCACCCTCTCTCCCAGAGACATGGCACGGCCTCGTAACTTCTCCAAGTTGGCCCCTGCGCCACCAAGAGGTTTGCTCTCTTTGCGTCCGGCCGCGCGATTCTGGAAGGCCACGGAGCCAGGCTGAAAAGCCGAATCTCACATATCTTGAGTTGTTTTTTTATTCCACGTGTTTCCTCAGATTGCATATTAATTACCTTGACGTGTATTTCTTTTCGTAATACGCCACCCCGCACTCTAGTCATGGTGGTGGAACGGAAATATGAACACTTTTAAGTATATAGCGGCAACAGCTCTGCTGGCTGGCACCGCGAGCCCGGCCTTCGCCGAAGCCGACACCTTCCGGCCCTATATCGAAGGACAGCTCGGCCTCGCGATTCCAAGCGATGTCGATTACAATTCCGACGCCGTCGACGCCGCGCTCGGAACACCGGTGGACGCCGAGGCATCCATCGACAATGCGCTGTCATTCGGCGCCGAGCTGGGCCTTACCTTGGACCCAGTCCTCCCCGGACTGCGCACCTCGCTCGGCATCTCCCACCGATCTTCGGATTTCGATGATGTCGACGTTACGCTAGGCGGTGCAAGCACGACCTTCGATGCGGATGGCGACATCAGCCTGACCTCTTTGCAAGGCAATCTGTACTACGACATCGATCTAGACTCGCGTTTTACGCCCTTCGTCGGCGGCGGGCTCGGTGTGACCTGGGCCAAGGTAGACAGCCCCGACAGCACCGTCCCCTCCTTCGACGATACCGATGCCTCTTTCTCCTGGTCGCTGATGACCGGTCTCAACTTCGAAGTGACCGACAACATCCTCGTCGGGGGCAAATACCGCTTCACGCGGATCAACGGTTTCGACCTCGAGGGCACGATCGATCCGGCCAATCTGGGATTCGCTGGGCCTTCCCTCGACAGCAGCTACGAAACTGACGCGGTGTCGCTGCACGAAGTTCTCTTCACCGTCGCCTACCGTTTCTGACACTCTCTGAAACAGGCGAACAGGCGAGAGGCTCTCATTGCAGACATGAGGGCCTCTTTCCTTTTCTGCTTCAGCCGTCCCAAAAGGCAAGCTGGCCGAATTGCCATCTAAAGCAGGACCAGGCCCGCCAGTCCGAGAAAGGCGAAGAAGCCGACGACGTCGGTCACCGTGGTCAGGAAGACCGACGAGGCGATGGCCGGGTCCGCCCCGAAGCGCTCGAGCACGATGGGAATCAGGGCGCCGAACAGCCCCGCGACGACGAGATTGATCACCATCGCCGTGGCGATCACGGCGCCGAGCAGCGGATCGCCGAACCAAAGCCAGGCGATGACCCCCATCAGGACAGCGAAGGAGACGCCGTTCAACAGCCCGACCAGCAGTTCCTTGGTGATGAAGCGCCGCATGCTGCGGCCGGCCAGATCCTTCATCGCGATGGCCCGCACCGCGACGGTTAGAGTCTGGGTACCGGCATTGCCACCCATCGAGGCGACGATCGGCATGAGCACGGCCAGGGCCACGATCTCCTGAATCGTCGCTTCGAACAGGGCGATCACCAAAGATGCCGAGATCGCCGTCAGCAGGTTCACGGCCAGCCAGGAGAAGCGGCTGCGCGTTGTGCGGAGGAGGTCCGAGTAGACGTCGCTCTCGCTGACGCCACCCATCTTCAGAAGGTCCTCCCCCGCCTCCTCGTCGATCACGTGCACGATATCGTCCAGCGTGACCACGCCGACCAACCGGCCCGCATCGTCGAGCACCGGAGCCGACAAGAGGGAGTACTGCCGGAAGCGGTAGGCGACCTCCTCCTGATCGAGAGTCACCTGGATCGGATAGAAATCCTCGCTCATCAGAGCCGAGACCTTGACCGGCCGTTTCGAGCGGAGCACGCGGCTGAGCGGCAGCTTGCCGATCGGCTTGTAGCGCGGGTCGACGACATAGAGGTCGTAGAAGTCGCTGACGATCTGCTTCTTGTTGTTCCGCATCCAGTCGATGGTCTCGCCCACCGTCCAGATCGAGGGGACGACCACCACTTCGCGCTGCATCAGGCGCCCGGCGGAATCCTCGGGGAAGGTCATGCCCTCGGTCAGCAGGCGCTGGATGGTGCGCGGCACCAGACTAAGGATCTGGGCGCGTGGCTCCTCGTCCAGGTCCTCGAAGAACTCCAGAGCGTCGTCGCTCTCCAATTGCCGCAGCAGCTGCGCGGCGGTCTTCGCGCCGATGTCGGCGACGACCGCATTGCGCAGTTCCGGCTCCAGGTAGGTGAGGACCTCGGCTTCCAGCGCTTCCCCGACGATGCGCAGCAGCAGCTTGCGCTCGTCCCGGTCCAGCGCCTCCAGCAGATCCGCGGTGTCGGCCGGATGCAACGGCTCGACCAAGCGCTCCACCTGCCCGACATCGCTGTCGGCCAGCGCCTTCCGTACGGCATCGATCTGCGCGAGCGCCAATCCGACGGTGTCTTCGCTCGCCTCCTCGCGGCTCGCCGCTTCCTGCGGGCGCTCGGCGGTGGCGGGTTCGGCCATAGGCGGCTCCTCGGATCCTGCTCTCATTATAAGACCAGAGAGCGATTCACGTCTCAGGCGCAGGCGAACCGCTTCCGCCTGAGACGATCGCGCTCTAGCTGGCTGCTTCCGCGCGCGCGACGCTCCGCTGTCGTGCCTGGGCGTCCACCGCGGCGACGGCGGAGGCATTGACGACACCGCGCGCCGTCACCGACGGCGTCAAGATCATCACCGGCGCTGCCGCGCCGAGCAACAGCGGCCCGACCGGCAGCCCGTCGCCCGCGATCTTCAGCAGGTTGAAGGAGATGTTCGCCGCATCCAGGCTCGGCATGATCAGCAGGTTCGCCGCGCCGCTCAGGCGCGAGTTGGGGAAGATGCGCGCCCGAATGTCTTCGGACAAGGCCGCGTCGGCATGCATCTCTCCCTCCGCCTCCAGCTCCGGGTGGCGGCGATGCAGAAGCTTCAGGGCCTGCTGCATCTTCACGGCGTTGACATCGTCATGGCTGCCGAAGTTGGAGTGGCTGAGCAGAGCGATCTTCGGTTCGATGCCGAAACGCCGGACCGCCTCGGCTCCCAGGCGGGCCATCTCCACGATCTCCTCGGCTTCCGGATCGCTGCTGACCTGGGTATCGGCGATGAAGAGCGCGCCGCGTCCCGTGATCAGCAGACTGAGTGCCGAGAAGTCCCGGGCGCCCGGGGCGAGACCGATGGTCATCTCGACCTGGCGGAGATGACGCTGATAGCGCCCCTCCACGCCGCAAATCAGGGCATCGGCATCGCCACGCTGCACCGCGATGCAGCCGATCGCCGTCGCGTTGGTGCGCAAAATGGTCCGTGCCTCGTCGGTCGTGACGCCCCGCCGTTCCGTGAGACGATGGTATTCGCTCCAATAGTCCCGGTAGCGCGGATCATCCAAAGGATCGACCAGTTCGAAGTCCTGGTCCGGCTTGATGCGCAGTCCCAGTTCCTTCAGGCGTTTATCGACCACGCGCGGCCGGCCGCAAATCACCGGCACGCCCAGGCCCTCGTCGACCATGATCTGAGCCGCCCGCAAGACGCGCTCGGCCTCGCCCTCGGCGAAGAAAACGCGCTTGGCTTCGCTGCGGGCCTGTTCGAACACCGGTTTCATCAGCAGGCCGGAGCGGAAGACGAACTGGTTGAGGCGTTCCCGATAGGCCTTGAAGTCGGCAATCGGCCGGCGTGCGACACCGCTGTCCATCGCCGCCTTGGCCACGGCCGGCGCGATCTCGAGGATCAGGCGCGGGTCGAAGGGACGCGGGATCAGGTAGTCGGGCCCGAAGCTGTAGGCCTGACCGCCGTAGGCCTTGACCACGACCTCCGAGACCTCGGCCATGGCGAGGTTGGCGATGGCCTTCACGCAGGCGACCTTCATCTCCTCGTTGATAGTGGTTGCGCCGACGTCCAGCGCACCGCGGAAGATGAAAGGAAAGCAGAGGACGTTGTTGACCTGATTGGGATAGTCCGACCGGCCGCTGGCGATGATCGCATCCGGCCGCGCCTCGCGCGCCGCCTCCGGCCAGATCTCGGGCACCGGATTGGCCAGCGCGAGAATCAGGGGATCGCGCGCCATCCTAACGACCATCTCCGGCTTGAGAACGCCGGGCGCGGAGAGCCCGAGGAAGATATCGGCACCCTCGATGACCTGGTCGAGGCTGCGCAGATCGGTTTTCTGGGCGTAGGCCGCCTTCCAGGGATCCATCTCCTCGGTCCGCCCCTCGTAGACCAGACCCGCGATGTCGTTGACCCAGATGTTCTCGCGCCGGACACCCAAGGCCACCAGCAAATCCAGACAGGCAATAGCGGCAGCGCCAGCGCCGGAGGTGACGACCTTGACCTCCTCGATCTTCTTGTCGACCAGACGCAGGCCGTTGTAGATCGCCGCGTTGACGATGATCGCGGTGCCGTGCTGGTCGTCATGGAAGACGGGAATGTCCATGCGTTCGCGCAACTCGCGTTCGACGACGAAGCATTCCGGCGCCTTGATATCCTCCAGATTGATCCCCCCGAAGGTCGGCTCCAGCGCGGCGACGATCTCGATCAGCTTTTCCGGATCGCGCGCATCGACCTCGATATCGAAGACGTCGATGTCCGCGAACTTCTTGAAGAGAACGGCCTTGCCTTCCATCACCGGCTTCGAGGCCAAGGGGCCGATCTGCCCGAGGCCGAGCACGGCCGTGCCATTGGTCACCACGCCGACGAGATTGGCGCGCCCGGTCATCTCGGCCGCCGCCGCCTCATCGGCCACGATGGCCTCGCAGGCCGCGGCGACGCCCGGCGAATAGGCCAGCGCCAAATCCCGCTGGTTGCCCAGCGGCTTGGTCGCGACTACCTCCAACTTCCCGGGTCGTGGAGCCCGGTGATATGCAAGGGCTGCATCCTTGAAATCGTCAGCCATACCTGAAGCCATTCCTCCCTCGGTCATGAGCGCCGCGACGTTAGCCGATGCGCCCGACCTCGGAAAGGCGCCGCGCGGCGAAATCCTGACCACCCGACACGGGTCGCTGGAGTGGATCGTCGCGGAGGCGCCGGTTCCCTACCCGCCGGCCGTGACCTGGATGGAGGACCGGGCCGCCGCGATCCGGGCCGGGACGGCGCCGGAATGCGTCTGGTTGCTGGAACATCCGCCGCTCTACACCGCGGGGACCTCGGCCGACCCGGCCGATCTGCTGGAGTCGCGCTTTCCGGTCTTCAAGACCGGCCGCGGCGGCCAGTACACCTATCACGGCCCCGGTCAGCGGGTGGCTTACGTTCTGCTCGACCTCAAGGTCCGTCAGCCGGACGTACGCGCCTTCGTCTGCCAGCTCGAAGACTGGCTGATCCGAAGCCTGGCCGACTTCAGGATTGCCGGTGAGCGCCGCAGCGGGCGAGTCGGTATCTGGGTCGAACGGTCAGAAGGTCGAGAAGACAAGATCGCCGCCGTTGGCGTACGCGTACGCCGCTGGGTGACCTACCATGGGGTCTCGCTGAACGTGGCGCCGAATCTGGAGCACTTCGACGGAATCGTGCCCTGCGGCATCCGCGAGCACGGCGTGACCTCCCTTGCGGATCTGGGTCAGTCCGTCGGGCTGCCCGAGGTCGACCGCGTGCTGAAGGACCGCTTTATCGAGGTGTTCGGCTAAACGCGCGCCCGAAGGTCGCCGGCGCTTACGCCTGGTCGTAGTCCAGCACGACCCGGTCCGTCAGCGGACGAGACTGGCAGGTCAGCACGAAACCCTGCGCCACCTCCTCCGGTTCCAAGGCGTAGTTCACTGCCATGTCGACCTTGCCCTCGCGCAGCTTGGCCCGGCAGGTGCAGCAGACCCCGCCCTTGCAGGAAAAGGGTAGGTCCAGACCCTTGGCGGTGGCGGCGTCGAGGATCGAGGTCCCCTCGAACCCCAGATCGAAGTCGTGACTGACTCCGTCGAGGATCACCGTGACCTGAGCGCGGTCGCCCTGCGCCTCTCGGCGGCCATGGTCCAGCGGTTTCGGTTTCACCAGGCCCTCGGGGTGGGTGTTGAACAGCTCCCGATACACTTTCTTCTCGGGAACGCCGATCTCCTCCAAGGCGCCGGTGACGTCGGCGATCATGGTGTCCGGACCGCAGACGAAGAAGGCGTCGACCGCGGCCGGATTGATCAGACTGCGGCAGAAGGCCTGCACCTTTTCGCGGTCGAGGCGGCCGGTGAAGAGTTCCGCTTCCTGGGTTTCGCGGCTCAGCACGTGATAGAGGCCGAAGCGGCCGAGGTAGCGGTTCTTGAGGTCCTCCAGCGCCTCCCGGAAGATGATCGAGGCCACCGTCTTGTTGCCGTAGAACAGCAGGACCTTCGAATGGGGCTCGCGCGCCAGCAACGTCTTGGCGATGGAAATGACAGGGGTGATACCGCTGCCTGCCGCGAACAGCACGTAGGTGCGGACCGCCTCGGGATCGAGTTCGGAGGTGAAGCGCCCGTTCGGAGTCATCACATCCAGCGAGGCTCCAGGCTTGAGCGTATCGTTCACAAAGGTGGAGAAAAGGCCGCCCTCCACCTTCTTGACCGCAACCCGCAACTCGCCTTCATCGAGGCCCGAGCAGATCGAGTAGCTGCGCCTTATGTCCTCGCCGTCGATTTCGGTCCGCAGGGTCAGATACTGTCCCTGCTTGTAGTCGTATTCACCGGCGACCTCCGCCGGGACGTCGAAGGCGACGGAGACGGTGTCGTCGGTCTCCTGCCGAACCTCTGAGACCTTCAGTTGGTGAAACCGCGGATGCATGGGGTCTGCGCCCTCTCGCCTAAATGCACTTGAAGTAATCGAAGGGCTCCAGACAGGATCGGCAGCGCCAGAGCGCCTTGCAGGCCGTCGAGCCGAAGGCGCTGACCTGCTCCGTTTCCTTCGAGCCGCAATGGGGACAGGCAACCTCCGGCTCGGCGCCGAAGAGCGCCTTCTTGCTCGGCGAGCCGGTCTCCGGCGGCGCGATCCCGTAGGCGCGCAGCTTCTCGCGTCCCGCTTCGCTCAGCCAGTCGGTGGTCCAGGCGGGATGCAGCACGCTCTTCACCGCGACGGTGGCGTAGCCGGCCTCGCCCAGCACTCGTTTGATCTCGCTTTCGATCATGTTCATGGCCGGACAGCCCGAGTAGGTGGGCGTGATGGTGACGGTCACCGCCCCCTCCGGCCCTATCTCGGCGTCGCGCAGAAGCCCGAGGTCGGCGATCGTCAGCACCGGAATTTCCGGATCCACGACAGCCTCAAGAGTCCGCCAGAGATCAGCCAGCTCCGGTGAAGCAGCCTCGGGTCGCTTGGTCTGTGCTTGGAGCGCCATGACCAAGGTCTTCTACCAGCGAGCGTCGGGATAGGCGCGCTGCAGGAACTGCATCTCGGCGAGAATGTAGCCCAGGTGCTCGCTGTGGCGTCCGCTGCGTCCGCCGCTCTGCATCCAGCCGTCTTCCGGCCGGACCAAGGTGGCTTCGCCCAAAACGCGGTCGATGGTCTGCGACCAGGCCGGATAGAGGCTTTGCGGATGCGGCCCGATTCCGGCGGCCGCGATGCGCTCCTCCACCCCATCGGCTTCGAACAGTTCACCGCTGTAGCGCCAGAGATCGTTCACGGCTTCCTGGACGCGGCCATGACTTTCAGAGGTTCCGTCACCCAGGCGGATCATCCATTCGGACGAATGGCGTAGGTGATAGGTGACCTCCTTGACCGACTTGGCCGCAATGGCGGACAGCCGCGCGTCGCTCGATGTGAGGAGCGCCGACTGCAGCTCGTAGTGCCAGGCGTCGAAGAGAAACTGACGGACGATCGCGACCGCGAAGTCGTCATCGTTCGGCTGCTCGACCAGCAGGACGTTGCGGTAGTCGAAGCCGTCGCGACGGTAGACCAGCGCATCCTCGTCACGTCCCTCGCCCTCCACCTCGCCGGCGTAGGTCATGACCGAGCGGGCCTGGCCGAGAAGATCAAGCGCCACGTTGATCAGCGCGATATCCTCTTCCAGGACGGGAGCATGCCCGCACCACTCGCCAAGCCGGTGGCTGAGCACGACGGCGTTGTCGCCGAGACGCAGGAGATAGTGGAAGAGCGCCTGCCGGTCGGTCAGGGCTTGCGAAGTCTGCGCGGCCATTGCCGATCCTTCCCTAGATATTCTTCACCTCGTCGGGGATCTCGTAGAAGGTCGGGTGGCGATAGATCTTGTCGCCGGCCGGCTCGAAGAAGGCCTCCTTGTCCTGGGGGTCGCTCGCCGTGATCGCCGTCGAGGGTACGACCCAGAGGCTGACGCCCTCATTGCGCCGCGTGTAGACGTCGCGGGCGTTTTCCAGCGCCATCTCGGCATCCGCGGCATGAAGCGACCCGGCGTGCTTGTGGGCCAGCCCCGCCTTGGCGCGGATGAAGACCTCCCACAGCGGCCAATCGCGCTCTTCCTTTGCGCCGTCACTCATCTTCTTTCCTCCAGAGCATCCGATGGCTACTCGGCGGCGACCGCCGTCGCCTGGGCAGCAGCCGCGCGGGCCCGGCGTTTCTCCGCATGGGCCATCGCGGCTTCCCGGACCCAACGGCCCCGGTCGTGCGCCCGCCGCCGGTCGCGCATGCGCTCGCGGTTACAGGGGCCGTTGCCCTGCAGCACCTGCTTGAACTCTTCCCAGTCGATCTCACCGAAATCGTATTGGCTCGTCACGTCGTTCCAGTGCAGATCGGGATCGGGCACCGTTAGGCCCAAGAACTCCGCCTGCGGCACGGTCACGTCCACGAACTTCTGACGCAGTTCGTCGTTGGAGACGCGCTTGATCCGCCAACGCATCGACTGGGCGGAGTGGGGCGAATCCTTGTCCGTCGGTCCGAACATCATCAGGGAGGGCCACCACCAGCGGTCCAAGGCATCCTGGGCCATACGCTTCTGCGCGGCGGTCCCGCGGGCCAACGTCAGCATGATCTCGTAGCCCTGGCGCTGGTGGAAGGACTCCTCCTTACAGATGCGGATCATGGCGCGGGCGTAGGGGCCGTAGGAACAGCGCTGCAGCGGCACCTGGTTCATGATGGCGGCACCGTCGACCAGCCAGCCGATCGCACCCATGTCCGCCCAGGTCGTCGAAGGATAGTTGAAGATCGAGGAGTACTTGGCCTTCCCCTCCAGAAGCTGATCGACCAGTTCCTGACGGCTGACGCCCAACGTCTCCGCCGCGCTGTAGAGGTAGAGACCGTGGCCGGCTTCGTCCTGGATCTTGGCCAGCAGCGCGGCCTTGCGGCGCAGGCTCGGCGCCCGGGTGATCCAGTTGCCCTCGGGCAGCATGCCGACGACCTCCGAATGGGCGTGTTGGGAGATCTGGCGCACCAGGGTCTTGCGATACCCTTCTGGCATCCAGTCCTTCGGTTCGATCTTGTCGTCGCTGTCGATCCTGGCCTGGAAGCGGCGCTCCAGGTCGCTATCGCCCTGCTCCAGCGGGATCGAGGCATCGCCCTTTTGGACGTCGAGGCCTTGCGTGTACATCCGCGTCTCTCCCTCACGCCGACTTCATCGCCGGCTCCGTTATCCATAAATATATGTCAAAACATCGATCTCGACAAAGATTTTTTGTGACATGCGCCACCCTGCGTCACAGCCCAGGCGAAGGCGCTCTTAGAGCCCGCGCGTGTCCGGGAAGCGCTCGCGAAAATCGGGGGACGGCGGCGGAAGCGAACCGTCTCTGTCGACCGCTTCGGCGTCCAGCCAGCTTTCCGACGGGCCGAGCAGTCCGCGATAGATAGCGGCGGTCAGGCTGTAGGCCCGCCAACCGATCCAATCCTCCGGCAAGAGGTCGGGCGGCAGCAGGGGATCGCGCAGGATCAGGCGTCGGTAGTCGTGGATCAGCAGAATGCGGCCCTGCATGGCCTGAAGAGGCGCAATCGTCCCTTCCCTTTCCAAGGCATCCGCCAGGGGAGCGAAGCGCAGACAGAAGGCCTCGTAGTCCCCGGCCAACACCGCCAGGTCCCAACAGTCCTCGACCAACCGGCGCAAGGCAGCCGGCCTGGAGCCGGGCAGACTTTTCCCCGCAATGACCAGGGGCCGTTCCGACGGAGGCAAGGCCTCCAGGATCGAGGCCAAGGCCACAAGGTCGGGACCGGGATGGATCAGAGCGTTCGGCGCGAGCTCCCCGAAACCGAGCCAGCCCAGTTGCTTGCGCAGACCGTCGCGGCCGCCGTTGTTTCCGCCGGGGATCAGGACAAGATGCCAGTCGTCGCTCCAGCCCCTAGGAGGGCCGCCGTAGATCCGGCGCGTCGCCTCCTGGAAGCGACGACGACCGAGCGAGGAGAGACCGTAGAAGCTGCGTCGCCCGACCGGATGGCGGTCGAACCAGTCGTTGGCCGCCAGACGCGACAGAGCCGTTCGCACTTGGCTGCCGTTGATGCCCAGGCTTTCGAGCAGCGGCAGCAGACTGCCGACTGCCGCCTCGCCGCCGCGCGGCGCGATCGCATCACCGAAGACCGTGACGATCACCGAGCCGGCGCGCACGGGCCGCCGCGCGGCGAAGTCGGCGACTAGTGCCGCGACGATATCACCGGCCTTGGCGGCCGGGGCGTCGGCTTGAGGATCGGCGGCGCCTGGCACCAGAGTCTCGAGCGGTTGCTTCACCCGTCGAGATCTACGACCCGCGCCTGCAGTTTGTCCAGCAAGCGGTCGAGCTGGCCGCGCTCCCCGGCGGTCAGGCCCGCCGTCAGTTCGGCTTCAAGCTGGCGCGCGCGCGGAACGATAGCGCCGTAGACCCGCAGGCCCTTGGCCGAGAGAGAGAGGCGCAGCAGGCGCTGGTCGTCCGGATGCGGCGCCTTCTTCACGAAGCCCTTGTACCGCAGGGCCGTCAGCGCCCGGCTGACCTTGGCCTTGTCCATCGCCGTTGCCTCGCAAACCTCGTTCGAGGAGAGTGGCGCCCGTTCCCCCAGAACCGCCATGACGCGCCACTCCGGGATCGAGAGGCCGAACTCGCGCGTGTAGCGGGCCGCGAAGGCGCGGCTGACCCGATTGGTGGTGACCGACAGGCGGTAGGGCAGAAAGCCGGCGAGGCAGAACTCACCGGCCTCTGTCCGAGTCTCGTCTCTCGTCCCATTGAGCGCCCGGTCTTCGCGGTCTTCATGCTGGCGAAGAGCGGCGCGTGAAGCTTGTGTCATGGCCTACCCCGGTCGTTGACCCGTAGCGCAGGAAGCGGCGCGGATCTTGACAGTCGTTTCGTTTGAAACGATACTTTTTCGCAAAGAAAAGATCAACGCTGGAGCATTGCCGGATCCCTTGCGCGGGGCGCAGCGCTTCGCGTTCGACGCAAGATTTGGAGGGAGCGCCATGCGCAAGTACATCGCCTTTCCGCGCACCGAGGGGCAGGCCAGCCGGCAGGCGCATGTCGCGCTGCCCGAGGGCACCTACGAGCGCGAATTGGGTAAGGAGGGCTTCTTCGGGCCCGCCACCCACATGTATCACAGCCATCCGCCGACCGGCTGGGTGGACTGGGACGGACCGCTGGCCCCCCGCGCCTTCGATCTCGCCAAGATGAATGCCGAACAGCCCTCGCCCTGGGACGCGCAGACGGTGCTGCACAACGCCCACTGCAAGCTGCGCTACTGGCGCGCGCCGAAAGCGATGGATCACCTCGCGCGCAACGCCGACGGCGACGAACTGCTCTTCCTCCATGCCGGACGCGGCCACCTCTACTGCGACTACGGCCACCTGGAAGTTCGGGCCGGCGACTATGTGTTGCTGCCGCGCTCGACCATGTGGCGCCTGGACAGCGAGGAGCCCGTGACGGCCCTGCTGATCGAGGCCACAAACGGCAGCTACATGCTGCCCGAAAAGGGACTGGTGGGGCCGCATGCGATCTTCGATCCGGCGGTGCTCGACACGCCAGCGCTGGACGAGGCCTTCCAGGCGCAGAAGTCCGAGAGCGAATGGCAGGTCCGGATCAAGCGGCTAGGGCAGATCTCCACCGCCACCTATCCCTTCAATCCGCTGGACGCCGTCGGCTGGAAGGGCGATCTGCTGCCGGTCCGCCTGAACGTCACCGACATTCGCCCCCTGATGAGCGACCGCTATCACCTGCCGCCGTCGGCCCACACCACCTTCGTCGGCAACCGCTTCGTCGTCTGCACCTTCGCGCCGCGCCCCTTCGAGAGCGATCCGGAGGCGCTGAAGGTACCCTTCTTCCACAACAACGACGACTACGACGAGGTGATCTTCTATCACGCCGGTAGCTTCTTCAGCCGCGACAACATCCACCCCGGCATGATGACCTTCCATCCCTGCGGCTTTACCCACGGGCCGCACCCCAAGGCTCTGCGGAACGCCTTCAAGCCGAAGGCGGCAGCGACCGACGAGTACGCGGTCATGCTGGATACGCGCGACCCGCTGGAGATCGGCCCGCTGCCGGCCGGGGTCGAGTTCGAAGGCTACAAGGACTCCTGGAGATCGCCGGGCGAGACAGCGCGAGCGGCCGAGTAGCCTCATGAAGTTGGCAAGCTTGAAGCAAGGCCGCGACGGTCGGCTCGCCCTGGTCAGCCGCGACCTGGGTCGGGCGGTGCTGGCCAAGGCCGCCGAGACGCTGCAGGCGGCGCTCGACGACTGGGCGGCGGTCGCACCGCAACTGACCGCCGAGGCCGAGGCCCTGGAGCAAGGCCGCGCGGCCGGCTCCTTCACCTTCGACGAGAGCGCTTGTGCCGCCCCTCTGCCCCGTGCCTATCAGTGGGCCGACGGGTCGGCCTACGTGAACCACGTCAAGCTGGTGCGCCAGGCGCGCGGCGCGGAACTGCCCGAGAGCTTCTGGGAAGATCCGCTGATGTACCAGGGCGGATCGGACTCCTTCCTGGGGCCCCACGACGCCATCGAGGTGGCGGACGAAGCCTGGGGCATCGACCTGGAAGCCGAGATCGCGGTCGTCACGGACGACGTGCCCATGGGCGTCACCCGGCAGCAGGCGGTCGACCACATCAAACTGCTGATGCTGGTCAACGACGTGTCTTTGCGCAATCTGATCCCCGGCGAACTCGCCAAGGGTTTCGGTTTCTTCCAGGCCAAGCCTTCGACCGCCTTCTCGCCCCTGGCCCTGACGCCGGACGAACTGGGCGCGGCCTGGAACGAGGGACGAGTCGAGCTGCCGCTGCTCAGCCGCATCAACGGAAAGGTGCTGGGCCGACCCCAGGCCGGCGAAGACATGACCTTCGACTTCCCCACACTGGTCGCGCACGCCGCCAAGTCCCGGCCCTTGGCCGCCGGCAGCGTCATCGGCTCCGGAACGGTGTCCAACCGCGATCCGGAGGGTGGTCCCGGCACGCCGGTCGATGAGGGCGGACGCGGCTACTCTTGCCTGGCCGAAGTCCGGATGGTCGAGAAGATCCGGAACGGCGAGATTAAAACGCCCTTTCTGGCCTTTGGCGACAGCGTGCGCATCGAAATGCTGGACGCCGAGGGCCGGAGCCTGTTCGGCGCTATCGATCAGGAGGTCCGGCGCTACGCAGGCCCCTGAAAAGGAACCGCAAAAAAACAACGCCTGAGGGAGAGACAGTCGACATGGCCCGCGCCTTCGCATCGCAAGCCGACCTGGACGAAAAGCAGATCACCTTCGAAGAACTGGCCGACGGCCTCTACGCCTATACGGCGGAGGGCGACCCCAACAGCGGCGTCATCGTCGGCGACGATTCGGTGATGGTTGTGGATACCCAGGCGACGCCGGCCATGGCCCAAGACGTGATCGCCCGCATCCGCCAGGTCACCGACAAGCCGATCGACTACGTCTGCCTGACCCACTACCACGCGGTGCGCGTCCTCGGCGCCTCGGCCTACGGTGCCAAGCACACCCTGGCCAGTCAGGGCACCTACGACCTGATCGTCGAGCGCGGCCAGCAGGACTATCAGTCGGAAGTCGGACGCTTTCCCCGCCTGTTCCAGGACGTGGACTCCATTCCCGGCCTGACCTGGCCGACCATGGTGTTCGACCACAAGCTGACTCTCTTCTTGGGCGAGCGCGAGGTGCAGATCATGCATCTGGGCCGTGGCCACACCAAGGGCGACACGGTGGTCTGGCTGCCGAAGGAGAAAGTTCTCTTCGCCGGCGATCTCGTGGAGTTCGGCGCCACGCCCTACACGGGAGACGCTTACCTGCGCGACTGGCCGGAGACCCTGGCCAAGCTGCGGGCGTTGGGTCCCGAAAAGCTGGTGCCCGGCCGTGGCGCAGCCCTGAAGACGGCGGGGGACTGCGAGAAGAGCATCGCCGGAACCCAGGCCTTTCTCACGGCGCTCTACGGGAACGTCGAAGCGGGCGTGAAGGCCGACAAGTCCCTGAAGGAGATCTACGACGCGACCTTCCAGGCGATGGAGCCGACCTACGGCGACTGGGTGATCTTCGAACACTGCATGCCCTTCGACGTCAGCCGCGCCTACGACGAGGCCTCCGGACTGGACGACCCGCGCATCTGGACCGCCGAGCGCGACGTGGAGATGTGGCAGAACCTGGAACAGGCCGACAAGGCCGCGGAGGCCGCGCAACAGCAAGGCTGACCGCCGCGAGACAGACGGCGGCGGCCCCGTCACGGAGGACGCCCATGCCCAAGACCTACAGCAACCCGGTCTTCCCCTATCGCCGCTCGCCGGATCAGGACAGCGGCGGCGCCCGCCATCCGGTCGCGATTGTGGGTGCCGGTCTGGTCGGTCTGGCGGCCGCCGTGGATCTCGCCCAGCGCGGGATCGCGAGCGTGGTTCTGGACGACGACGAGACGGTCAGTTTCGGCAGCCGCGCCATCTGCTTTTCGAAACGCACGCTGGAGATCTGCGACCGCCTCGGTATCGGTCAGGCGATGCTGGACAAGGGCGTCACCTGGAACGTCGGGCGCGTTTTCTTCGGCGAGCGCCGCGTCTACAGCTTCGACCTGCTGCCCGAAAGCGGGCACCAGTTTCCCGCCTTCGTGAACCTGCAGCAGTACTACGCCGAGGAATGGCTGGTCCGGCGCGCCGAGGACACCGGCCTGGTGGACCTGCGCTGGAAGAACAGGGTCACCGCCGTCGACCCCCGCGACGACGGCGTCATTCTGCGGATCGAAACGCCGGACGGACCCTACTCCCTGGCCTGCGACTGGCTGCTGGCCGCCGACGGGGCCAAGTCCTTCATCCGACGGGCGATGGGACTGGCCTTTGAGGGACAGGTCTTCAAGGACCGCTTCCTGATCGCCGACGTGGTCATGAAGGCGGCCTTTCCGACCGAGCGCTGGTTCTGGTTCGATCCGCCCTTCCACAGGGGCCAGTCGGCGCTGCTCCACAAACAGCCGGACGATGTCTGGCGGATCGACCTGCAGCTCGGCTGGGACGCCGATCCCGAGGAAGAGAAGAAGCCGGAGAAGGTGATCCCCCGCCTACAGGCCATGCTGGGCCACGAGGCCGAGTTCGATCTGGAATGGGTCAGCGTCTACACCTTCCAATGCCGCCGGCTCGAGCGCTTCCGCCATGGCCGGGTTCTCTTCGTCGGCGACGCCGCCCATCAGGTCTCGCCCTTCGGCGCGCGCGGCGGCAACGGCGGGATCCAGGACACGGATAATCTCTGCTGGAAGCTGGCCCACGTTCTGCAGGGGCAGGCGCCGGAGTCCCTTTTGGACTCCTACGACGCCGAGCGGATTCCGGCGACGGACGAGAACCTTCTCAATTCGACCCGCGCCACCGACTTCATCACGCCGAAGACCGCCGCCAGCCGCGCCTTCCGCGACGCGGTGCTCGAACTCTCGGAAAGCCAGGACTTCGCACGGCGCTGGGTCAACTCGGGACGCCTTTCGAAACCGGCCGTGCTCGCGGGCTCGCCCCTGAACGGCAGCGCCGATGCGGGAGAACCCGTCACCGACGCCCCGGTTCTGCGCGAAGCGCAGACCGACTGGCTGCTGCGGCATCTGGGCCACGGCTTCACACTGCTGCTCTATGGCAACGACGATACGACCTCCCTGCCCGACGGATTGACCGGCAGGCTGGCGGCCGAGGAAGTGCCCGTCCGGATCTTACGGATTGCCCCGGCTGAGGAAAGCATCGCGACCGAGACTCTGATCGACAGTGAGGGCCTCATAGCCAAGAGACTGCGACTGAGGCCGGGAGACTGGCTGTTAATCCGCCCGGACCAGCACATCGCGGCCCGTGGCGACCGGCCCGACCTGACCGCGGTCCTTGCCGCCCGCGACCGGGCGTTGGGCAAGACCCTAGTACCGGCCCAGCCGGCGCGCTTGGCGGGTTAGCGCCGTGGCGAAACTGCAGACCGCCCCCCGCATCGCGGATCCCGACGGCCTCTACGAAGCGATCATCGAGGCCCATCGCGATCTGGACGAGCCGGAGGCGCGCAAGCTGGACGCAAAGCTGATCCTGCTGCTGGCCAACCATATCGGCGACGCCGAGGTGGTGCGCGAGGCGCTGGCCATCGCCCGCGCCCCGGGTCCGGGAGGCGCGGCGCCCGGACACACAGAGTCCGAAGAGACCGCACCAGGAGACACCACACGCGGGGACACGACACGCGGGGACAGGGCATGAGCCTGACGCTCTACACCTTCTGGCGCTCCTCGGCCGCCTACCGGGTTCGGATCGCCCTGGCGCTAAAGGGGCTTGAGGTGGAGCAGGTCCCGATCCATCTGGTCCGCCAAGGCGGCGAGAACTGGTTCGAAGACTACCGCAGCCGCAATCCCCAGGCTCAGGTCCCGACCCTGGAGGTCGAGGGCACCCCGCTGGTGCAGTCCCTGGCCATTGTCGAGTATCTGGAGGAGGTTCACCCGGCCCCGCCCCTGCTGCCCGCGGATCCCCTGGCCCGCGCCCAGGCGCGCGGCATCGCCCTGGCCATCGCCTGCGACATCCACCCGCTCAACAACCTGCGGGTCTTCACCTACCTGGAACAGGACCTGGGCGTCGACCAACAGACCAAACTCGCGTGGATCCGCAACTGGATCGAAAAAGGTCTGGCCGCCGTCGAGACCCTCGTCCTCAACGCGGGCCAGAGCGGCCCCTACTGCCTGGGCGAGACACCCGGCCTCGCCGACCTCTGCGTCGTCCCCCAGCTCTACAACGCCCGCCGCTTCGACTGTGACACCAGCCTCTTCCCGACCCTGGTGGAGATCGACGCCCTGCTGTCCGACCACCCGGCCTTCAAAGCGGCCCATCCGGCCAATCAGCCCGACAGTGAGGCGTGACGAGGCTTCCTTGAAACGTCTTGCATCACTGTCGGTTCCGTCGCGCCCTCATCCACCGCCGTTTACGGCCTAACAGCTTCAATCCAAGTTGCTTTGCTATCGTGCGGTCCGCTGTGCAGACTTTGCTACCGTTCTTATCGCTGACCCGAATGGCCGCTTAACGTGCGGGCTCCTAACTTAATCGGTTTTCCCAGGAGCGCTTAAACAGAACTAAGGATTCGATCTTCCGTCATAGCATACGAACGCCAGCTTGTTTCCATCTGGGTCACGAACGTAAGCAACATAGAACTTGTCGCCGTATCGTTCAGGGCGAAACCCAGGGCGCCCTTCGTCACGCCCGCCGCCGTCTATCGCCATTTCATACAGTGCGTCGACCAAGGTTGCTGTTGGCAATCGAAACGCGGTCATCGTTCCGTTTCCAACGGTTGCGGGATTGCCGTCATATGGAAGACACGACAGAAATTGGGGTACTGTCTCATCATCACGGTCGCCCCATGACGCGACTTGCTCATCTTCGTAACATGGCGATAGCCCCATCATCTCGAAAAGCGGATTGTAGAAGTCCTTGGCCCGATTGAGATCACTTGTACCCACCATTGTGTAGCCGATCATTTTTCCCGCCTTTCTGTGCTTTCTCGCCATACACCTCCCAGCTTTGCGAGCTTGCGGAGGTTTTGGACCGTTGCCGCTAAGATGAACTCGTCTCTGGCGCCGTTGGGTCCCCTGAGGCGCAACCGGTCGAGCCCGATGATGCGTTTCAGGTGGGCGAACAACATCTCGACTTTTTTGCGCGCGTAGCTAGCGGTCACATAAGCGTCGGTCTTGGTACTGAATCAGCCACTCAGCGGGCGATCAAGCTCGTTTTTCAACACCATCAGGACAAAGCGGACCTCCGCCGCGTTTTCGCGAAGGTCCGCTTCTCCATATAGATTTCGGCGCAAACGTGATGGACTGAACGTTACCGCACCGCGAACGTAACGCAGAGCTCGACGGCGGCGTCGAGCGGAAGGCGTGACGGCGCGAATGCCGTCCGGGCATGCGTGCCCCGCTCGCCAAGACGATCGGTGAAGATGCGGGACGCAACGTCGAGGATCGCCGGTTGTGCGGTGAACCCATCGGCGCTCGCCACGTGCCCGTCGAGCCGCAACAACCCATCGAGCGCCGCGAAACCGCCGGTCGCCGCCCCAATCTGCGCGAGGACGTTGAGCGCAGCGATCTCGCAAGCCAGCCGGCCTTGATCGGGCGTCAGCTCCGCCCCGATGCGTCCTTTGAAGACCAACACGCCGTCGCGGATTGGGAACTGCCCGGATACGAAACCAACCCTATGGCGGATGATGACTGGCGCGTAGCCCCCTGCCGGTGCGGGGGGCTCGGGGAGCGGAAGCAGCGCCATGATCAAGCGACCTCGAACACGATGTTGCCCGTTGCATCGCCGGCCGCAAGTCGTTCGTGCGCCAAGCTAGCCTCGTCCAGCCTGTAGGTCCGGTCGAGCGTGGGACGAATTGTACCTTTCCGCACCTGCTCCAATCCCCATTCCAGATCTTCGACACCCCCCATCAGCGTCCCTGCGATCCGCTTCTGCGGAAAGAAGACCGAACGGACGGGTAGCGTCGCCTCCAGGCCCAGAACGTTGCCCATCAGCACTGTTAGGCCTAAGGCTCGTGTCGCCTCGACCGATCGCGCGAGGCTCGGCCCGCCGAGGTTGTCGATGGCGACGTCCACCCCGCCGTTCGACCACTCTCGCACGCCGTCCAGCGCGCCGTCCTCCATGCCCACTACGAGGTCGGCGCCGAGGCGTTCGACGAACTCCCGCTTGGCGGGTGTCCGCACTGTTGCCGCCACGCGCGCCCCGAGAGCCTTGGCGACCTGCACCATGAACGATCCGGTCCCCGACGCCCCGGCTTGGACTAGGACTGTGTCCCCCTCGGCCACCTCACCGACGATCTTGACAGCGCGCACGGCGGTCACGAGCGCCATGGGCAGCGTCGCGAGATCGACGGAGGTAAGGTCACTAGAGGCCTTCAGCGTCCAACGCGCCGGAACTGTCATGTACTCCGCATAGGTGCCGTGCTGGACCAGCCCTCGGATCGCATAGGAGGGGGAAGCGGCAAGGGCGTCCGCCCCCGCATCATCAGGATCGGTTGGGTAGCCTGGCATCGGGATGACCCGGTCGCCCGGCACGAAGCCGATGACGTCGTCCCCCGCATCCTCGACGACGCCGACCGCGTCCGACCCCAGCACGTGCGGGAAGGTTAGGTCCGGGTTGACACCGCCCTCGCGAATGTAGTGGTCAAGCCGGTTAAGCCCGGCGGCCTCGATCCGCACAAGCAACTCGTGCGGCTTCGGCTTAGGCTTGGGCAAATCGGCGGTTTCGAAGACGGAGGGGTCGCCGAAGCGGGTGATGGTTGCGGCACGCATGGTGGCTTCCTTGGTTCTGGCGAGAGACTTGGTTATAGAATGAGACCAGAGGTAACGGAGGATGTTAGACCCATGGAAGACGGCACTAATTCCCCACTCGGTTCCCTTGAAGGAACCGCAGTGGCATGGCCGGACGATTACTTCGACGGACTCTACCAGGGAGAGTATGACCCCGAGATTTGCCCTGTGCGCCACGTGCTCAAGGGCATCGCTGACAAGTGGACGATCCTCATCCTCGCCGCGTTGAAGGCCGGCCGGCAGCGCTTCTCGCAGATCAAGCGGCTCGTACCGGACGTGTCGCAACGGATGCTGGCGCAGACCTTGCGCAAGCTGGAGCGGGACGGCTACGTCATTCGAGAGGTGACGCCGAGCATCCCGCCCCGTGTGGATTATGAGTTGACCGATATGGGCCGATCACTGGTTAAGCAACTAGCACCGCTCGCCCGGTGGGCGGACGAACATCGCTCGGCTGTCGGTCGCGCTCGAGCTGAATACGATAATAGGAACGACTGAGCCGGCCGATAGGGTTGCAGCCATGTGGAAAGCTCGGTTGGAACAGCGCTGTCTTTGCAACACCGTGGTTTCTGGGTTTCAGAACCGTTGGATAAGCAGGCCTGGACCGATATCGAACACCCTGTTGCCACCCAAGCACCATCTTCAGAATCTGACATTCGTGCACTGCCCGGCACCAGGTAAAGTGAGCTCAAAGCGGCCATAGTCCGTCCAACGGGACGAGCATCGCGAGCTGGCCGTCTGGATCGTCATCCCAACTTCCTCCGCCAACTCGGTGACCGTCAGAGCTTTCCCGCTCATCAACACAGTCAGCATGTTGGCGCGGGCAGGGTCGCCGATCAACGCGGCAACATGGGAAGTGTCAGGGCCTTCTTTCATAGTTCGACCCTAATCGAAGCATTTGCAAGAAACAGACGCCTAGGGTTGGGAAAGCCAACAGATGGATTCCCTCATGCTGACCTGCATTACCCGTGACTACAGCATGTTTGATCGGGCGCAGGCTCCGGCGGATAGCCGGAGAGCGCACACGGCATGAGTTCGGCCAAGTTGCGGACAGAGCTGCCTCTACTGGCCCTTCTCGCGTTTCTTTGGGGGTCGTCTTACCTCTTAATCAAGGTGGCCGTGGCCGAGATACCACCGGTCACGCTGATCGCTCTCCGCGTTCTCGGCGCGGCCATCTTCCTGCTACTCGTGATGGGCGCACGTTCCGAAAGGCTGCCCCGCGATGCGCGCACGTGGCGGATGTTGTTGGTGCAGGCCGTGTTCAACAGCATCGGAGCCTGGACCGTTCTCGCCTGGGGACAGCAGTACGTCGAGTCAGGCCTCGCCAGCGTTCTGAACTCCACCTCACCGGTCTTCGTCTTTCTCATCACGGCGCTCGTGACGCGCCACGAAGCACTCAACGGGCGAAAGCTGGTAGGCGCTGTTCTCGGAGTGTTGGGTGTTGCGCTGATCGTCGGTGTGGATGTCCTGCGCGGTCTTGGCGATCAGGTCGCCGGGCAGCTCGCTTGTCTGGTTGGAGCCGTTCTTTATGCAGGTGCGGCGATCTACGGCAAACGCTTCAATCATGTCAGCGCGATTGCTACGGCCACCGGTACAATGATCTGGGCATCACTTGTTCTTGTGCCGCTTGCTTTGGTGCTTGATCAACCGTGGACCCTGACACCCAGTCCAACGGCTCTCGCAGCAACGGTGATCCTGTCGATCGTCTGCACCGGAGTCGCGCTCCTGATCTACTTCCGGCTGGTGCGCACGCTTGGGTCCATGGGAGTCGCAAGTCAGAGTTATCTGCGAGCGGGCATAGGCGTGGTGCTAGGCGTGCTGCTCCTCGGTGAGACATTCACTTTTCCAGTCGCAGCAGGGCTTTGTGCCGCAATCGCCGGAGTCGCATTGATCAACTGGCCAGCCAAAGGAAGGGCTTAATCCCTAGCTTGGGCAATTAAGACCGGACATTCGCTGCACTTTGGCGAATGTCCAACCTGGGCTCAAAGCGGCCATAGTCCGTCCAACGGACGAGCATCACGGGCTCGGAAGGAAAGCAGCAGTTACCTTCCCTTCTCAACACTATGGCGACACGGTCCAATCGAGAAAGCGGCAGGTAACGGCTCAGCCCCTGCAGGGCCCATGCCCCCCATCACCGAGGCACCGACAGCGCGTTGAGCACGTTCTGTTTCTGCCGCGTCGGATAGCCAGCCTCGAAGGTTGGGATGCCGTCACGGGCCGCAGTGTTGAGCTGCTTGTTGACGGCTTCGCGGGTGACACCGAGAAGCTGGGGGATCTCCGACTGGGAAAGCTTGAGGCCGATGCGCGTGCCGTGCTGCACCGCTCCCTACTGAAACGACGCTGCCCGCGATGCGCGGATCTCGCGCTTGGCGGCAATCAAGTGTTCGGCGAGTTCGAAGCAATCGGTCTGCAGGAGTGAGTTACGTCGCCAATGCAGTGCGATCTCATGTTTCGCCTCGGCGTGATCGATGCGCCGCACCACGAAGTCCGGGTCGCGGATTGCCTCGGCAAGGGCGTAGAGCGAAGGCAGCACGGCGACGCCTGCGCCCATAACGGCCATCTGGCGCACCGCATCGAGGCTCGCACCCTGATAGTCGCGGCTGACGTAGGTTCCGGCCTGTTCGGCAAGGCGCTCGACGATCTGCGCCAGCCGATATTCGGAACTGAGGGAGAGAAGCGGCCTGTTCGCCAGATCGGCCAGGGAGATCGGAGTTCTTGCTGCGCTCAAGACGTCGTCGGGTGCCGCACAGGCCCAAAGCGTTTCGGAGAAAAGGATTTGGCTGGCGACATCGAGATCGTTCGTCGGCGTGCCAATGACAGCGTCGAGACGACCCTCCTTGAGCATCGACAGCAGCAGCGAGGTCGATCCCTCTTGAACCATCAGGCGTAACTTCGGGTGTTGTCGGTGCAGCCTTTTGTTCGCGACAGGCATGAAATACGCACCGATGGACGGCAGGACACCGATTGTCAGTTTGTCGCCGAACAGGCCGACCGCTCCGCGTGCAACCGCTCTGAACTCGCGGACCTCGCGCAAAATGACCTTGGCGCGTGGCAGCAGCTTTTCGCCGGGCGATGTCAGTTTGACCCTGCGGGAGGTGCGTTCGAACAGGGTCACGCCCAGCTCTTGCTCCATGGTGGCAAGCTGTTTCGACAGGCTGGGTTGGCTGACCGCCAGTGCCCGAGCCGCGAGGCCGAAGGCACCGTGATCCGCGACCGCCACGAAATACTGCAATTGTCGCAGGCTCGGGCGAGAGGGGAACTCCACATTCATGCCCGAAAGCTATGAATAGCCGAGGAAAAATCAATTAATATTATCGTTTCGGTCTCCCCATCTGCTGGTCGTTCAGAGAAACAAACCAGTCACTTGCCAGGAGATCGTTTATGATCAAGACGTTCGCAGCTGTCTCTCTTGCCGCCCCCCTCTCCCTTGCCATCGCGGTTTCTAGCGGAGCTGCGTTCGCGTCAGCCACAGCGGAACTGACCGAAGACCGCGTTTCGGAGTTCAAGACCGCTTGGGGCGAAGGCATCGTCGCTATCGGCGCCGTCCACAGCGACGGCGGAGACTACGAAGCAGCGGCGCGCGAACACATCTCGACCTTCTATGCCTACGAGGAGAACACCGTTCTCTTTAAACCGACGCTGGCAAGCGAGCAGCAGTTCCGAGGCACCTTCGATGAGGCTCTGTCCTACTTCGTCGGCGGAAGCATCAGCGAGGACGGCGGCTTCGCGATCACCCCCTTTACCGCCGTTCGCTGGGAAAACGAAGGGACGCTCATCAACGGCGACACGGCTCTGGCGATGGGCAACTACTACTTCACGACCACCGATGGGTCCGAAGTGAAAGTCGAATACACCTTTGGTCTCGAGCAGATGGCTGACGGGGACCTAAAGATTGTCCTGCATCACTCATCGCTGCCCTTCACGCCAAGCTGATCAAGGCCCAGGCTGACAAAGAGGCGTTGAGCGAGGTGGCGGTCGCCACCTTGCTCAACGCAGCCCTTGCACAAGTCGGACGGACGCGAGAGTTGGACCAGGTGCTCCTGCACCCTTCTCAACGCGGCGCCGACAGTGCCTTGAGCACGTCCTGCTTCTGCAGCGTCAGGTAGCCGGCCTCGAAGGTCAGGATACCGTCGCGAGCCCAGGCGTTGAGCTGCTTGTTGACGGCCTCGCGGGTGACGCCGAGGAGCTGGGCGATCTCCGACTGAGAGAGCTTGAGGCCGATGCGCGTGCCGTCGTCGGTGTCGTAGCCGTGGGCGATCGCCAGCGACAGCAGGCGCTTGGCCAGCCTTGCCCGCAGGTCCAGGAAGGCTGCGTCGATCACGAACTCGTTAGTCTGGCGCAAGCGCTCGCAGAGCATCTCAATGATCGGCCGGGCCAGCTTCGGCTCGCGTTCCAGCAGGGCCAGGAAATCGGCCCGGTGGATCACCACCATCTCGCTCTTCTCCACCGCGCGGGCATCCGCCGTGCGCTGCAGGCCGTCGAGCAGCGCGATCTCGCCGAAGACATCGCCCGGCTCCATCAGGGCCAGGGTCAGTTCCTTGCCTTCGGCGCCGGAAACGGAAATGCGGATCGCGCCAGAGCTAACGGCATAGAGCGCGCCGCCCTCGTCGCCCTGGCGGAACAGGGTCTCGCCCCGCCCCAACCGCTGTACGCGGCTGGTGCGCACGAGGCTGTCCAGCAGGCGCGGTTCGATCTCCGAGAAGAGGAAGTGCCCGCGAATCAGAGCCGCGCGCTCTTCCGGTCCCAAGGTGCTGCCAGTTTTTGTGGCGGCCGCCATCTGTGCCGTCTCCAACAGAGTTGTATCCTTAGTCTTAGGGCCGGACAGGCCGGATGAGCAAGAAAAAGGGAGGCCTAAAGGGCCGCCGTGTCCGCGAAGCGCTGCGCCTCTGCCTCCGCCCGCTCCGCGTCCGCCGCCCGGTCGGTCATGCGGCAGAGCCGCGCCTGCTGGCGCAGGATCGTCGGACTCTGAGGCTTCGCGGTCAGGCGCTCGGCCAGCAGCCCGCGCGCCCTGGAAGTCAGCTTGCCGCGCAGGGCAGCCTCCGTGGCCGTCCAGGCGATCACGTCCCGTTGGGCGTGGCTGCCACCGAAGCGATGGGCCGCGGGGCGCGCCAACTCCAGCTGCTCAACCGCCGTTTCGTAGTCGCCCCGGGCGAAGGCCCGCAGACCGAGGACGGCGGGCAGACCGGCGTCGCGGGTCATCATGCCGTTGCTGCCGCCCTCGCCGGCCCGCGCCTGCAATCTCTCGATCAGGCGGTCCGCCAGATCGAAGCGCTCGGCCCCCAGAAAGGTCATCATGGCGTGCAGGTCGTTGAAGGCGTAGTAGCCGTCCTCCGCCTGATCTTCGTAGACCGTCAGGGGGTCTTGCCAGCGTGCGCCCACATCGACGCCCATCAGGCCGAGCCGCCAGAGCAGCGCCGCCGCGTCCAGCATCTCCATCGCGATCTCGGTGTGCTGCGGATGGACGCCGTTGTCGTAGAGCTTCAGCGCCTCGTCGGTCTCCCCCCGATCCAGATGGAACAGCGCCAGGTGCCACCAGACGTGATAGGCTAGGAAGCTGTCGGGTGCCCAGTCAGCCTCGCGACCGCGCAGATGGGCGATGCCCTCTCCGGCCCGGCCCTGCATCTCCATCACGTGAGTCACGGCGTGCACCGCCCAAGGGTCGCGCGGCTGCATCTCCAGCGCGCGCAGTCCGCTCTCCTCGGCCTGGGCATAGTGGCCGCTTTCCTCCTCCCCGAAGGCGCGCATGCCGTAGAGGTAGGAGTAACCCGGCAGATCCTCGCTCCAGGCCGGCAGCACCGCCGCGATGCGGTCGCGCAGCATCTGATTCTGACCGAGCAGAAAGTCGGTCAGATGCGCGGTCTGCACGGCCACCAGATCCTGCGGGTGATCCATGGCCAGCGCACCCCAGAGCGCGTTGCCCCGGTGCCAGTCGCCACCGATCCAGGTCTTGGCCGCCGCCGCGTGACGGCGCGCCGTCTCACCGGCCTTCGCGCCGAGATCCTCGATGGCCGCCACCAGCGCCGCCGTCTCTGCCTCTAGCGGCTGTTCGCTGGTGGTACAGTTGAGTGCCGCCTTAGCGGCGAGCGCCTCGGCGAAGGTCGGATCGGCCTCCAGTGCCTTGTCCAAGGTCGCGACCGGGTTGTCGGTGAAGGAGGCGAATTCGAGAACGGCCGTGTCATAACGGTCGGCCGCAGTTCGATCGACCGTGGTAAGCGGCAGTCCGCGCGCGTCGCGCATGGCGATCTCTCCCAAGCTGAGCATTCTTGTCGGTCGATGACGACCGGTCGCCGACGTGATCGCGGCGATAACCGGAAGCTCGATGAGACACGCACGGCAGGCTGTGAGACGGCTCACAAGCCAGCATGGGCGGTCGCCACCACTGTGTCGAGTTTCACACCTGGTGACCGCAAAAGTAAGGCTGAGCCTCGCGGGTCACCCGCGAGGCACCCCTCAGGCGGCGATCGCGGGCTCCAGGCCGGCGACCTCCTCCAGTCCGAGCATCAAGTTCAGGTTCTGAACCGCCGCACCGGACGCGCCCTTGCCCAAGTTGTCGAGTACCGCCGAGATCAGGCAGCGCTCGCCCGAAGGATCCGCGAAGACATGCAGTTCGACGTCGTTACTGCCGTTCAGGGCCTGCGGATCCAGCGCCCCCGCCGCTTCCTGGGGCATGACCCGCAGGAAACGTTGACCGGCATAGGTCGAGGCCAACGCGCTATGGACCTGCGCCGCTGTGGGCTGGCCGGGCAAGGCCCAGAGATGCAGCGGAACGGAGACCAGCATGCCCTGCCGATAGCGTGCCACGGACGGCTGGAAGATCGGAGCGTGGCTCAGGCCGCTGCAGAGCTGCATTTCCGGCAGGTGCTTGTGCTGCAGGTCGAGGCCGTAGGCGAAGACGTCGGGGCCGTCCGGCGCATCGCCCTCGTAGCGTGCGATCAGGGCCTTGCCACCGCCGGAGTAACCCGAGACGGCATTGATCGTGACCGGGCTGTCGGCCGGCAGGAGGCCCGACTGAACCAGGGGACGCAGCAGCAGGATCGCACCGGTCGGGTAGCAGCCCGGATTGGCCACGCGCTTGCCGGCGCGCACGGCCTCGGCCTGCGCCGCGTCCATCTCCGGCAGTCCGTAGACCCAACCCTCCGCCGTGCGATGGGCCGTGCTGGCGTCCAGCACCTTCGTGTCGGGGTTCTCGATCATCGAGACAGACTCGCGCGCTGCCGCATCGGGCAGGCAGAGCACGGCCAGATCGCAAGTATTCAGCGCCTCGCGCCGGGCCTCGGGGTCCTTACGGCGGTCTTCCGGCAGACGCAGAAGCTCCAGATCGCGACGGCCGCGCAGCCGGGAGACGATCTGCAGGCCGGTGGTACCGGCGTCGCCGTCGATGAAGACCTTGGGACCCATGAGCCATGCCTCCGGATAGGGATCGCCGGGCAGAAGCGGAGCGCTTCGGCTATCGGCGATCAATCGCGGTCGAGGCCATCCGGGGGTCAGCCGGAGGATCGACCCCTACAGATAGCCTCAAAAGATCCGCCGCGCCAAGGCCGCAAGCCGTCCGACGGATCGCGAGATCAGGCCGCCTCGCGGTCGCTGGTCCGGGCCTCGGGCTCGTAACCGAGGTTGGGGGCCAGCCAGCGCTCAGCCTCCTCCAGGCTCCAGCCCTTGCGGAGAGCATAGTCCTCGACCTGGTCGCGGCCGATCCGGCCGACGCCGAAATAGCGGGCCTGGGGATGGGCGAGATACCAGCCGGAGACCGAGGAGGGCGGCGTCATCGCGAAACTCTCCGTCAGCGTTACCCCGATGCGGTTCGGCACCTCCAGCAGCTCGAAGAGGGTTTGCTTCTCCGTATGGTCCGGGCAGGCCGGATAGCCGGGCGCCGGACGGATCCCACGATAGTCCTCGGAGATCATCTCCGCGTTGCTCAGGGATTCCGCAGCGGCGTAGCCCCAGAACTCCTTGCGCACCCGCTCGTGCAGCCGTTCGGCAAAGGCCTCGGCAAGGCGGTCGCCGAGGGCCTGCAGCAGGATCGACTCGTAGTCGTCACCGGCCATCTTCAGGCGCCGGGCCTCCGCTTCGATCTCGGCGCCCGCCGTCACCGTGAAGGCGCCCAGCCAGTCCGGCTTGCCGCTGTCCTTCGGCGCGATGAAGTCGGCCAGGGACAGGTTGGGGCGCTTGCCGTCCCGCTTCATCTGCTGGCGCAGGCAATGGGCCAGCGCGCGCACCTCCGTGCGGGACTCGTCGACGTAAAGCTCGATATCGTCGCCGACCGCGTTGGCGGGGAAGAAGCCGAAGACGGCGCTCGGCTTGACCCAGCCGCTCTCCAGCAAACCCTTCAGTCGGTCCTGAGCATCGGCGAAGACACCACGCGCGGCCTCGCCCACGACTGAGTCCTCTAGGATGTCAGGATAGCGGCCATGCAGTTCCCAGGTCGCGAAGAAGGGCGTCCAGTCGATCCGTTCGATCAGCTCGTCCAGCGGGTAGTCCTCAAGAACCTGAAGTCCGGAAACCTTGGGCTGCGGCGGCTCGTAGGCGGCCCAGTCGATCGGATCCCGGTTGGCCTGCGCCTCCGCGAAGGGCGCGCGGGCAGGACCTTCACCTTTACGGCTGTACCCCTCCCGCAGTTTGTTGTAGTCGGCCGCGATCTCCGCGGCGTAGTCGCCGCGCCGCTCCAGCGACAGCAGCTGACCGGCCACGCCGACGGCGCGCGAAGCATCCGGCACGTAGACAACGGGGTTCTCGTAGTTCCGGTCGATCTTGACCGCCGTATGCACCTTGCTGGTGGTCGCGCCGCCGATCAGCAGCGGCGTGTCGAAGCCCAGGCGCTGCATCTCAGATGCGACGAAGCACATCTCGTCCAGGCTGGGCGTGATCAGGCCCGAAAGACCGATGATGTCGACCTCCTCGGCCTTGGCGGTCTCCAGGATTTTGGCGGCCGGCACCATCACGCCCAGGTCGATGACCTCGTAGTTGTTGCACTGCAAGACCACGCCGACGATGTTCTTGCCGATGTCATGCACATCGCCCTTGACCGTCGCCATCAGGATCCGGCCCTTCTTCTCCTGGGCGCCGGACTTCTCGGCCTCGATGTAGGGCAGCAAGTAGGCGACCGCTTTCTTCATCACTCGCGCGGACTTCACCACCTGCGGCAGGAACATCTTGCCAGCGCCGAACAGGTCGCCGACCACGTTCATGCCGGCCATCAGGGGCCCCTCGATCACCTGGAGCGGGCGCTCGGCCTGCAGCCGCGCCTCCTCCACGTCCTGCTCGATGAATTCCTGGATGCCGTGAACCAGTGCGTGGCTCAGACGTGACTGCACGTCTTTCTCGCGCCACTCCAGCGTCGCCTCTTCCTTCTGCGCGCCCTGCCCCCGGTAGCTTTCGGCGACCTCCAGCAACCGCTCGGTCGCGTCCTCCCGGCGGTTCAGGATCACGTCCTCCACCGCCTCACGCAGCGTTTCGGGAATCTCATCGTAGACGGTCATCTGACCGGCGTTGACGATGCCCATGTCCATACCGGCGGCGATGGCGTGGTAGAGGAAGCAGGAGTGCATCGCCTCCCGCACGACGTTGTTGCCGCGAAAGGAAAAGGAGACGTTGGAGACGCCGCCGGAGACGTGAACACCCGGCATCGAGGTGCGGATCTGCCGCGTCGCCTCGATGAAGGCCACGCCGTAGTCGTTGTGCTCGGGAATGCCCGTGGCGACGGCGAAGATGTTGGGGTCGAAGATAATGTCCTCGGGCGGAAAGCCGGCCTTCTCGGTCAGCAGACCGTAGGCCCGCTGGCAGATCTCGACCTTGCGCTCGATTGTGTCGGCCTGACCTTCCTCGTCGAAGGCCATCACCACGACCGCCGCCCCGTAGCGCCGCACCAGACGCGCCTGCTCCAGAAAGGCCTCCTCGCCCTCCTTCATGGAGATGGAGTTGACCACCGCCCGGCCCTGGACGCAGCGCAGCCCGGCCTCGATCACGCTCCACTTGGAAGAGTCGATCATGATGGGCACGCGCGCGATGTCGGGCTCGCCGGCGATCAGATTGAGAAAGCGTACCATGGCCGCTTCGGAATCGAGCAGCCCCTCGTCCATGTTGACGTCGATGATTTGGGCGCCGTTCTCGACCTGCTGGCGGGCGACCTCGAGGGCAGCCTCGTAGTCGTCCTCCATGATCAGCTTCTTGAAGCGCGCGGAGCCGGTGACGTTGGTGCGTTCGCCGACGTTGATGAAACTGCCGATCATGCGGCCACCTCTGCGACCGTCCCCTCATCTGACGTATCGTCATCTGACGTCTGGGCAACGAAGGGCTCCAACCCCGACAGTCGCAAGGCCGGCTTCAAGCTCGGTACCGCGCGGGGCTTGTGCTTCGCCGCGGCCTCGGCGATCAGCGCAATGTGGTCGGGACGCGTCCCGCAGCAGCCGCCGACAATGTTGAGCAGGCCCGAAGCCATCCATTCCTCCAGGTGCGCCGCCATGTCGTCGGGACTAAGATCGTAGCCGCCCAACTCGTTGGGCAGCCCGGCGTTGGGATGCGCAGAGACCGGCGTATCGGCAATCCGCGCCAGCTCCGCCACGTAGGCGCGCAGTTCGCTCGGTCCGAGCGCGCAGTTCAGGCCCACGCTGAAGGGCCGCGCGTGCCGTACGGAGTAGAAAAAGGCTTCGACCGTCTGGCCGGAGAGCGTGCGTCCAGAGAGATCCGTGATGGTGCCGGAGACCATGACCGGCCACTTGGCACCCAGATCCTCGAAGAGTTCGTCCAGGGCGAAGAGCGCGGCCTTGGCGTTCAGCGTGTCGAAGACCGTCTCGACCATGATTAGGTCGCTGCCGCCGCGCAGCAGGGCCTCTGCCGCCTCGCGGTAGTTCGCACGCAACTCCTCGAAATCGACGTTGCGCTTGCCGGGGTCGGAGACGTCGGGCGAGATCGATGCCGTCCGCGAGGTCGGGCCCAAGACACCGGCGACGAAGCGCGGCTTGTCCGGAGTGCTGAAGGCTTCCGCCGCCTCACGGGCGATCCGTGCCGCCTCGTAGTTGATGTCGGGTACCGCGTCCTCCAGACCATAGTCGGACTGGCTGAGACGGGTGGCGTTGAAGCTATTGGTCTCCAAGACGTCGGCGCCGGCGCGCAGATAGTCGTCGTAGATCACCCGGATCATGGCCGGCTGAGTCAGGACCAGCAGGTCGTTGTTTCCCTTGAGGTCCTCCGCAGCGTCAGCAAAGCGGTCGCCACGGTAATCCGCCTCCTGCAGCTTCAGAAGCTGGATCTCCGTCCCCATGGCGCCGTCCAGCACGAGGATACGTTGGGCCAAGGCATCGGCCAGCGCAGTTTGTCGATCGGACTCGGGTGTCAAGGACATGGGACTCCTGTGGGATTCCTGCCGGCTGGTACGCGCCTAGGCGGCGCTGCGGGGATAGCTGGATGGCAGCGCGTGATGGAGGCTGGAGGGCGTCTGCGCCTCCTCCTGCATCACGCCAGGCACCAGGGGGCGCAGGCCGTCTACCGCCAGCCGGCGCAGAGCCGCGTCGAGACCGGCCGGATCGACACCGGTGATCAACCGCGCGCCGGCGGCAAGGGCGGCGGGCAGTCGTTGCGGCGTCAGCTCCACCAGGGGAAACCGCCGGCCATCCAGCAGAGGCAGGCTCTGACCCGTTTCCGCTTGAGCCGCGCCCGCGGCCTGAGCCACGGCCTTAGTGTCGTCGGCGATCAAGGCATCGACGCCGCCGGCGATGAAGCCGGCGATCTGTGCGGCGGAGGCGCCCTCGACGCGCCCCAACAGGAAACGTCGCCGCCCCCGGCCCGGCACGGAGTCGATGGCCTGACAGCAGAGCTCGGCTGCTCCGTAGGCCAGTGCGAATCCAGCTTCCTCCAGATCGGTATCTTCCAGGGACGGCGCCTCGACGATCAGCAGATCGGCCCCAGCCTCCAGCGATGCGACCGCTGCCGCCCGCACGCGCAAGGCCCGCGTCAGGGCCAAGGCCTGAACGCAGCCGTCCACCCCAAGGAAGTCCCGTGCGGGGTCGTTCAGATCCGCTTCCGCCCTGCCCTGCTTGGCCGCCAAGGCACAGGGGTCCGCAGCGAGCAGAACCCGCTGTTCCAGCGCCTGTTCCAAACGGCGTGGCGTGAGAGCGTTGGCCACCATCAGGCGGCGGCCTCGCGCAGCTTGGCGGGGCTGGCCCAACCAAGCTCGCGACAGATATCGATGGTCAGGTCGGCGCGGTTCAGGGTGTAGATGTGGAAGCCCTCGACCCCCTCACCCTGCAGCCGGCGGCAGAAGGAAACCGCCGTCTCGACAGCCGCCTCGTGATGCGCCTCGGGCTGATCCGCCAGGGGCGCGAAACGAGCATCGAGCCAAGCTGGCACGCTGGCCCCGCACCTGCGGCTGAAGCTCGCGACCTTCGCGAAGTCGAAAATCGGCATGACGCCAACGACGATCGGTTTATCGATGCCAGCGGCCGCGACGCGGTCGCGATAGCGCAGGAACAGCTCCGGCTCGAAGACATACTGGGTGATGGCGTCATCGGCACCGGCGGCGAACTTGGCCTGCAGATGCGCCAGATCGGACTCACCGCCACGATAGTCCGGATGCGGCTCCGGATAGGCCCCGACCGAAACGTGCTGGGCGCCCAGCCGCTTCAAAGCCACGGTCAGCTCGGCAGCGCCAGCATAACCCTCGGGATTCGGCGCAAAGGCATCGCCCATCTCGGGCATGTCGCCACGCAAGGCCACGAACCGAGTGATCCCCGCGTCGATCCAGCCCTTGGCCAACGCGTCGGTCTCGGCGCGGCTGGCCCCAACGACCGTCAGATGCGCTGCGGGAACCGGTCCCGCCTGCCGACGCAGGCGCCGGAGCACGCGGTCGCTGCGGTCACGGCCGGACCCACCCGCGCCATAGGTCACCGAGAGATAGACGGGCTCCAGCACCGCCAAGCGGGAGACGGTCGTCCAGAAGCGCTCTTCCACCTTCGGAGCCGGCGGGAAAACCTCGAAGGACACCTGCGGGGTCCGCGACATGGGTCAAGCCTTCCTCAGTTCTCGGGCCTGTAGGGCGAAACGCTAACAGCGAGAGATTAACTGATCCGAAAACGCCAGCTTATAACGAGAGATCGACCTCAATATCTATATCAGCATATTGTTATATAGACAAGTTGCGACTTCATTAAGGCAAGGGTCCGGCGGCCCCGTTTTCCGCTACCTAGCAGCAGCGGAGTCACGCGGCGTCGAACGCCGGAGCCTAGGAATGGCAGGCGTGGTTAGGTGGGCAGCCTGATCAGGTCCTGCGCATCGAGCTGCAGGCCGACCTCCTCGCCTTGCCGAAAGGCGCGGCGGCCCGGGGCCTCGGCGACCAGTGGCTGCTGACCGACCCCCTCGACCACCAAGCGGGTCCGGTCGCCCAGGAACAACGCCGAAGCGACGCGGCCCGACAGAGTCGTTGCTCCCGGCGACGTGACCGTAACGGCCTCGGGACGGCAGAGATATTCGATCTCGACCGCATCCGGAGTGCCGTCCGACACCTGCAGCCGGCCGCCGGGAAGCTGCAGCCAGCCGCCGCGCAGAGAGCCGCGCAGCAAGTTCATGGTTCCGATGAACTCGGCGACGAAACGGTTTGTCGGTCGAAAGTAGATGTCGCGGGGCGGCCCGACCTGCGCCACCCGCCCCTGCTGCATGACGACGATACGGTCGCCGAGCGCCATGGCCTCCGACTGATCATGGGTGACGTAGATCGCCGTGACGCCCAGGCGGCGCAGCAAACCGTCGATCTCCACCCGCAGGCGTTCCCGCAGGGCGGCGTCGAGCGCCGTCAGGGGTTCGTCCAGCAGCAGCACCCGCGGCTGGACAGCCAAGGCCCGTGCCAGAGCCACCCGCTGGCGCTGTCCGCCGGACAGCTGATCACTGCGGCGGTGGGCCAGATCGCCGATTGCCATCATCTCCAGAACGGCGGCGACGCGATTCTGCCGTTCCGCCTCCGGCAGGCGCCGCACCCGCAGGCCGTAGCCGACGTTGCCGGCCACATCCATGTTGGGAAAGAGCGCGTAGGACTGGAAGACCATGCCGACCTGACGCTTCTCGATGGGCAGCGGCGTCACCTCCTGCCCGTCAAACAGCACCCGGCCGCCGGGGTCCGGCGCCTCCAGCCCCGCCACGAGGCGCAGCGTCGTGGTCTTGCCGCAGCCCGAGGGCCCCAGAAAGACGACCGTCTCGCCGCCTGCGATTTCCAGATCCAGCGGTTCCAACGCCCGCGTGCCGTCGGGGAAGGTCTTGGCGCAGCCCTGGAGCTGCACGGGCGTACGGACTGTCTGACCAAGTGTCATCGCGGCATCTCCAGCGGTCGCTCGCCGACCTCCGCCCGCTCCGCCTCCCGTTCCACAGGCGGTCGCACGGCCCTGGCCCGACGCTCCAGCCGACTCATAGCCTGCATCGCGATCAGCAGAGGAACGATCATGACGAAGAAAACCAGGGTGAAGGCACTGCCCACCTCCAGCCGCATGGAGGCATAGGAGTCCGCCAGACCGACGGGCAGCGTCTTGGTCAGCGGCGTGTGCAGCATCCAGGTCAGGTTGAACTCGCCGATGGAGAGGGTCACCACCATCAGCGATCCGGCGAGAATGCCCGAGCGGGCGTTGGGCAGCACCACCGTGAAGAAGCGTGTCCAGAAGCCAGCGCCAAGACTGGCCGCACCCTCCTCCAGGGTCCGCACGTCGATAGAGGCCAACACCGCCATGACGGCCCGCAGCATGAACGGCAGCGTGTAGAGCACGTGGCCGACCAGGATGAAGCCCCAGGACCGCCGGAACTCCCCGACCCCGCCGTAGGTCAGCAGCAGAGCCAGAGCGATGGCCAGACCGGGGATGGCGACTGGCAGCGTCACCACCTCCTCCACGAGGCGGGTCATCCAGCTCTGCCGCACGGCCAGCACGTAGGCCGCCGGCACGCCGATCAGCAGGGTCGCGAACAAGCAGGCCAGCGCGATCCCGAGCGTCAGCAGCAGCGTATCGCTGTAGAGCTCGAAAACCTGCAGCACCCATTTCAAGGTCAGGCCGCTCGACGGACCCTGGAAGAAGTTCACCGTGATGCCGGCGAGCATCGACAGCAGCGCCGGCAGAATCAGAAAGCCGCAGACCAGAAGCGTGAAGGCGAGCTGCGCCCAGAAGCCCCAACCGCGCCGTTTCGTGGACCCGCCCAGCATGGCGTCACCCCGCCGCCGCGACGGTGCTGCCGGCCAGGCTGCGCGACAGTGCCAGCACCAGCCAGGTCATGGCTCCCAGCACGATGGACAAGGCAGCCGCCGTCGCGAAGTTGGCGTAGAGCACGAACTCCGTGTAGATCGTCATGGGTAGCACGTCGATGTCCGTTGCCAGAGTGAAAGCGGTCCCGAAGGCCCCCATGGCGGTCGCGAAACAGACCGCGCCCGAGGCGAGAAAGGCCGGCATCAGCGCCGGCAGCACCACGTCCCGCAGCACGCTCCAAGGCCCGGCGCCGAGCGAGCGGGCTGCCTCCTCCAACGCCGGATCCAGCTTTTCGATGGCGGCCATGATGGTCAGGATCACGCGGGGAATCGAGAAGTAGACGTAGCCCATGAAAAGGCCGGCCATCGAATAGGCGAAGACCAGCCTGTCGCCGAAGAGCGCGTCCGTCACGCCGCCGATGGCGCCCTGGCGCCCGGCCAGCATGATTACCATGAAGCCTACAACCACTCCCGGGAAGGCCAGCGGAAAGGTCATGAAGGCGACCAACAGGTCGCGTCCGGGGAAGCTGTTACGCTGAAGGAAGAGACCCGCCGCCGTCGAGATGGCCAGCGTCACCAGAGTCACGCCGGCCGAGAGCAGAATGGTGTTGAGAAAACTCTCGAAGTAGCGCGGCGTCGTCACCACCGCCGTATAGGCTGCGACCCCCGCTTCCCCGCTCGCGCCGACCAGGATCAGGCGCGCGACGGGCAGCAGAAAGAAGGCACCGACAAGGATGGTCAGCGGAAGAAGCAGAACGAGGTGGCGGGACAGGTCGCGAGACATTGCAGAACGATCCGAAAGAAACGGGCCGGCGGGCCCTCTGCCTGAGGACCCGCCGGTCGCGATACACTGACTAGAGGGCGACCGCCTACCGCACTTCGTTGAGGTAGCGTTCGCCGAAGGCCTTCTGCACCTGCTCCATCTTGGCGTAGTCCACCGGGGTGGCCCGTGCGTACTCGCTGTCCGGCAGGAACTTCTCCGCGATCTCCGCCGGCAGCTCGATCGGACGCGCCGGCTTCAGGAAGGCATTGGTCCAGATCGTCTGCCCCGCATCCGACATGATGAAGTCCAGGATCTCCTTGCCCTGCTCCCTATTGGGAGCGTCGGCGACCAGGCTCATCACGTAGGGCACCACGACGGAGCCTTCGCAGGGCAGGACGAACTCGAAGTTGCCTTCCTCGGTGTACTTGGCGCGATAGGCGTTGAAGTCGTAGTCGAAGAGAATAGGAATCTCACCGGAGACCACGCGGGCGTACGAGGTCTGCTTCGGCACGATGGGGTCGTTCTCGGCCAGATCCTGGAAGTAGGCAATGGCCGGACCGAAGTCGTCCAGGTCGCCGCCCATGGCGCGATTGACCGCAACCGCCCCGGCGTAACCCACGAAGGCGCTGGAGGGATCGAGGTAGCCGACCATGCCGTCGTAGTCGGGCTTGGTCAGATCCGCCCAGCACTGGGGTACCGGCGCGTCGCCCAGGGCGTCGAGATTGACGAAGAGACCCAGCGTCCCGAAGTGCGTCGTGAACCAATGGCCCTCGGGATCCTTGAGACCCTCCGGGATCTCCTCGAAACCGACCGGCTTGTAGGCTTCGGTCACACCCTCGGCCTTGGCCTTGATGCCGAAGGTCACGCCATAGTAGGCAATGTCGGCTACAGGATTGCCCTTCTCCGCCAGCAACTGGCTGAGCGTCTGGCCGCTGTTCTTGTTGTCGTGGGGAATCTCGTAACCGAGCGCTTCCTCGATCGCATCGAGCTGAGAGGCCCAGTCCGCCCACTGAGGTGGGCAATTGTAGCAGATGGCGTCGGCTGCCTGGGCGGCCGGTAGCAGGGTAAACAAGGCTCCGGCGGTTGCCAGACCCAAAATCTCATCACGCATCGATCTTCGTCCTTTCCTCGTCTCAAAAACAGTCAGGCAATCGAGAGCTCTTCAGAGATCTCTTCCGATAGAGGACCGCCGTCATCGCCTTGACGACAGGGTCAAGGGATTCTCACGCGCCGGTCCGACCGTCTCGCCTCGGCGAAGGCTGTGCGAGAGCAATAGCGGCACGCGCAGTGCCTCCGCCTCCTCGCCGCCGGACATCAGCTTCGCCAGCAACCCGAAAGCCTCCTGTCCCATCGTCTCAGTGGGTTGAACGATGGTTGTGAGCTGCGGACGCAGGGCCGCCGTCATGGCGATGCCGTCGAACCCCACGACCGACAGGTCTCGAGGCACCTGAATTCCAAGGCGCGTCGCGGCACCCATGACGGCGACAGCGATCAGATCCGTGGAGCAGAACAGTGCCGTCGGCGGATCCGGATCCGTCAGCGCGGCGCGCAGCTGACCCGTCAGGTCCGTCGCCTCGAAAGCGACCTCGATCACCGGGTCGGGTTCGAGCCCAGCGCGCAACATCGCATCGTCGTAGCCGAGCCAACGCAGGCGCGCGCGGTCGCTGTCGGAGAACTGGCCGGCAACCATGCCGATCCGGTGATGGCCGTAGCTCTTCAGCAGCTCCACGACCTCGCGGGCAGCGGCAACGTTGTCGACCGTGACGGCGGCGCGGTGTCTCACGCTCGGCTGATTGTAGACCAGCACATAGGCCACCTCGCGCTCGTCCAGTTGATCCAGCAACTCGCTGTCGTCGGACTTGGCGACGGTCAGGATCAGACCGTCCACGTTGTGGCTGAGCAGCGTTTCGACCGCCTCCGTCTCTTCGCTCTTATCGTAGTTGGTGGCGGTCAGCAGCACGCCGTAACCGGCGGCGCGCGCGGCCGCCTGCACGCCCTGAACGGAGCCTGCGAAAACCGGATTGGCCAGCGAGGGGATCATGAGACCGATCGTGGAACTGCGCGCCGTCTTGAGGCCGCGCCCCAGCCGGTTCGGGCGAAAGCCCAGCTCGCGGATCGCCTCGCGCACGCGCTGGGTCGCCGGCGAATGGGGCGGCGCCAGACCGTTGACCACGCGGCTGACGGTCGCAACAGAGACCTCGGCACGCGCGGCGACCGTGCGGATCGTGGGTGGGGTCTTGACCGAACTCATGGAGCGGAGACGCCCTGTTTGAGAAGCCTTGGCCCCTCCTTTGAGCAAGCCCCGCCAAAGGGTCACGTAAACGTTTTCTTACGGGTCATGAAACAGCGTGTAAGGCCCTGACTGCAAAACGATTTTTGCCCCACCTGCGGACGTGAAATTTTGATGACGTCCGGAAAAGACCAGCCTTACAGTCGGCCGGGCAACCAGAGCGTGAGTGCCGGCAGAGCGATCAGTAACGCCAGGCGCAAAACGTCGGCGGCCAGGAAAGGCAGGATTCCCCGAATGATCGTGGCCTGCCGCAAGCCGGGCACGACGCCCTGGATCACGAAGAGGTTCATCCCGATCGGCGGCGTGATCAGCCCGATCTCCGCCGCCGTGACCAGCAGAATACCGAACCAGACCGGGTCGAGCCCCTGTGCCGCCACCACCGGAAAGACAAAGGGCACGGTCAGCAGGATCATGGAGAGTGAGTCCATGAAACAGCCGAGCAGCAGATAGAACAGCATGATCAGCAGCAGCACGGTCAGCGGCGCCAGGCCCGCATCCTCGACCCAACCGGTCAGCAGGCGCGGCAGACCGCTGGTTTCGATGAAGTAGTTGAACAGCGCGGCACCGACCAGAATCAGAAAGATCATGCCCGTGGTTCGCGCCGTCTCCTCCCCGGCGTCCAGCAGCATCCGCCAGGTGAGCTGGCCGGTCACGGCGGTCAGAGCGATGGCGCCGAAAGCCCCGATTGCCGCTGCTTCAGTCGGGGAGAACCAACCCCAATAGATGCCGCCAATCACCAGGAAGAACAGCAACGCCACCGCCCAGACCCGCTTCAACGACGCCCGGCGATGGCCGCGCTTCGCTATGGCGATAGCGGGCGCGAGCGTCGGATCGACCCGCGTCTGAAGGTAGACCGCACCCATGTAGAGCAGCGTGGCGAGCAAACCGGGAATCAGCGCGCCGACGAAGAGCTGCCCGATGGAGGTTTCGGTCAGAAGGCCGTAGATCACCAGCAGGATCGACGGCGGGATCAACACGCCCAGCGTGCCGCCGGCGGCTATGGAGGCCGCCGCCAGGGAGTCCGCGTAGCCGAAGCGCCGCATCTCCGGCAGGGAGACCTTTCCCATAGTGGCGGCGGTCGCAAGGCTAGAGCCGCAGATCGCACCGAAGGCGGCGCAGGCGCCGATGGTCGCCATGGCCAGACCGCCGCGCGCCCGCCCGACGAAAGCGCCGGCTGCCTGGTAGAGACTCTGGGACAGACCGGCACGCGCCGCGAAGACTCCCATCGCGACGAACAGCGGCACGACGGAGAGGCTGTAGGGGAACACCGCCTCGAAGGGCGCGGCCCCCAGCACGAAGGCGGCCCCGAACCAGCCGTTCAGCAGGGCGAAACCACCAACGCCGACGACCCCCATCGCGATAGCGACGGGGACGCGCAGCAGAACCAGCAGCAGGGCGCCCAGGAAGGCCAGCAGGCCGACGACAGGATCGCTCACGGCCCCCCTCGCCCCTGCCCGGCCACTGACAGAGCGCTCAAGAGACTCCTGACGGCAATCAAAAGGGTCGCCAGCAGGGACAGAGCCGCCCCGAACAGCAGCGGAGCCCAGTACCAGGTCTTGGGAAGTGCCAGGGTCTGGGAGACATCGCCGAAGCGAGCCTGCTGCGCCGCCGCCTGCCAACCGTAGACCAGGATCAGCGCCATCAGCCCGGCCGCCAGTCCGGCGGCCAGCGCGTTCAGCAGGGCCGACATCCGTCGCGGCAGCCCCTGGGCCAGAAGATCGACGGAGACATGGGAGTCGGTCAGGAAGGCATAGGGAATCGCCAGCCAAGCCGCCGCCATGACGCCGAGCTGGACTAGATCGACGACGCCGAAGATGCCGGTGCCGGTCGGACGAAGCGCTACATCGACGACCGTCGCGAACATCGCTCCGGCCAGTCCGAACATCCCCAAAAGGGCAACGAGACGGGAGATGCTAGTCAGCAGGCCGTCCAGGCGACCAAGCCTGTTACCGGTTCCTTGGCCTTCCGTCCGCTGGTCCGAGGTCACTGTGTTTCGAACTGCGCGACGTAGTCCTGCGCCGCGACGTAGATCTCCCGCGCGTTCTCGACGCCCTGGGACTCCAGCTCGTCCAGATAGGCCTCGATCATCGGCGCCAGCGCGGCGCGCCAGCGGTCGCGCTCCTCTTTGCTCAGCGTCGCCACGCTGTTGCCCTTCTCCTCGGCGGCGGCCAGGCCCGGAGCGTCCCAGGCATTCCACCAGTCGCCGAACCTAGCGACCAGCGCATCGCCCGAAGCGGCGTCGATACAGGCCTGCACCTCCGCCGGCAGGCGGTCGTAGCTGCGCCGGTTCATCACGAAGAAGAAGGAGACGGTGTAGGCACGCGCGTCCAGGTGATGCTCCAGTACCTCCGCGAGACGGAAGGACCGGACCGGGTCCCAAGGGAAGACCGTCCCGTCGATCACGCCCTTTTCGAGATTCTCGTATACCTGACCGGGCGGCATGCCCTGCGGGATCGCACCCAGGGACTCCAGCATCATGGAGATCGCCGGGCTGGGCGTGCGGATCCGCAGTCCCCGCATATCCTCCATGGTCGCGACCTGAGAGCCCCGGGTATGGATCAGGCCGCCGTTGTGCGCATGGAGCGCCAGGACCTTCAGCCCCTCGTACTCCTCGGCCAGGTGGTCCGGAAAGAGCGCCCAGAGCGTCCGACTGGCCGCATCCGCGGACTCCGTCAGGAACGGCAGATCGATCACCGAGGTGCGCGGAAAGCGTCCGCGCGGGATGCCGTGCAGGCCGTGGGCGATATCCACCACGCCTGCCAGCACTTGCTCCTGCTGTCTGGCGACGTTGCCGAGCTGCGTGCCGCCGGGAAAGATCTCCACCGCCACCTGACCGTCGCTGCAGGACGCAAGTTCCTCGGCCCAGGGTTGGAGAAAGTCCGTGTGGATGCCGTGCACCGGCGGCAGGAAGTGACTGAGCTTGAGCTCATACTCGGCGGCCTGAAGCGGACCAACCGTCATGCCGGCCGCAAAGGCGGCCCCCACCAGAAGCTGTGCGATCCGCATGGTGTCGATAAACCTCCCTGTTGTTTTCTTAGGCGCGACCGAAAGCGATGGGATAAGACAGAAAGCCTCTGAATCGCGCACGCCCACCACGCCGGTACGACCCCGCCAAGCGGAAGTCGGGCACGCGCGCCAGCAGTCGCGCGATTGCGATTCTGCCCTCCAGTCGCGCCAGGGTCATGCCGGCGCAAGCATGAATACCGCCGCCGAAGGCCAGATGACGGTTGGGACTGCGAGCGATGTCCAGGCGGTCGGGGTCGGCAAACTGCGCAGGGTCCCGGTTGGCAGCCCCGATGCCGAGCGTGACCAGCGTCCCCGCCTCCAGGGCGACGCCCCCGATCTCCGCGGCTTCCAACAGACGGCGGTTGCCGAGTTGGTTTGAGCTTTCGAAGCGCAGGAATTCCTCGACGGCAGGGACGATCAGGTCCGGCTCGGCACGCAGGTGCGCCAACTGATCCGGGTTGTCCAGCAAGGCCGCGATGCCGTTACCGATCAGGTTGGTGGTGGTCTCGTGGCCGGCGTTCAGCAGGAAGATGCAGTTCTGCACCAGCTCGACCTCGCTCAGCCGCTCGCCGGCATCGGTCGTCTCGGCCAGCAGCATGCCCAGCACCTCACCGCCCTCGGTCAGCCGGCCCTTGCGGTAGCGGTCGATGTGAAAGGTCAGATAGTCGCTGAACTCCGTCACCGAGCGGTTGCCCCAGTCGAGAGCCGCCGCGCTCGGCACCGGCTCGAGCGCCCCCAGAATCGCCAGCGACCAGTCGCGCAGAGGCCCGCGTTCGCTCTTGGGAATGCCGAGCATGTCGCCGATAATCTGCACCGGCAGGCCGGCGGCGTAGTCGGTCACCACGTCCATCCCGCCCCGCGCCTCGGCCGCGTCCAGCATCTCCTCGACCATTTCGACGAAGCGCGGCTCCAGCAGCTTCAGCGCCCGTGGCGTGAAGGCTGGTGCGAGCAGCCGCCGCACGCGGGTATGCAACGGGGGATCGTTGAAGACGAGACTGGTGGTGTGGTGCAGGAACAGCGGCGAGTCACCGTACTTCGGCGCGAACTCGACCGTCTTGTCGGAACTGAAACGGCGGTCGCGATAGACCGCCGCAACGTCGTCGTAGCGGGTGAGGAAAACACCGCCGTCGGCCTGACGATGCACCGGGTCGAAGTCGCGTAACAACCGGTAGGTCGGATAGGGATCCTCCAGGAAAGCCTCGTCGATCCGGCGCAGATCGAAGGCACGCGCACGTTCGCGCGCTTCCCGCTCGCTCAGCTCGGCCGCCAACGCGACCATGCCGCCTCCTCCCGATATGTATCCTTTTTCGTTAGCGCCATTGTCGGTGGGCGAACGGCGACGGTCAATCCCGGCCTCGGACCGGAGGCCTTCAGTCGGGCGCGATCAGCACGCCGCTCGCCAGCAGCGCGGCAATCTGCTCGGCGTCGTAGCCGGCCTCTCGCAGAACCTCTCGGCTGTGTTGGCCGTAGAGCGGCGCCGCTCGGGTCACGCCGCCCGGCGTGTCGGACAGCTTGATCGGCAAGCCGAGCGTCTTCATCGGACCGACCGTCGGATGCTCCAGCTCCACCACCATCTCCCGCGCGAGGACCTGCGGGTCCTGGTGCATCTCGCCGACGGAGAGAACCGGCCCGGCAGGGAAACCCGCCTGCTCGAAGATGGCCAGCCACTCGGCCGTCGTCTTGGCCTTGAAGTAGGTCTCCAGCGCGGCCACCAGCTCGTCCAGATGCGCCATGCGGGCCTTGTTCTCCGCGAAGCGGGGATCTTCCGCCAAGGCTTGCGCGCCCAGGGCCTCCAACAGGCGCAGCCAGTTCGCCTGGTTCGCCGCGCCCACGTTGATGTAGCCGTCGGCGGTCGCGAAGGCCTGATAGGGCGCGTTGAGCGGATGGGCCGACCCCAGCGGGCCCGGCGAGCTGCCGGTCGCGAAGGCGATGGCCGACTGCCAGTAGGTCTGCACGATCCCCGCCTCGAACAGAGAGGTATCGACCCGCTGGCCCCGTCCCGTCCGGCTCCGCGCCTGCAATGCCGAGACGGCGCCCAGCGCGCCCAGGATACCGGCGACCACGTCGGACACCGGCGCGCCGACCTTGACCGGCGGCCGGCCGTGGCCCTCGCCGGTGATCGACATCAGGCCGCTCATGCCCTGGGCGATCAGATCGAAACCGCCCCGTTCGGCATAGGGGCCGCTGCGCCCGAAACCGGACAGCTCCACGTAGATCAGCCCCGGGTTCTCTTGCCTAAGGGTTTCGTAGCCGAGACCGAGCCGCTCCATCGTGCCCTGGCGATAGTTCTCGATCACGATGTCGGCGTCCGCCAGCAGCCGGCGCAGCACCGCCAGGCCCTCCGGGTCCTTGAGGTTCAGGGCGATGGCGCGCTTGTTGCGGTTGACCATCATGAAGGCCGAGGATTCGCCCGCCTGCTCCGGCGGCGTCATGCGGCGGGTATCGTCGCCGCCCGGCACCTTCTCGACCTTGATCACCTCCGCGCCCAGGTCGGCCAGCATCAAGCCGCAGACCGGCCCGGCCATGATGTGCGCCAACTCGATAACCTTGATGCCGGCCAGCGGACCGCCAGCCGTCTCCTGCCGCTCCCCCATCTCCGGCTCCGGCACCTCCGTCACTGGCATGTCCGTCACCGGCCTTCGAAATCCGGGTCGGTCTTGGCAAGGAAGGCTTTGTAGCCGATCTCGAAATCCTTCGTGCCGTAGCAGGCGAAGCCCTCGTCGAACTCCGCCTCGCTCAGGGGCGCCGGATCCTCCAGCCGCTTCAGGAAGGCCTTGTGCCAACGCGCGACTAACGGCGCGCCCGCAGCGATGCGGGCAGCCGTCTCGGCCACCTCTTGCACGACCTGGTCGTCGGGCACGACACGGGTTACAACCCCTTTCCGCTTCGCCTCGGTCGCATCGAAGACGCGCGCCTCCAGCAGGATCTCCAGCGCCGTCTGCTTGCCCACCAGATCGCGCAAGGCCTGGATCTCCGGATAGGCCATCACCAGGCCGAGCTTGGCGATGGGGGCACCGAAACGGCTCGACTCGCCGCAGATGCGCAGGTCGCAGAGCCCGGCGATCTCCATTCCGCCACCGACGCAGATGCCGTGGATCTGGGCGACGGTGGGGTGCCGCATGTCGCGCAACGCGGTCAGCGTGCCATGCATCAGCCGACCGTAGTCTTTCGCCTGCTCCGGGTTCGAACGTTCGGTCTCGAACTCGGAGATGTCGTTGCCCGGGGAAAAGGCCTTCTCCCCCGCGCCCCGCAGGACGACGCAGCGCAGACTGTCATCTGCCTCCAGCTCCCGCAGCACCTCGCCCAGCCGGCCCCACATGGGTTTGGTCATGGCGTTGAGCTTGTGCGGGCGGTTCAGGACGACGGTGACGACGGCGCCGTCGCGCTGAACCAGAACGGTCTCCTCGGGTGCGGACATGGGTCTCCTTAACGGTACAGCCACTCGACAAGGCTCATGGGCACGGCGGGCACGTAGGTCACCAGCATCAGGACCGCCAGCAAAACCCCAATGAACCAGATGTTGGCCTTGCTGACCTCCCAGACGTTGGCGCGGGCGATCGAGCAGGCGGTGATCAGGACCGAGGCAACCGGCGGCGTTTGCTGACCGATCGCCAGATTGAGACAGACGATCAGGCCGAAGTGCACCGGATCGATTCCCACCAGGGAGATCAAGGGGACCACCACCGGCACCACAAGGATAATCGCGGCGGCCGAGTGCAGGAACAGGCCGATGATGAGAAAGAAGACGTTCATCATGGCCAGGATCGCGACAGGATTTTCAGTGATCGAGAGCACCCAGGCGGCAAGCTGTTGCGGCAACTGCTGTTCGGTGAGATAGACGCCGACCAGTGCGGAGGAGGCCACCAGCAGCATCACGACGGCCGTCTGCATCGCCCCGTCCAGCAAGGCGGCCCGAAGGAAGGTCAGGTTGAGATCGCGGTAGATCACGCCGCCGATGAAGAGCGCGGCGGCCACCGCCAGACCGGCGCCCTCCGTCGCCGTGACCACACCGCCGAAGATCGCACCCAGGATAATGATCGGCAGGAACAGCGCGGCCAGGGACTCCTTGAAGGTCACCCAGACCCGGCGGAGATTGAAGATCTCCTCCACCGGCCAGCCGTAGTGACGGGCCAGCAGGTAGGAAATCAGCATCAGCGAGAAGCCGCCGAGCACACCCGGCACGATCCCGGCGACGAAGAGTTGAACGATGGAGGCGTCGGCCATCACGCCGTAGAGGATCATGGGAATCGACGGCGGGATGATGATCGCGAGCGAGGCGGAGGAGGAGGTGACGGCGGCCGCGAAGGCCTTCGGGTAGCCGCGTTTCTTCATCGCAGGAATCAGGATCGACCCGGTCGCCGCCACATCGGCGACGGCAGAGCCCGAGATCTCGGCGAAGAACATGGAGACGCCGATGTTGATCATCGCCAGACCGCCCCGGATGAAGCCCAGCAGGGCCGAGGCGAAGGCGATGAGACGGCGCGAGATGCCGGAGGCGTTCATGATGGCGCCGGCCAGCACGAACATCGGAATGGCCAGCAGCGGGAACTTGGTGGCGCCGTCGTACATGACCAGCGCGACGTTCACCAAGGCATCGAAACCGTCCGAGTACCAGATGGCGCCGACCGCCACGAGGCCGAGCGCGACGGCGATGGGAATTCCCATCAGGATCAGGGCGAAGAGCCCCGACAGCATGACGCCGAGGATCATGACTGCGCCCTCCGCACCTGCGCCGCACGCGCTTGCGCTTGCGCTGTCGTAGCCTCGCCCTGTCCCAGTTGGCTGACCGGGGGCGCGCCGCTGTTCTCGTCCATGTGATGGCGCGCGATCTCTTCGATCTCCTCGCGTTCATGGCTGACGCCCTGTTTCAGGCGCTGCCAGTGCGCCGGCAGGCTGAGAAGCTCGCAGAGAATGAAGAGCGCGCCGCCGATGGGGATTACCGACTGGGTGAGCTGGACCGGCACCCAGGACAGGCTGACGAGGCTCATGCCCTCCAGCACCACCAGGACCTTCCAGCCCATCCAGGCCATCAGCGCAAAGAAGAAGATCACCAGCACTTCCGAGAGCGCGGCGAGCGGCAGGCGGATGGACGGCGGCAGCGAGAGCAGCAGACCGTCGAAACCGATATGGCCGCGCTTCAGAGCCGCCAAAGCCGCGCCGTAGTAGGTCAGCCAGGCCAGCAGGATGGAGGCCACCTCGTCGGCGAAACTCAGCGAGGCGTCGAGCTTGCGATAGACGACCGAGACGACGATCAGAACGGTGAGAACCACCATCAGGCCGATCACCACGATCTCGAGCAGACGTTCGACGACCTTCGAGAGTCGGTCGAGCAGACTCGGGGACGAAGCCAGGACAGACGACATGGCACTGCACTCTTCGAAAGCGGATTGTCAGGAGCCCTGAGCGGGAGAGTCGCGGCGGAACGGCTGCCGCCGCGACTCTCCGTCTCACGCTATCTGCCGGGCACAGGAACCCCGGCGCGCAGAGCTTTCGTCAGGAACCGGCACCCAGGCTGATCGCCGTCTGCACCATCTCCTGGCCGCCGTCGACCTGCTCGGCGAAGGCTTCGTAGATCGAGGCACTGGCATCGATGAAGGCCTGCTTGTTCGGCTCGTTCACCTGCATGCCGCCCGCCTTGAGCTGGTCGAGCAGATCGACATCCATCTGTGCCGCCGTCTCATACACGAAGTCCTGGGTCTCCTGCGCGACCTCCATCAACACCGCCTGGACATCTTCCGGCAGCTTCGTGAAGTGGTTCGCGCTGACGGTGACGTAGGCCGGTGTGTAGACATGGCCGGTCATGGAGAGATAGCTCTGGACTTCGTTGAACTTCGCCGAAGCGATCTGGGCCAAGGGGTTTTCCTGACCGTCGATCACACCGGTCTGCAGCGCGACGAAGACTTCCGAGAAGGCCATCGGCGTCGGGTTGGCGCCATAGGAGCGGAACATGTTCACCCGCCACTCGCCGTTCGGCGTGCGCAGCTTGACGCCCTGCAGGTCGTCCGGCGTGTTGATCGGCTTGGTGTTGTTAGTGATGTTGCGGAAGCCGTTCTCCCAGAGCGCCAGGATCTTATAGCCCTCGCGCTCGGCCGCCGGGATCAGGTTCGGCTCCACCACCTCGGCCTCGATCCGCCGCATGTGATCGCGGTCCTTCACCAGGTAGGGCATCTCGAAGAGCCCGAACTCCGGCGCGACGGACGACATCACCGTCGAGGGCAGCGCGAAGTCGATCGTGCCGAGCTTCAGCTTCTGCAGCATCTCCCGGTCCTTGCCGAGCTGGCTGGAGCCGAAGACGGCGACCGACCAGCCGTCAGGCAGACGCTCGTTGGCCTGCTCGGCGAAGTGTTCGGCGGAAACGGCGAAGAGCGAGCCCGGCGCACCGACGTGACCAAACTTCAGCTCCTTGGCTGCTGCCGGAGCGGTCAGGCTGGCGGACACCAGCAGAGCACCGGCAAGTTTCAACATCTTCATGGCAATTCCTCCCGTAGTGTTATCTTTGCGTCCTGAGCCGTAGGTCGGCTTTCTGTTGCATCGACTGTATCGCCGAAGTCGTCTTCCGCGAGGCCGCGGCGTCCACTCCGCGACCTCCCCGATTTTAACCCGCTTCTCTAGTCGCCGGCTGCGGCCATTTTGGGTGCGGCCACCTCCTCGGCACCGGCCAGATAGTCCATTGCGGCCAGAACGCCGCCCGCCTTGTGCGGAACGCCGGCCACCCCGAGTCCCATCTCGACACCGGCCAGGGTCCCGGCCAGCATCAGGTCGTTGAAGGCCCCCAGGTGCCCGATGCGGAAGACCTTGCCGGCAAGCTTGCTGAGACCGGCGCCCAGTGACATGTCGAAGCGCTCCAGGATCGCCTGGCGCAGCGCGTCTGCGTCGTGACCCTCGGGCATCAGCACGGCTGTCAGCGAAGAGGAGTATTCCCGCGGCTCCTGACAGAGCAGCTCCAGATCCCAGGCACGCACCGCCCGGCGCGTCGCTTCGGCATGGCGGTCGTGGCGGGCGAAGACGTTCTCCAGCCCCTCCTCCTCCAGCAGCATCGTCAGGGCCTCGCGCAGGCCGTAGAGCAGATTGGTGGCCGGGGTGTAGGGGAAGAAGCCCTTGGCGTTGGGCCCCTGCATATCGTCCCAGGCCCAATAGGACCGGGGCAGCTTCGCCGTCTTGCTGGCGGCCAGGGCCTTGTTGCTGACGGCGTTGAAGCTGAGGCCCGGCGGCAGCATCAGGCCCTTCTGCGAACCCGAGACGGTGACGTCGACGCCCCAGTCGTCGTGGCGGTAGTCGATCGAGGCGAGCGAGGAGATAGTGTCGACCAGCAGCAGGGCCGGGTGCCCGGCTGCGTCGATCGCCTTGCGGACTTCGCCGATACGGCTGGTGACGCCGGTCGAGGTTTCGTTGTGAACGACACAGACCGCCTTGACGCTGTGATCGGTGTCGGCACGCAGCTTTTCCTCGACGAGCGCCGGGTCGACGCCGCGGCGCCAATCACCCGGCACGAACTCCGCGTCGATGCCCAGACTGCCAGCCATCTTCATCCAAAGCGTGGCGAAGTGGCCCGTCTCGAACATCAGCACCTTGTCGCCCGGCGACAGCGTGTTGACCAGGGCGGCTTCCCAGGCGCCGGTGCCGGAGGCGGGATAGATCACCACCGTGCTCTCGGTCTGGAAGATCCGCTTCATCCCGGCCAGAACCTCGGCCCCCAGGTCTGCGAACTCCTGGCCGCGATGGTCCATGGTCGGGAAGTCCATGGCCCGCAGCACGCGGTCGGGCACGTTGGTCGGTCCCGGAATCTGGAGAAAGTGACGGCCGGTGTGCAGAACCATGATGGCGGCTAGCCTCCCTCTTGTCGTCGTCCGTGCGTCTCTTGCGCGCTTCAGGTTGTCATTATGCATGCAAGATGCAAAGCGGCAAGATTGTTTTTATCCATAAAACATTAAACCTGAGCGATATAAATGATTTAAAACAATATGATACCACCAGAGGTTACCGCCGCACCCGAGTTGCATGTTGCATGCAATCTGCCCTATCTTGAAAAAGGATTGTCGAAAAAGGAGCCAATATGGCCGTCGCGACAGACAGCAAGCTGGCGCAGTCCGTTGTGAAGCAGCCCGGCGTGAAAGCGAAACGGCCGAACCGAGCCGGAGCGGCCCTCGGCGCCAGGCTGAGGGGCGCGGTCGAGGGCGAAGTGCTGGTCGATTCCTTCAGCCGCGGTCGCTATGCCACCGACGCTTCGATCTATCAAATCGAACCGCTCGGCGTGGTGGTGCCGAAAAGCGAGTCCGACGTCCGGACGGTCCTCGAGATCGCGGCGGAGGAAAAGCTGCCGGTCCTACCGCGCGGCGGCGGCACCTCGCAGTGCGGCCAGACGGTCGGCGAAGCGCTCGTCCTGGATCTTTCCAAACATATCACCGGGCTTGTCGATCTCGACGTCGCCGCGCGGCGTGCCGTCGTGCAACCCGGCCTCACCCTGGACCGTCTGAACAAGCAGCTCAAACCTCACGGCCTCTGGTTTCCGGTCGACGTCTCCACCTCCAGCCGCGCGACGCTCGGCGGCATGACCGGCAACAACTCCTGCGGCGCGCGCTCCCTCTACTACGGCCCGATGCGCGACAACGTCGCGGCGATCGAGGCCTTCCTGCCCGACGGCACGCCGATGCACTTCGGCCCGGTCGACCCGGCGCGCCTCGCCTCTAACGAGCCGGATCGCGTCCGCGATCTCACCGCCAGCCTGCTGAACCTCGGCGCGCGCGAGGCGGAGGAGATCAAGGCGCGCTTTCCCGACCTGATGCGCCGGGTCGGCGGCTACAACATCGACGCGCTGATGCCGGATCGGGAGATCAATCTCGCGCACCTTCTGGTCGGCTCGGAAGGCACCCTGGCCTACTCCAACCGCATCGAGCTGAAACTCTCCCCCCTGCCCCGCAACAAGGTGTTGGGCGTGGTGCACTTCCCGACCTTCTATCAGGCGATGGACAACACCCGGCACATCGTCGAGCTGGGGCCGACCGCCGTGGAGCTGGTCGACCGCACGATGATCGAACTGGGTCTGGAGAACCCCCTGTTCCGCGACACCATGGTGCAGTTCCTGCGTGGCGAGCCCGACGCGCTGCTGCTGGTCGAATTCGCCGGCGACGACGCGGAGGAGAACCGGCGGCGCCTGCGCGCGCTGGTCGACCTGATGGGCGATCTCGGCTTCCCCGACGCGGTGGTGGAGGCCATCGACCCGACCTTCCAGCAGGCGATCTGGGAGGTGCGCAAGCAGGCTCTCAACATCATGATGTCGATGAAGGGCAGCGGAAAGCCGATCTCCTTCGTCGAGGACTGCGCGGTGCGGCTGGAGGATCTGGCCGAATACACCGACCGGCTGACCCAGGTGTTCGAGAAGCATGGCACGCGCGGCACCTGGTACGCCCACGCCTCGGTCGGTTGCCTGCACGTACGACCGGTCCTCAACATGAAGCTGGAGGACGATGTCAGAGCCATGCGCGCCATCGCCGAGGAAGCCTTCGAGATGGTGCGCGCCTACAAGGGCTCCCACTCTGGCGAGCACGGCGACGGCCTGGTGCGCAGCGAGTTTCACGAGGCCATGTTCGGCACGCGCATGGTGCAGAGCTTCGAGGAGGTTAAGACGCTGGTCGATCCCGACTGGCGGATGAACCCCGGCAAGATCGTGCGCCCGCCGAAAATGGACGACCGCAGCCTCTTCCGCTTCAAGCCTGACTACGCCGTGACTCCGCTGGAGACCGGTCTCGACTGGTCCGACTGGGGCGGCGCTGGCATCGCCGGCTTCGCCGGTGCCATCGAGATGTGCAACAACAACGGCGCTTGCCGGAAGTTCGACGCAGGCGTGATGTGCCCCAGCTTCCGCGTCACCCGCGACGAGCGGGACCTGACACGGGGCCGTGCCAACAGCCTACGTCTCGCCGTCTCGGGTCAATTGGGACCCGGCGCCTTGGCGAGCGACGAGATGCTGGAGACTCTGAAGCTCTGCGTCTCCTGCAAGGGCTGCAAGCGCGAATGTCCGACCGGCGTCGACATGGCCAAGATGAAGATCGAGGTGCTGCACCAGCGCGCCAAGACCAAGGGCGTACCTCTGCGTGAAAGGCTGGTCGCCTACCTGCCGCGCTACGCACCGAGTCTGCGACGCTTCGCGGGCCTCGCCAACCTGCGCAATCGGGTCGGCCTACTGCGCCGGCTGGGCGAAGCCTGGCTCGGCCTCGCCGCCGAGCGCCCCCTGCCGGAATGGCGCCGCGACGCCTTCTATCCCAATGAGACGGTGGTAGGCCCCGAGGACGGCATCCCCGTCGTACTCTTCGCCGACACCTTCAACCGCCATTTCGAGCCGGAGAATGCCCGCGCCGCCCTCACGGTGCTGACCGCCGCCGGTTACCGGGTGCACCTGCCGCGCGCCGTGAGCCAACCGAACCGGCCGCTCTGCTGCGGACGCACCTTCCTTTCGGCCGGCTTGGTCGAGGAGGCGCGGTCCGAGGCCAAGCGCACGTTGGACACGCTGCTGCCGCTGGTGCGTCAGGGTTTACCGGTGGTGGGGCTTGAACCCTCCTGCCTGCTGACGCTGCGCGACGAGTTTCTCTCGCTGCTGCCCGGCGAGGAGGCGCGCGCGTTGGCGGACAAGGCGCTGCTGCTGGAAGAGTTCCTGGCCCGCGAGGCCGAGGCTGGGCGCTTCGCGCCGAAGCTCAAGCCGCTCGGCAAGACGGCCCTGCTGCACGGTCACTGCCATCAGAAGGCTTTCGGCGCTCTCAAGCCGGTCGAACGCGTCCTCGGCCTGATTCCCGGACTAGAGGTGACGACGGTGGAGTCCTCCTGCTGCGGCATGGCCGGCAGCTTCGGCTATCAGGCGGAGACCCTGGACTCCTCCCGCGCGATGGGCGAGCTTGCCCTCTTGCCGGCGATGCGTGCAGCGCCGCCCGACGCGATCCTCGTGGCCGACGGCACCTCCTGCCGCCACCAGATCGCCGACGGCGCCGCGCGGCAGGCCCGGCACGTCGCCCTGATCCTCGAAGAGGCCCTGGAGAGATGAGCGAGCCGCAGACCGTCACGCCGATCGCCCGGCGCTCCCTGCACGACGAGTTGGTGGCGCGGCTGCGCAACATGATCGTGGAGGGCGAGCTGCGGCCCGGCGCCCGCCTGCCGGAAAAGGAGCTCTGCACGCAGTTCGGCGTCTCCCGCACCCCGTTGCGCGAGGCCCTGAAGGTGCTGGCCGCCGACGGCCTGGTCGAGATCTCCCCTCATCGCGGCGCAACGGTGGTGCAGATCTCCCGCAGCGACATTGAGGAGATGTTTCCGGTCATGGGCGCGCTCGAGGCACTGGCCGGCGAATTGGCCTGCGCCAAGATCGACGCGGCCGGCCTGGCCGAGATCACCGCCCTGCACCATCAGATGGTCGCGCACTATCACCGCAAGGAACTAGCCGAGTACTTCCGCCTCAACCAGCAGATCCACGAGCGCATCCTGGCGGCGGCGGGCAACGCGACCCTCTCGGCCCTGCACAGCGGCCTCGCGGGGCGCGTGCGCCGTGCCCGCTACATGGCCAACATGAGTCCGCCGCGCTGGCGGCAGGCGGTCGAGGAACACGAGCAGATCCTGGCCGCCCTGACCGAACGCGACGGCGCCCGCCTCGCCGAGATCCTGCGCCGCCACCTGGAACACAAGGCCGAGGTGGTGATCGCCAACATGACCGACGCCGAAGCGGAAACGGCGGCGCAAAGCGCGGCGGGGTGAAGCGGCTGATCGTTCGTCGTCACCGATATCTCAAACGTCCTTGGCCCATTCGTAGAAGCAGTCTGGCTCTCTCTCCTCGTTGCGGGAGCCGTCACTGCTATCGATCATTGTAAAGCTCTTGGCTTCATAGAAGGCTCTCGCGCGGCCATTGCGCTGGAAGGTGAAGAGGCGAAGTCGTCTCAAACTCAGAGTCTTCGCTTTGTCCAGCAGTCTTGAGCCAATGCCCCGCCGATAGAACTCCGGGTGCACGTAGAGTTGTTCTAGATCGTCATCGACCAAGGCAAAGAAGCCAACGATGCGACCGTCCAACCGGCCGATCCAAGTCCCCCCTCTTCTTAGCATGACGTCACTTATCCACTGCCTGATCTCCGCATCGCTGTGGAGAGCGGGCAGGTAAGGAAGCGCATCGTTCCGAGAAGCGATATAGAGTGCGGCAATCTCATCCGCTTCGGACGCTGTCGCACGTTCGATAGTGAAGCTACCAGACGGATTCACTCGGACCGCCTCCATCAAATTCGCTCGGAGAGGTAAGTCGTTAGTTATGAGGCTCCATCCGCACCCATATGGGTTTGCCTCGTCAACGGCGTCTTCAGCTTGCTACCGTCTTCCCGTCTGCCCTGACTATTGCTCCTGTCCGATCCGGGCGACCTCGTCGACGGCGAAGCGCTTCGCCGGCGTCGTCTCCGTGGCCCGCGACCAGACCAGGGATATCGTCCAAGGCTCCATCGCAATCGGCAGGGGGTGAAGGCTGCAGCCGGCCCGCTCCGCCAGGGCGTCCGCGACGCTGCGCGGGATCGCGGCGATGTAGTCGGTGCGGCCGACGATGTCGGGAATCACGATGAACTGCCCGACGGTCAGCGCGACGCGTCGTTTCAATCCCAGTTTCCGCAGCGCCGCGTCGACAGCACCGCGTTCGTCGGCACGCAGGGTCGTCAGGATCTGGGGCAGCTCCGCGAACTGTTGCGGCGACAGATCCGCGACCGGTGCCGGGTGGTCCTTGCGGGCGATGCAGACGAAGTGGTCCTGCCTGAGCGCCTGCTGAAGGAAGCGCGGAGGAAGGTCGGGAAAGCGGCCGATGGCCATGTCGACGCCTCCCGCGTCCAGCTCCGCAAAGATCCGGTCCTTGTCCAGCGGTCTCAGATGGAGATCGAAGTTCGGCGCCGCCGCGCCGAGGTGCTGAGCGAACCTGGGGCCTAAGGTCAGAGTGATGTCGTCGCTGGTGGCGATCACGATCTCGGCCGCCGCACTCTTCGGATCGAAGGGCGCGGGCGGCTCGACCGCCTCTTGGATCAGGGCCAGGGCCGCCGAGATCTTCGGCGCGAGGCGTTCGGCCTGCTCCGTCGGCGCCATACCCCTGGGCGTCCGGATGAAGAGCACGTCGCCGAAGAGCTGGCGCAGGCGGGCAAGCGCATTGCTCATGGAGGGCTGCGCAAGACCGATCCGTGCAGCGGCCCGCGTGACGCTGCCTTCCTGATACAGCGCATCGAAGGCCTTGAGGAGATTGAGGTCGACCGAGGCCAAATTCATGCGGTCAATGGGCCATATAAAGACAATCTATTTCAACAATTCATGCGAGCCACCCAGATACCCGACACACCCTTGGGGAGGATGAGCATGGACCGCAAACGCAGAGTGCTGGTGGCCGGCGGCAGCTCCGGGATCGGCCTGGCCACGGCCCGCGCCTTCGCCGAGGCCGGCGACGAGGTGATCATCGCGGGCCGCTCGCCGGACAAGCTGGCGGCGGCGCAGACAGACTTGCCGGACGGCGTTGCCGCCGAAGAGGTCGATGCCTTGTCGGATGCTTCCGTCACCGAGCTTTTCGGGCGTGTCGGTCCGCTCCATGACCTGGTCCTGACGGTCGGTTCCGGCGCGGCGATGGGCCCCTTCGAGACCGTTGGAGTCGCGGCCATCGCGCAGACCCTGGAGACCAAGCTGATGGCTCAGGCGCGCCTCGCCCAGGCCGCGCTGGAACATCTCAGCGACGACGGCACCATCACCTTCCTCGGCGGAATCGCGGGGCGCCGGCCGCTGCCCGGCATGGTCGCCGTCGGCGTCGCCAACCTGGGCCTCCAGGCCCTGGCCTCGGCCTTGGCCAAAGAGCTGGCGCCCCTGCGGGTCAATCTGATCGCCCCCGGACTGGTCGACACGCCGGCCTATGCGGGCATGCCGGCGGAGGCGCGCGCCGCCATGCTGCAGGCCACCGCCGACGCCCTGCCGGTCGGACGGGTCGGGCAAGCGGAAGACATCGCCGCCGCCATCTTCGCGGTCGTACGGAACGGCTACATCACCGGCGCCGAAATCGAGGTCGACGGCGGCGCGCATCTTTGACGTGAACTCAGCTTGGGAGCAGCCCTATGAAGATCGGTATCCTCGGAAGCGGAAACATCGGCGGGTCGCTCGGGCGGCTCTGGGCGAAGGCCGGGCATGAGATCTGCTTCGCCTCGCGCAGCCCCGACAGCCTGGCACCCCTGGTCGCGCAAGCGGGCGCCGGCGCCCAGGCCGGGACGCTGGAGGAGGCGACGGCCTTCGCCGAGGTGATTCTGGAGGCGCTACCCTTTAGCGCGACGATGGAGCTGTCAGCCGAGGCACTGGCCGGCAAGACCCTGATCAGCGCCGCGAACTACTACCCCCCGCGCGACGGAGAGGTCGATCTCGGCGGGCTGTCGCAGACGGAGGCCCTGGCCCACCGCCTGCCCCGGACGACGCTGGTCAAGGCCTTCAACATGATGTTCGCCACCGAGATGGAGGCCCTGGCAAATGGCGAGGGCACGCCGGGACGCGCCATCTTCTACGCCGGCGACGATGCCGAGGCCAAGGCCATCGCCGCCCAACTGATCGAGACCGCCCACTTCGTCCCCATCGACACGGGCCCGTTGCACAACGGTCGCTACTTCGAAAATGGCGCGCCGCTCTACGCAAAACTCTGGGACGCCGACACTGCGAGGGCAGAATTGGCGGCGGTGGAGGCCGAGGCCTAATACCCGCGCAGACAACCAGAAGCGCCGCCCTGCTGTAAACGTCACAGATCCTGGCTATGCTATGGGCCGTCCGGCTGTGGCAAGCTAGCGCTTCAGGTCGATTCCCTTTTTGACGAGGCCCCATGACGGAAGCCTGTGCAGGCGCGGCCGCCCAGCCGCCGCCGACCAAGGCCGCGCACTGTGCGGAGCGGGCGCGGCCCTACGTGCTGGCGGCGACCATCCTGGCCTCGGCCATGGCCTTCATCGACGGCTCCGTCGTCATCGTCGCCCTGCCGATCATGCAGCAGGAGTTCGGCGCCGGCATGGCGCAGCTCCAGTGGATCCTGACCGGCTACACCCTGATGATGGGATCGCTGGTGCTGACCGGCGGCGCGCTGGGCGACCGCTTCGGCCGGCGGCGCATGTTCGACCTGGGCGTCGTGATCTTCGCAGTCACCTCGGTCGCCTGCGCCCTCGCCCCCAACACCGAGACGCTGATTGCCGCGCGTGCGGCCCAGGGCATCGGCAGCGCGCTGCTGACGCCGGGCAGCCTGGCGATCATCAGCGCCAGCTTTCCCCGCGAGATCCGCGGCCGCGCCTTCGGCACCTGGGCCGGCGCGGCGGCGATCACCACGGCAGCCGGCCCGCTGGTCGGCGGCTGGATGATCGACAACTTCTCCTGGCGGGCGATCTTCTACATCAACGTCCCGCTCTCCCTGGCGGTGCTGGCGATCAGCTGGCGCCATATCCCGGAAAGCCGCGATCTGCAGGCGGCGGCGCGGCTGGACGGCTGGGGCGCCGGGCTGGCTGTGGTCGGCCTCGGTCTCATGACCTACGGCCTGATCGCGGTCGGCGAACTGGGCTTCGCCACGCTCCGCTCCGGGGGCCTTCTACTGGCCGGCCTGGCGGTGCTGGCGATCTTCCTGGCCGTCGAGGCGAAGCGCAGCAACGCCATGATGCCGCTGCATCTCTTCCGCTCGTCCGACTTCAGCGGCGCCAACGGCTTGACGCTCTTTCTCTACTTCGCCCTGGGCGGCGCGCTCTTCCTGCTGCCCTTCAACCTGATCCAGGTGCAGGGCTACAGCGCGACGGAGGCCGGCGCCGCCTTCCTGCCCTTCGCTCTGCTGATCGGCCTGCTGTCTCGCGCCAGCGGGACCCTGACGGAGCGCTTCGGGACCCGGCGGCTGCTGACCCTGGGCCCGCTGGTCGCCGCTGCCGGCTACGCCCTGCTGGCCCTGCCGGAACAGGGCGGCGGCTACTGGACCGACGTCTTTCCGGCCATGGTGCTGATGGGGCTCGGCATGGCTGCCTGCGTCTCGCCCCTGACCACCACCGTGATGAACGCGGTCGAGGACCGCCACGCCGGCCTCGCCTCGGGGATCAACAACGCCGCCGCGCGGGTCGCTAGCCTGCTGGCCGTCGCCATCGTCGGCGCGGTCGCCGTGCTGCTGTTCGAGCCGGCCCTGCAGGCCGAACTCTCCGCCCTCGCCCTGCCGCCCAACATCGAGGCCGGACTGCTGGGCAGAGCGGGCGAACTGGCCGGCCTCTCGCCTCCCGGCGACCTCCCGCCCATACAGACTGCAGCGGCACAGACGGCGATCCACACGGCCTTTCTGGAGGCCTTTCGCCTCGCCATGCTGGCCATCGCCGCCATGGCGCTGCTCGCCGCCCTGGTCGCACACCTGACCCTTTCCCCCGAACCGGAGGCCTGATGGACCGCCCGACAGAGCCGCTCGCCCCCCAGAAACCACCCCTGCCACCGCCGTTGACCCACCATTTCGACGCGGCGGTCTTCGACCTGGACGGCACCTTGGTGGACTCCGCCGCCGAGCTGGCCGGCGCCCTCGACCGCCTGCTCGCCGAGTACGACCTGCCGCCGGCCGGGGTCGAGGCCACCAAGCGCATGGTCGGCGACGGCGCGCGGCTTCTTCTGACGCGCGGCCTGCAGCAGGCGGGCCGGACGCTGCCGCCGGAGGACTTCGAGGTCGCCTTCGCCCGCTTCCTGGAGATCTACGAGAGGGAGCTCTCGGACTCCTCGGCGCTCTATCCCGGCGCCCGCGCCTGCCTCGACCAGCTGGCCGAGCAGGGCCTCAAGCTCGGTCTCTGCACCAACAAACCGGCGGTTCCGACCCGGCAGCTTCTGGCCCGGCTGGAGCTGACCGACCGCTTCTCCGCCATCGTTGGCGGCGGCGACACGGCCGAACTGAAGCCGCATCCCCTGCCCCTGCTGACCGTCGTCGAACGTCTGGGCGCCAAGCCCGACCGGACGCTCTATGTCGGCGATTCCCGCACGGACCTGGAGGCGGCACGGGCCGCCGGTCTCCCCATCGCGCTGCTGCCCTCCGGCTACGGCATGGAGCCGGTCACCCTGGCCGAAAGCGACCTGCCCGCCGCAACCCTGGTGGAGCTGGCGAAGCTCTTCACCCCGGCCTGACCTCGCGGTCGATTGCTCAGGGCAAAACAAGTTTCCAGAGCAGGATCGTCTCAAGCGGAAGCCAAACGCTTCCACCTGAGACGATCGCGCTCTAGGCTGACGGCAGGTTCGATAGGTTCGGGAGGCACCGATGCCGCCCTTCGTCATTGGTGCCGTCCTCTTGCTGACCGCCGTCCTCGCGGCGCCTTCGGCCGCGGCCGAGGGCAATCCGCCGAGCCGCTGGCTGATCGGCTATCACAAGGCGCTCTTCTGGATGTCGGAAGTCGAGGTCCGTTTCTTCTACGACATCGCCGAAGCCTTCACGCCGCGAACGGCAGCCGACGGGCGGGAGCTCAAGCTGATCGCCGCCTCCACCGCCCCCTTCGCGGGCCGCGAGTGGGACATCGACTTCCTGTTGCAGCGCGGACGGCTCGCCGCCATCGGTCTGGAACGCGAGGAGCTGGCAGCGGCGCCGGAGGCCTGCGCCGCACGCCTCGACGACTGGCTGCGCGCCCTCGACAGCCTACACGGCGTGGTGAGCGAGCGAACGGCGGTGGGCGACGATGCCAGCCACTTGTCGAGCCGGGCGGCGCTGGTCTTCAACTGGGGCGCCCGCTGGGAACTGGCGACGGCCTACGACGCCGGCCTCTGCCGCAGCCGCATGGACCTGAAGCGCGCGCCGCCGAGCCGGAGTTGACAGCCTTCCGAAGCGTTACTCGTCGATCCAGGCGATGCGCAGGACGTTGGTGGCGCCGGGCGTGCCGAAGGGGACGCCGGCGGTGATGGCCAGCTTGTCGCCCGCTTCGGCGAAGCCCCGGTCCTTGGCGATCCGGCAGGCCTTCTGCACCATCTCCGGGAAGCTGCGCACGTCCGCCGTATGGACGCACTGGGCGCCCCAGATCACCGCAAGCCGTCGCGCCGTCGGAAGCTGCGAGGTCAGGGTGAGGATCGGCACGCCGGGACGCTCGCGCGCGGCGCGCAGGGCGGTCGAGCCGCTGGTGGTGTAGGTCACGATGGCCGCCGCCGAGATGGTCTGCGCCACCTGCGCCGCCGCCGCCGAGATCGCGTCCGGCGCCGTCGGCTCCGGCGGCGGATGCAGCGCCTCGATCACCGGGCGGTAGCTGGCGTCCTGCTCCGTCTTGCCGATGATCCGGCTCATCATCGCCACCGATTCGACAGGATAGTGCCCGGCCGCCGTCTCGGCGGAGAGCATCACGGCGTCGGCGCCGTCGTAGATCGCGGTGGCCACGTCGGAGGCTTCGGCGCGGGTCGGCGCCGGCGAGTGGACCATGGAGTCCAGCATCTGAGTCGCCACCACCACCGGCTTGCCGGCCAGGCGGCAGGCCCGCACGATCTCCTTCTGCCGGCCCGGCACCTCCTCCGGCGCGATCTCCACACCCAGGTCGCCGCGCGCCACCATCAGGGCATCGGACAGCTCGACCAGCTCGTCGAGTTGCTGCAGGGCCTGGGGCTTTTCGATCTTGGCCATCAGGGCGGCGCGGCCGTCGATCAGGCGCCGTGCCTCGGCCAGATCCTCGGGGCGCTGCACGAAGCTGAGGGCCACCCAGTCGACGCCGAGCTTCATGCCGAAGGCCAGGTCCTTGCGGTCCTTGTCAGTCAGGGGCGACAGCGGCATGACGACGCCGGGCACGTTGACGCCCTTGCGGTCGGACAGCACGCCGCCGGTCTCCACCTCGAAGATCGCGTGGCTCTTCTGCACCTTCTGGGCGGTCAGGCGCATGCGCCCATCGTCGATCAGGATCGTGGCGCCGACCTCCAGGGCCGCGAAGATCTCCGGATGGGGCAGCGGCGCACGCTTGGCGTCGCCGGGCGCCGGGTCCAGATCCAGACGGTAGGTGTCGCCGCGCTCAAGCCGGACCTTGCCGCCCTCGATCTGCCCGATCCGCAGCTTCGGGCCCTGCAGATCCTGCAGGATCGCGATGGGCCGCCCGGTCTTGCGCTCGATCTTGCGGATCGTCTCATAACGCGCGGCGTGATCTTCGTGAGAGCCATGGCTGAAGTTCAGCCGGAAGACGTCCGCCCCGGCCTCGAACATGGCCATGAGGGTCTTTTCGTCGTGGCTGGCGGGCCCGAGCGTGGCCACGATTTTGGCATTGCGGAGTCGACGCATGGGACGGGAACCTACGTGGTTACGGTTACACAATAAGGATGGCGCGGAAGTCGTTGACGTTGGTCAGGGTCGGGCCGGTGACAATCAGATCGCCCAGGGACTCGAAGAAGCCGTAGCCGTCGTTATCCGCCAGACGTGCCTTGGCGTCGATCCCCCGTTCGGCGGCGCGCGCCAAAGTGTCCGGCAGGACCAACGCACCCGCATTGTCCTCGCTGCCGTCGATACCGTCGGTGTCGCCGGCGACCGCAGAGATGCCAGGCAGGCCGTCCAGCGCCACGGCCAGGGCCAGCAGGAACTCGGCATTGCGCCCGCCCCGGCCCTTGCCGCGCAGGGTCACCGTGGTCTCGCCGCCGGACAGCAGCAGGCAGGGCGCCGGCAGGGGCTGACCGTGGCGGCGCACCTGCTTGGCGATGCCGGCCATGACCTGGGCCACCTCCCGCGCCTCGCCCTCCAGGGAATCGCCCAGGATCAGCGGCGTCACCCCGGCCTTGCTGGCAGCGGCAGCGGCGGCTTCCAGCGCCATCTGCGGCGTGGCGATCAGGCGGTACTCGGCGTTCGCCAGGCGTGGGTCGCCGGGCTTGGGCGTCTCGTCGGGCGCGGCCTCCAGCAGATGGTTCACAGAGTCCGGCAGCTTCAGCCCGTACTTGGCGACGATGGCGCGGGCATCGGCGTAGCTGGTCGGATCGGCCACCGTCGGGCCGGAGGCGATGGCCGCCGTATCGTCGTCGGGCACGTCGGAGATCGCCAGGGTCACCACCTTGGCCGGATGGGCCGCCGCCGCCAGACGCCCGCCCTTGATGGCCGAGAGATGCTTGCGCAGGCAGTTCATCTCGCCGATCGGCGCACCGCAGCGCAGCAGCGCCGCGTTCACCGCCTGCTTCTCCTCCAGCGTGATGCCCTCGGCCGGCAGGGACAACAGGGCCGAACCGCCGCCGGAGATCAGCGCCAGCAGCAGATCACCCTCGCCCAGGCTCTCGGCCAGGGCCAGGATGCGCTCGGCGGCCGCCCGCCCGGCGGCGTCGGGGACCGGATGCGCCGCCTCCACCACCTCGATGCTACGGGTTTGCGCGCCGTGACCGTAGCGCGTCACCACCAGCCCCTCGACCGCTCCATCCCAGGCCGCCTCGACGGCGGCGGCCATGGAGGCAGCCGCCTTGCCGGCCCCGACCACGACGGTCCGCCCGGCCGGCCGCACTGGCAGATGCGCCGCAAGGCTGCGCGCCGGATCGGCCACCGCCAGCGCGGCGGCGAAGAGATCGTTTAGAAAGACTCTGGGATTCATCGAAAACTCGAAGGGAGCGTAGAGGGCGTCGCCGCTCGTTGATTTGTTTGCAGAATAGCAGTCCCGGGAAAAGACGCCAGTCTCGAAGACACTACGGCAGGCGCCTATCGACGATACCGACTCGTCATGAAGGCGATACCTGGAAGCTTCATAGGGGCAGGCTTGAACCTGCTTTCCTCTGATCCTTCGCCACAGCACCGCTGCCCGTTGGGTCCTTGAGACCGACGCGGAGCAGGCGTGCCAAGGGCCGCAGCCATTTAGGCCTCCATGTCAGTGTGAAGGCGACGGCGAGTGCGGCGAGGGTGATGGCGGTGGCCCAGAGCAGCGCACCGAAGCTGGGGCCGTCGCGCAGCAGGGCGAGGCCGAGCGAGAGGGTCAGCGCGAGGCCGCCCAGCGTGCGCAGGGCCAACAGCCGGAGGCCCGTCGGCGGCAGTGTCTGCGCGACCCGCTGCCACGGCCGCGCCTGGCCCAGCGCCAGCAAGGCAAAGCCGAGGTAGGCGACCAGGGCCGTCGCGATCAGCAGGGCGCTCTGCAAGGAAGCCTACTCCGCCGGCCTGGCCGCCGCGCCGGCGGTCTGCGGCAGCGCGGGCCGGGCGCGCTGGCCGAGCCTGCGCGCCGTCAGGGCCGCGACCGCCGCGCCGGCCAGCAGCAGCAGGTCCATGCCGGCCACCGGCCAGAGGTGCGGTGTGGCGAGTGTGCGCAGCAAATGATCGCCGGTGGTCGCGGCGTTCAGGGTGACCGCCAGCAGGGCCAGGGCCGCGACGGCCCAGCACTGCTCACGCCAGGCCCGACCGGGCCGCAGCCAGGCCTGGGCGAAGGTGGCGAGCCAGACCAGATAGAAGGCCCAGATCTCCAGCCCGGCACGCTCGTAGCCAGCGAAGGTTGCGCCCAGCGGCAAAAGCCGATTGGCCACGAAGAAGGCCAGCGTGGCGATCAGGATGCCGGTCACGGCCCCGACCGTCAGCCCCTCGACGAGGCGCACGCCGGCCAGCCCCTGCGCCGCGTGGCGCTTGCGCCGGCTCTCCAGCCAGAAGAGGTAGCCGGTCGCGATCATCACGCAGCCCGACAGACCCAGCAGGAAGTAGAGCCAGCGCAGCACCCAGTGCTCGAACTGGATGAAGTGCAGGCCGGAGAGAAAGCGCTGAAGGGTCATCACCGGCTTGGCCGTATGGCTGTGCAGAACCGCGCCATCGGCCGCATCGAAGTAGACCGTGTCCAGGTTCATCGTCACCTGGCGGGCAAAGGACCGGCGGATCTCCACGTAGGCCGCCGCGTCGCCCGGATGCCAGACCCGCAGGAAGGAGGGCGCGCCGCCGTCCCAGAGCGCCGAGGCCTGCGCCGCCATGGCGTCGAGCGAGGCACCGTGGCCGGCAGGCCTACCGGCCGCCGTGCGCTGGTAGCCGCCAAAGCTCTCCGCGAAGAAGGTCTCCCGATCGTCGTCGTAGACGGTATCGATGACGGTGGGGAAGTAAATGGTGAAGAAGATGATCAGCCCCGACAGGGTGATGACGAAATGGAAGGGCAGGCCCAGCACGCCGGTCAGGTTGTGCAGATCCAGGCTGGAGCGCGGCAGCTTCTTGTCCGGCCGGAAGGTGAAGAAGTCGGCGAAGATCTTGCGGTGGATGATCACGCCGGAGACCAGCAGCACCAGCATAGCCATGCCGGCAAGCCCCACCAGCCAGTAGCCGAGCTGGTTCCAGCTCAGGTGCAGGCTGTAGTGGAAGGGAAAGATAAAGCCCGTGCCGGCAAGCGTTCCCTGGTCCGGCAAGGCAGCGCCGCTGGCGGGATCGAGCTGGCGGGTGAGGAAGGCCCCCTCGGCATCCAGGTAGCCCAGCCGGAACAGCGGCTCGCGCGCGTCCGGCGACAGCAGGAACCACCAGTCCGCGCCCGCCGGCACGATCTCTTTGGCCCGGCCGGCGACCGCGTCGAAGGAGGCCGGCGCGGCGGGTAGCGCCAAGCGCGTGTCCGGCATCATCCAACGGTCGATCTCGCGGTCGAAGACCGACAGCGTGCCCATCCAGAAGATCGCGAAGAGCAGAGCCCCCAGCACCACCCCCGCCCAGGTGTGCAGCCAGTTCATCGACTCACGGAAGCCCTGGGTCCTGTCAGACTGGCTCATGTCAGGCGGCCGTCCCCACCAGCCACTGCGCGGCGAAGACCAGCGGACCGCCGACGCCCAGGACCACGACCACCCGGAACAGACGCCGTTCCGCAAACGCCCAGATCAGCAGCGCGAGGTAGATGAGAAAGGCCAACATCGCCATCAGCACCACCGCCTCGCTCGGCGGCAGAAACCGCGCCAAGGCTTCCGCCGCCAGAGCCGAAAGACCCGCGGCCAGAAGATAGCCGCCAGCAATGGCCAGAAAGCTGCGGGTCAAAACACAACAGGCCGCAGACGTCAGAATATCTTCGCCAATAGCAACGAGTTTTCGGAGAACCTTATGAACGTAACTCCGCACATTCATCGATGCTGCCGGTCTCGATGCCGCGTTCCGCATGTCAAAAGACCCGCTTGAGAGACAGTAGGAATGTCCGCGGCTCACCTACCGTCAAGAAACCACTGAAAGACGTTCCCAAAAAGTACGCTTCGTCCGTTACATTGTTGACGGCGGCGCGCAGTTCCCACTCGGTATCGTAGAGAGAGAAGTCGTAGGCAGCGCCGAGATCAAGCCTCCACCAACTCGGTATGGTCGCAGTGTTCGCTGCATCGACTTCGGCGCTGCCTGTGTAAACACCCAGTCCCGAGAGAGTTACACCTTCAATCCAGGGGATATCGACCTCGGCACCCAGATTGACAGCCCAATTGGAGACACCAGGTACACTATTGCCATCATTCGTGCCGCCAGCGGTCTCGGTGAGTTCAGCATCGAGATAAGCGACACCGCCCAGCATCCGAAAGCCATCGATCGGCTCTCCAAACAGGTTCAACTCGACACCCTGATTGCGTTGCTCGGCATCGACGCCGAAGCGGTTCGTGGCAGGATCAAGCAATCCTTGCGGTTGCGTGATCCGAAAGGCGGAAAGTGTCACGCCGAAGGTATCGAGATCCCACTTTGCACCGACTTCCACCTGCTCCGTCACGATCGGCGCAAAGGCCTCACCGAAATTGACCGCATTGGCAGGTGCGACGGGACCCGGCGAGAGGCCCTCCACATAATTCGCATAGAGCGAAAGCTCCTCAATAGGCTTGATCAAAAGCGCCGCGGCGGGCGAGACCGCATTGTCATCGAATTCACCCGTAACTTCACCCGTTGCGACGTCGAAATTCTTCGTCTCGATACTCTGAAATCGTGCCCCGAGCGTCAGTTGAACACGATCGTCAAGAATCGACAGTGTGTTAGATAGTGTCGTACCGAACAGATCTTGCTGATTTCCACCTTGCAGATTGGACGGCGCGTCGGGTCGGCCGGGATCGGGAATTGAAACCGGGTCGTAGAGAGACGCGGCATAGGGCGTCGCCACATCGATAGCCGCCAACTGATTGTCCTGATAGAGAGCGCTGCCGACCAAAGCGACCTGATGATTTACAGGTCCGATGTCGAAGTTTGCCCGCAGGCCGGCTTCCCCGCTGAAGGCATCGCTGCGAAACCGATTGAAGGTGGTGGCACTCCCCGAAAGGGTTCCTATGTCATCGAGAATTGTCGGTAAAAGAAACAAGAACCGCGTAAAGTCGGTGTAGGCATAGCCGAACTGAGCAGTGGCCGTCAGTGCATTCGGAAGGATATCATGCTCTGCTGATGCGATAGCGCTAAACGTCTCATTCTCAAAACTATGCCACCGCTGAGAATGATTGATTCTGCCGTTCGGCGCGTCCGGAACTTGAACGCCCGGCGCAAGAATGAAGCCAGCAGTAGCCGGCGCTTCGAGATCGCTGCGCTCGTACATCAAGTCGAGGGTCGCGCGAGTCTGCTCACCTTGCCAATCCAACGCGACTGAGCCAAACCCGAGGAACTCCTTGCTGTCCGCTCCGTCGGTCGCGGTGGTCGTGCCGTCTCGGAGTTCCAGATTGGTCCGTACGCCGAACATCTGGTCGCGACCGAAACGACGACCGACGTCGAGGTGACTCCCGAATTGGAGCTCAGAGAAGTAACTGCCTGTTAGTTCGGTGACCGGCTCCCTTTCCGCTCGCTTCGGAACCAAGTTGACCGTACCCCCGACACGACCGGAGGGACTGATCCCATAGGCGAAGGCATTTGGCCCCTTCAGAAACTCTATCCGTTCGAATGCGGAAACGCTGTCCTTTCGACTTCCCGACGGTAACAGTCCATAGAGACCATTGAGCGCGAAGTCGGAATCTCGAAGCGCAAAGCCACGCGATATATAGAGTGCACCGAAGTCGGTCCGTGGACTCGCAGATCGAATGGACGGATCTGCGACCAGCACTTCCGAAATGCGGCGTGCTTGACGTGCTTGTATGAACTCCTCGGTATAGCTCGTTTGATTGAACGGCGTATCGAAGACACTACGGTTTCCAAGAACACCCAGGCGCGCGCCCTCTCCAACCTGCCCGCCGGCGAAGGCTGGCGGCAGATTACCGATCTGACTGGGGCCGAAGTCGACACCCTCGCCCTCCACCCTGATCGGATCAAGTTCCAGCAAGCCGTCTTCACCGACCCGCGCAACGACGGGCTCCAGGGTCACGGTGGCGCTGTTGGTGAAGCGATGGCGCAGGCCGCTGCCGGCCAGCAGACGCTCCAGTGCCTGCTGCGGGGTGAAGGTCCCCGACACGGCAGGCGCGGTCTTGCCGGCAACCTCCGCGGGATCAACCGCCAGGGTGAGTCCGGCAGCCCGGCTCAGGGCGTTCAGGGAGGCGGCGAGCGGCCCGGCGGGAATGTCGAACGCCTGGACTTCCCCGGTGGCCTGGACGCGCTGTGTCGGCGCCGTGCCACTTGCCGTAACGCCCTGCGCAGGGAAAAGCAGACCCAGGCACGTGGCCGCGGCGACGGTGAAAGCGCAGCGGCCCACGACGCCGGATTGGCGCAGGTAGCGCAGATGGCGTAGGGCAAAGGATAGGGACATCGGAAAGCTCCGTTCGACCATTGGAGGCAGGTTTCGCCTCCATGCCGAACGGGCGACGGAAAACCCGTAAAACTATTTTGCGTCACGCAGGCGCACGCGCACGACCCAGTCCGTCATCCGGTCGAACTCGATCGGCAAAGCCTTTTGCAGGGCGGCGAGAGCCCGGTCGGTATCGTCCAGGCGGAAGACACCAGACACCCTCAGCGCTGCCACGTCATCGTCGAACAGGAGCCAGCCGTGCCGATGCGTCGCGAGCCCCTCAAGCACCGCACCCAACCGCGCATCGTCGGCTTCGATGATCCCCTCGGCCCAGGCATCCGCACGCAGGCCCGTCGCGGGCAAGTAACGGAGTTCGCCGTCGGCGATGCGGATCTGCGTGCCCGAGTCGATGTGCCGCGCATCGCCTGTCGCCGCCGGTGAAGCCGAGACAACGCCGGCGATTACGGAAAGGTCGGTCGCGCCCTCGGTCCTGGTCACGACATAGCGTGTCCCGACCGGCTGCAATCTGCCCTCTGTCGTCGATACGCCGATCGCCGCATTACCGCTTCCCGACTGTACGACGATGGCGCCTTCGTGCAAGCGAACCACGGTTCCCTCTGCGGTGGTTTCGATGTCGAGCGCTGTCCGCGCATTGAGGTAGACACGGCCGCCTCCGGCGATCTCCAGGGTCTGCCGCTCGGCAGGTCCGGTGGCCACCTCAGCCGTCCAGCGGTATCGATAGTCGGAGCCGACCCAGGCCCCGACGAAGAGCAGCGCGATTGCCGAGAGGCCGCCGAGAACGGCGCGACGTTTCCTGCGGCGGCTGCGGCGAACCGCCGCCAGAGTGGCTCTGGCAGGTGCCGCAGCGGCTCTCGCCACGTCGAAGTCGCCGTCGATTTCCTGGAGACGCCGCCACGCCGTCTCATGCGTCGGCGCGCTTCGCAGCCAGGCGTTGAAGGCTTCACGCTGGTCAGGACTGACCGTGCCTGAGCCCAGGACCACGGCCCACTGGATCGCCTCCTCGAAGACGGTATCTGTGATCTTATCGTCCATGGATCTGCCGCAAACGCGACTGCCGCGCCCGAAGTGGTGATCAGTCCGTCAGCAGGTGATAGACGTGGCGCATGGCCGTCGCCATATCCTTCTCGACGGTGCTCAGGGAGACCGAGAGCCTCTCGGCGATCTGGGGGTAAGTCAATCCTTCGAGCCGCGACAGCAGAAAGGTCTCGCGGGTGCGCGGCGCCAGCCCGGACAACAGGGCGTCGATACGCACCAGCGCCTCCACGATCTCGGCCTGCTCCTCCGGCGAGGGCACGGACAGCTCCATCGTCGCCACGGTTTCGAGCCAGGCGCGCTCGATCGCCGCCCTCCGCCACTGGTCCGCAACCAGGCCCTGGGCAATTCTGGCGAGGAACGCGCGCGGCTCGCGAATCTCCGCAACACTGTCCCGCGTCAGCAAGCGGACGAACACGTCCTGGGCGATGTCAGAGGCAAGGTGCACGCAACCGGTCCGCCTGGACAGAAACCGGCGCAGCCAGCCGTGGTGTTCGATGTAGATGGCGTTGATTGTGGAGGTCACGGAGGATCGAGGTCGCTTCTAGGCGGCATAGCCCCAAAGCGTTTGCGTCGGGGACAAGCACTTGAAAGCGGAATGCTAGCGCTACTGATAATCATTCGCAATTCTATTCTTCATCGACCTGCCCGGCTGCTTCTTCGCCAGGGTGCCAGTCGAGCCCTCAAAGACCGCGATCTGACCGCTGCGGACCGTCGGACTGCCGTCTGGAACAGGGTGTGCCGCTCACGACAGTCGCGAACCTCTCAACCCATTCGAGGAACCGCAGCGCCAGCGATCCCGCGTGAGTTTGGGACGCTGTCTGAACAAAAGCGCGCCGCCAAGGCCGGCTAGTGTGATCATAGCCGCGCTGGATTGCTTGGCGGCACCTTGGCGGTTCTTGGCCCTTCTGTTTCTCTTGTGTTGCAGCGCGCGCTTCTCCCAACAGCCGCAATGACGGCCAGCGGGCGCAGCCATTTAGGCCTCCAGGTCAGTGTGAAGGCGACGGCGAGTGCGGCGAGGGTGATAGCGGTGGCCCAGAGCAGAGCACCGAAGCTGGGGCCGTCGCGCAGCAGGGCAAGGCCGAGCGAGAGGGTCAGCGCGAGGCCGCCCAGCGTGCGCAGGGCCAACAGCCGGAGGCCCGTCGGCGGCAGTGTCTGCGCGACCCGCTGCCACGGCCGCGCCTGGCCCAGCGCCAGAAGGGCAAAGCCCAGGTAAGCGGCCAGGGCCGTCGCGATCAGCAGGGCGCTCTGCAAGGAGCCCTACTCCGCCGGCCTGGCCGCCGCGCCGGCGGTCTGCGGCAGCAGGGGCCGGGCACGCCGGCCAAGCCTCTGCGCCGTCAGGGCCGCGATCGCCGCGCTGACGAGCAGCAGCAGGTCCATGCCGGCCACCGGCCAGAGGTGCGGTACGGCCAGCGTGCGCAGCAGATGATCGCCGGTGGTCGCGGCGTTCAGGGTGACCGCCAGCAGGGCCAGGCCCGCGACCGCCCAGCACTGCTCCCGCCAGGCCCGGCCGGGCCGCATCCAGGCATGGGCGAAGGTGGCGAGCCAGATCAGATAGAAGGCCCAGATCTCCAGCCCGGCACGCTCGTAGCCGGCGAAGCTCGCGCCCGGCGGCAGCAGGCGGTTGGCGACGAAGAAGGCGAGCGTGGCGATCAGGATCCCCGTGACCGCCCCGACCGTCAGCCCCTCGACGACCCGCACGCCGGCCAAGCCCTGCCCCGCGTGGCGCTTGCGCCGGCTCTCCAGCCAGAAGAGGTAGCCGGTCGCGATCATCACGCAGCCCGACAGACCCAGCAGGAAGTAGAGCCAGCGCAGCACCCAGTGCTCGAACTGGATGAAGTGCAGGCCGGAGAGGAAGCGCTGAAGGGTCATCACCGGCTTGGCCGTATGGCTGTGCAGAACCGCGCCGTCGGCCGCATCGAAGTAGAGCGTATCGACGTTCATCGTCACCTGGCGGGCGAAGGACCGGCGGACCTCCACGTAGGCCGCCGCATCGCCCGGATGCCAGACCCGCAGGAAGGAGGGCACGCCCCCCTCCCAGAGCGCCGAGGCCTGCGCCGCCATGGCATCGAGCGAGGCACTGCCGCCGGCAGGCCTACCGGCCGCCGTGCGCTGGTAGCCGCCAAAGCTCTCCGCGAAGAAGGTCTCCCGATCGTCGTCGTAGACGGTATCCATGACAGTGGGGAAGTAGATCGTGAAGAAGATGATCAGCCCCGACAGGGTGATGGCGAAATGGAAGGGCAGCCCCAGCACGCCGGTCAGGTTGTGCAGGTCCAGGCTGGAGCGCGGCAGCTTTTTGTCCGGCCGGAAGGTGAAGAAGTCGGCGAAGATCTTGCGGTGGATGACCACGCCGGAGACCAGCAGCACCAGCATGGCCATGCCGGCCAGCCCCACCAGCCAGTAGCCGAGTTGGTTCCAGCTCAGGTGCAGGCTGTAGTGGAAGGGGAAGATGAAGCCGGTCCCCGCGAGTGTGCCCGGGTCCGGCAGAACCGCACCGCTGGCGGGATCGAGCTGGCGGGTGAGGAAGGCCCCCTCGGCATCCAGGTAGCCCAGCCGGAACAGCGGCTCGCGCTCGCTCGGCGACAGCAGGAACCACCAGTCCGCACCCGCCGGCACGATCTCCCCGGCCCGGGCGGCCACCGCGTCGAAGGACGCCGGCGCGGCGGGCAGCGCCAGGCGCGTGTCCGGCATCATCCAGCGGTCGATCTCGCGGTCGAAGACCGACAGGGTGCCCATCCAGAAGATCGCGAAGAGCAGAGCCCCCAGCACCACCCCCGCCCAGGTGTGCAGCCAGTTCATCGACTCGCGGAAACCCCGGGTCCTGTCAGACTGGCTCATGTCAGGCGGCCGTCCCGACCAGCCACTGTCCGGCAAAGGCCAGCGGACCGCCGACGCCCAGGACCAACAGCACCCGCAGCAGACGCCGCTCCGCGAAAGCCCAGATCAGCAGCGCGAGGTAGATGAGAAAGGCCAACATCGCCATCAGCACCACCGCCTCGCTCGGCGGCAGGACCCGCGCCAAAGCCTCCGCCGCTAGCGCCGAAACGCCGGCGGCCAGAAGATAGCTGCCGAGAACGCCAGCTACGACGCGCAGCAGGATCGGGAGTGCGCGCTGCCAGAACGCACCGACGTCTATCTGTGCTGTGGCCATCCAGGCCAGACCCATCTTGCGTCTCCAAACCAAACCCTTCGACCTCGCCACAAAAAGCCGGGGGCGTTGCATCAAGTGGCGAGTCAGAAGTCTGCGCTGACTGACGCCAGGAACGTTCTCGGGAGGCCAAGCACCAGTCCCCCAAAAGGCCTTCCGTTGAAATAGGTTTCGTCGAACAGGTTCTCGACACCGAACCGCGCCGTGTATCTGTCGAAGCTGTAGCGTGCCCCAAGGTCGACCGTAGTCCAGGCCGGAATCTCGACGTCGTTTCCAAGGGCCACCTTGGCCTCGCCCTGATGCCTGACCCCGCCGGTCAGGGTCAGGCCGTGGAGCTTAGGAACGTCGTACTCGAGACCGAGCGCCAGCACGTAGTCGGGTATGCCCGGCCCGTCCTGCCCGACGTTTTCAGGATTACCGGACTCCGTGATTTCGGAGTCGTAGAAGGTTGCACCGCCCAAGAGACGTAAGTCGCCGACAATCTCACCGAAAGCCGTAACCTCCAATCCTCGAATGCGATTTTCGCCGACCTCGCCGAAGATATTGGTGTTCTGGTCGACGCCGCTCGTGGTGTCCCGGATCTGGAACAGCGCGGCATCGACGCCGATCGTCCCGATATTGAACTTGGCGCCGACTTCGATGGAGTCCGAGACGATCGGTCCGAGCTGTTCGCCTGGGTTGGCCGCCGTCAGAGGCGCGGTGCCACCACTGCTCAGTCCCTCCAGATAATTGGCATAAACGGAGAGACCGTCATTTACCCGGAAAAGAACGCCGACGCCGGGAGAGTATCGACTGCCCTCGGATAGAGAGGTCCGGTCGCCCGTAATGGCGCTGAAATTTTCGATCTTTATGTCCTGGTATCGAACACCCGCAGTGACTTGAAGCCGATCATTGAAGAAACCAAACGTATCGGCGAGTGTTATACCGAATAGCTCAACTTCGAGCGTCGGCCCGACGGCCTTGTCGACCTGGATGTCCGGATCGGGAACGACGATTGGATCGAAGATGTTGTTCTGGAACGCCTGAGCTGGATCGAATCCAGCGAGAGCGAACCTTTCTTCGAAGACCCCGTAATTCACAGCCGCCACCATAGTGTGGCTCACTGGGCCGGTGGTGAATCTCGAGCGAAGGCCGCCTTCGAGATTGCCGTTCAGATTGCCATCATCTCGGAAGCTAATGACATTTGTCGTGAAATCCCCGTTCGGTTGAAGGCTGCTCGCGACTCCCGTCGAGCTGGACCGGTTATGGATAGCGCCGCTGGCCACGGCAAAAGCGGTCGTTTCGCTCAAGAGATCGTATTCGACGCGCAGGGCGCCGAGCAGCGTATCTTGATCCAAGAAAGCCCAGGGCTGATTGTTGTTCGTATCCGCATCGAAGTTCGTCGGGATCGTCGGACCGGCCACACTGGAAAACTCCCGCGTTGGCCCGTCTTGCTCAACTTCGTTGTATCGCAGATCCAAAACGGCGCGGAGCGCATCCTTATTGTAGTCCAGAGCGAGCGCGACCCCGCGTTGGCGCCGCTCGTTGAAATCGGCTTGAGTGTCGCCGCCTAAGTACTCTCCGCCGAGGCGTAGGCCCAACTCGTTTTCCTTGCCAAAGCGACGACCGAAGTCGAACTGCCCATAACCGATAGCGTCAGACTGGTAGCCAGCCGTCACCGAGGTGACATCTTCTGTGGTCGCGCGCTTTGGAACGAAGTTAACGACGCCTCCCGCCACCGAAAGAAACGGAGACGATAAACCTGAGAAAAGGGCCGTCGGACCTCTCAGAGATTCAATTCGTTCGATGCCAACAAGCGAGGGCTGCGTGTCAGAGAAAAGGTTCGTGATCCCATCGAACCCGATTGCGCTACTAGATACCTCAACACCGCGGGACTGGATAAACGTCACGCCCTGGTTCGGTGAGGTGTAAGATTGAAGCGAAGGAAGGCTCTGGATGACCTGATAACTGTCGGTCGCCTGCTGGTTCTGGATGAGATCTGCAGTTACGCTGGTCGTACTCAGCGGCGTTTCCAACCTGTCGCGATTGCCCAGCAGACCGAGTTGCTGCCCCGTCGCCACCTGTCCGCCGGGAAAGGCCGGCGGCGGCGAGCCGATGGTTCCGGTCGCCGGCGGAGCCAGCGGGTCCAGTTCGCCCTCGACCATCACAGGTCCCAATCGCAGTGTCCCGTCATTCTGCCGCGCAACGACTGGCTCCAACGTCACGGTGTCATCTCCGGAGAACCGAAAGGTGACGCCCGTGTCCAGCAGCAGGCGCCGCAAGGCCTCCTCCGGCAGATAGCGGCCCTGCAGTCCCGGCGCCTGAAGCCCGGCAAGCAAACCGCTGTCGGCCGCGACCTGAAGGCCGGATTGCCGGCCGAAGAGTCTCAGCGCGGAGGCAAGCGCTTGCGGCGGGATATCGAAGTCGCGTTGTTCCGCAGCCTGCGCTTCCTGCGTCGCCCGGGCGAGCTGTCGATGGAACCCCTCGAGTTCGGTCTGGGTCGGCGCGCCGCGCTCCAGCGCCCGCAGGCGATCCTGCCAATCTCCGGCCACCGCAGGGTCCAAGGCGCCCGAAGCGCAGAGCCCCACGGCGGCGACCGTCGCAAGCAAGGCACGCCACCACGGAGAGGCACCGGACGCCCCACCGACGCTCTTGCGTTCCAGGCCGTCTGCCCCTGTTCCTGCCGCCCCCATGACCGTCCCCCTCCGAAGCGATACAGCGCGACTGCGACCCAGTCGCACTCGCATCTTCGGGCTTAGGACGAATGGCGCCGCGGAAGTTTAAGGGCATGGCGTCAACTTTTTTCCGGGCGATGGCTTCGAAAGCCTCAAGCCGCTTGGCCGGAGATCCCACATCTCCCCTGGCCCTGGCTCGCTGCGCCTCCTGCCTGCCCTTGGACATCCAGACGCGCGGCTGGCCATCGGCTTTCCGAAACGACGCATCGGGGCGGCGGCTCGCCTTCGCTTGCCAAAAGAAACCACCAGTCTGCATCGCCCTAGAACTCCGTCGATAGCGAGAGCTTGAAGGTCCTCGGCCGATGCTGGCTTACAAAATTACGACCGATGATCCAGTCGTCGGTATCGGCGACGTTCTCCACTGCCGCGGTCATCGAAACCACGCGGTCGTCGAATTCGAGGTCGAAGGTTGTTCCGAGGTCGAACCGAACGTTTGCATCGACCTCGTAGATCTCACGCGCATCGACGAACGAACTGCCCGTGTAGATCATGCGCCCGAAGGCCGTCGCAAAGTCGGTGACGTCGTACGACGTAAAAAGACTTGCCGACCAGCTCGGGGAGGCCTGAGGACGCAAGCCGTCCTGAAGCCCTCCCGCCGTCTCCAGCTGCTCCGCATCTAGGAAGAGAACGCCGGCGTTGACGCGAAGCGGGTCGATGGGGCGCGCGTCGACGATCACCTCGACACCGCGATACCGGTTCTCTCCATTGTAGTCGTCGACGTTGGTGACGGGATCGAGAAACCGGTTGGGAACCGTGGTTTGAAAAACAGCGAGAGACACATCGAACCGCTCTCCACGGTACTTCGTGCCCACTTCGATCTGCTCGGTTACCGGTGGAGCCAAGGCCGCCGGAAAGTTCGCCGCCAGACTCGTCGCAGAGGACGGCGACCCCAGCCCTTCGATATAGGATGCGTAAACGGACCAGGTTTCATGAATCCTGAGAACGGCGGATGCCGCAGGCGACAGCTCATCCGCCTTTATCGTACCGTTGAAGGACGAAGAGAGATTGTATCTTTGATACCTTGCGCCAAGAGTGACCGTGAGGCGGTCGTCGAAAACACTCAAACGGTCGGAAAAGGAAACGCCCCAAAACCTCTGATCGTTGAAGTCCGTTTCCGAACCAAATCCGGGACTGACGATGTTTGTCGGCACAGGGTCATACAAGTTGGATGGAAAGCTTGCGATTGGCCCCCCGCCAAAGTCGCGTGAACCGTTGAAGTAGTCGCCACGAATGACGAAGGTGTGGTTCACCGGCCCTGTTGTGAAGTCGATGTCCGCGCCCGACTGAAGCGCAAAGTTCTGCGTGTCGGCAAAGTCGAGAAGTGGCTCGGCCGTGCCGTCACCATTGTCGTTTTCTATGAAGAACAGTCCACCTAACTGCTCATCCCTGCCTTTCAAAAAGCCGCCTTTTGCATAGAGATTGACGAAGTCGGCAGGTTGGTACTGGACGCCTCCGATCGCGGTAAAAACCCGGTGTTCGAAGGTGAGATCGTCGTCAAAGACGTTCTCGTTTCTGTCAGGTGGGTCGAGAAGAAACGAGTTTCTTGGAAAGATGATCGGATTTACGCCTGTGAGATCCTGCTCCTGGTAAAGCAAATTCAGATCCGCCTGGACGGTATCTCCGAAGTATCCGATCGATCCTCCTATGACGGTCTCGGAAAAGTCCGTCTCGTCGAATCCGGGTTGTCCGCCTCTGACCGTGGCGAAGCCGCGGATAGCGATGTTTTCGAACATATGGTTGGTGTCGACACTCGTGCCAAACAGCGAAACGGATTCATAGTCGACGCCAGCGCGCGTGAAGCTTACCTCTTGCGCTTTTCTGGGAATATAGTTGACGAGTCCGGCACTGTTGCCGTTGACCGGAGCTCCGTTGAGAAGGCTGCTGGGCCCCTTGAACAGCTCCACGCGGTCATAGGCTGCCGTGCTATTTCTTCGTACCGGCACCATCCCCGGAAGCCCATCGACGAGCGACTCGCTTGTGAAGAGATTTTGACCGCGGATGATGTAGTTCTCGCCTATCGCGAAACTCGTTACGGTCGGTCTGACCGAAGGGTCCAGTTCAAGTACGTCAATGACTGACTTCGGCTGAACCAGTTCGATCTGCTCTTCGCTGAAGCTTTGGACGCTGTAGGGGATGTCGAGCTGATTCTGCTCGCCGAAGATACCGACCTGGGCCGTTCTGTCTCTCAATCCCGTGACGGAGAGCGTATCGAGAACCAGCGGCCCCTCGTCGCTTCGACCTTCCGCGCCTGCCACGATCACGACGCCGTCGGCCCCGAGATCCTCTACCGCCAGCCCGGTACCCTGAAGAAGCTGCGACAGCGCCTGGAGAGGCGTCAGCTCGCCCGAGACGGCGGCGCCACTTTGACCGTCGATGAGCACGGACGGCGCCGTGACCTGCAAGCCCGTCTCTTCCGACAGTTCCGTCAGCGCAGCGGCGAGCGGCTGCGCCGGAATGTCGATAAGGCGTGCCGCCTCCTGACCGAAACCGGGACTCGGCATCGCGGTCATCGCCATGGCCATCGCCAGGACAGCGCACAGGCTGATGGTGGTCTTCATGATCCGGGTCCTCGTTGCCGTTCCGGCGCGTCGTCGCGCGCTTTCCAGTCAACAACGACGCAGGACCCCGTTCGTTAAGGGGCGTCGCGAAAGAATCTTCTTTCGGGGCAATCAGTCTTTCGGCGTAATCAGGATGAGAAGCGGAGAGCCGTCGATCACGGTCGCGTCCGCCGGCGCCGCCGCCGAGCGGAGCGCGGACATCGGGTCGCTCAGGTCGTAGCTCCCGACGATGCGCGTATCGCCCAGCCCCTCGTCCAGGAAGACGATGCGGCCGGCAACGCGCCGGTCCAGAAGCTGGGTCACCTCCCGCAGTTGGGCGCCATCGACGGCAAGGCGGTCGCGGCGCCAGGACGCGACATCGCGCGGGCGGACTGGAACGACGGTCACGTTTCCGCCAACGCTCCTCAGCCGTTCGCCGGCCGAGACCCGCCAGGAAGCGCCCTCGGTTTCGACCTGCACCCTGCCCTCCGCGACGGAGACCGCGACCCCCTTCACGCCTTCCGACACTTCGAAGGCGGTCCCCAGCGCACGGGCGGTGATCGCGCCCGCCGTCACCTCGAACGGGCGGCTGTCCGATGCGACTTCGAAGAAGGCCGTCCCTGCGAGCAACTCCACACGGCGGCGCCTGTCGTCGATCCGCTCGGCAAGCGCGCTGCCGGCATCGAGATACGCGACATCGCCCGACGACAGCTCGACCGTCTCCGGCCTCTTACCCGTGGCATGGTCGGCGCCCCACCGCAGCGCGGCCTCGGGATAGAGGAAGACGCCGACGAAGACGGCAGCTGTGGCCGCGACGGCGGCTGCGGCCAGCCGCTTCGGCGTCCGTCGGCGTTGCGGCGGCGACGAGGCCGACCAGGCGCGTGTCACGACGTCGTAGGCCGAGCGAGCCTCCGGTCCCCGGGCCAGAAACGCCTGCTTACGCGCGAGGGCGTCCGGGTCACCGGGCGCCTCGCGGATGCGCAGGAAGATCGCTGCGGCCTCTTCGATCAGCTCTTGTCGATTGGGACTTGGCGACGCCAAAACCGCCTCCGAACAGAAAACACCCGATGCGCATTCAGGCCTCCGCGGCCTTCTTCGCACAGTTTCAGCGATCGAGGTGCAGCGCTATGCGGCTGAGCGCCTGGTGCACCAACTGATGGGCCCTGGGCGCCGATATGCCCAGTTGGCGGCCGATCTCCGCATAGGTCATCCCCTCGATGCGGCTCATCAGGAAGGCACGCCGGGTACGGTCCGGCAAGGCGTCTATCGCATCCCGCGCCAGCGAGAGCTCCTCGCGGTTGATGGCCACCGTCTCCACGTCGGGCGCGACCCTGTCGAGACGGATATCCTCGAAGGCCCGGCGCTCCCGACGCCGACGTCTCAGCCAGTCGTAGACGAGGTTTCTGACGATGCGCGGCAGCACCGACGGCGCGTCTTCATCCGTATAACCGGTCCGCTGAAGACGCAGCCAACTCTCTTGAACGATATCCTCCGCAACCGACCGGCAGCCCGTCATGCCCTGCGCCAGACGCTCCAGGTCGCCGCGCTGCGAGGCGAAGCGATCCGCTCGAAGGTCCCGAAGCTTCGGTGGTCGCACCATCCCGCCCGTTCAAGACTAGGTCGAATCCGGCGGGCGGCGGCTAGCGGGAGTTACGACGCTGTTGTTCAATCGATTTGTCTCAACATGAGTAGTCGGTTTCGACAGGTCGGGCAAACGCTAATCGACGCCGGGATTTCGCCACGCCGGCTCGCGCGCTGCAATTCTGTTCTAGCGGGTCGTGACGATCACTAGGTAAGGCGTAACGACCGTAACCTCCGCGTCCTGCGTCTCGGCGGCGGCCGTCAGTGCGCCAACCGGATCCTGCAGGTTGAACACGCCCGTGACCCGCCGAGACGCAAGCTCCGCGTCTCTGAGCCAGATGACGCCGCGATGATAGCGGTCCAGGGCCTCGACCAGATCGGCCAGAAGCATGCCGTCCACCGAGAGCCGGCCACTCCGCCAGGAGGCCACCTCGTCCGGATCCACCCGGCTCATCGCGACATCGCCGCTCTCCCGCGTCAGGCTCAGGCGGTCGCCGCGCGCTAGCCGGGCTGGCTCGCCGTCAGGAGCGTTCAATGCCACCTCCACGGTTCCCGACTGCACCGCGACGGACGTCTCGGCGGCGCCTCGGCCAACGGCGAAGCTAGTTCCCGTCACGGTCACGGACAGGCCGTCGGCCGGCACTGTGAAGGGCCGTTCGGGGGCGCTCGCCACCTCGAAGAAAGCCTGGCCCGACAGCAGTCTCACGCTCCGCCCCGCCGGGCCATAGTCGACCGCGACCGCAGTCTCGGCATCGAGATACACCGCGCTGCCGTCGTTCAGGACGATCCTGCGCGTCTCGCCGACGCCGGTGGTGTAGTCGGCCTCGATGGACAGACGCAGCGGCTCCAGCGCGAAGACCGCCAGACAGGCTGCCACGGCAGCCCCCGTCGCAGCGAGCGCGACGCGGCGCAGAGGCGAGACGGGTCGGCGTCCCGATGCTGGGGGACGAAGGCTAGAGTCGGGCGACGGTTTGGACGGCCGCGCTCTCAACGTTCGTTCGGCATAGTCGGGCGACAGGTTCCCGGCGAGTCTCCAGGCCCGCGTGACGCTCCGCCAGGCCGTCTCATGCGCAGGGTCTTCCTGCCGCCAGGCAAGCGCGGCCGCACGCAGAGCGGAATCGTCCGGCGCGGCCTCGATCACGAGCAGCCAATCTAGGGCCGCTTCGCGGATCGGGTCCTGTTCGGCGTCGCGGCCGGTCATGGCTGACTTCGCATCCGATTGAGAAAACCCAAGGCGGCGTTTGTCGCATAGGGCGTCATACTTGATAAGACGTTTGACCACCCGGCAATTTCAGCGGTCGCCGCGCGCCGGCTTGCGGGGCAGCGAGGGAGCATCACGATCCTCGTCGTCCAGCCTGAGCGAGGCGTGACGCAGCGCATCCTTCACGAGCTGATGCGCGCGGACGACGGAAACGCCGAGACGGTCGGCCACATCCTGAAGGCTCCGGCCCTCGATCCGGTGCATGTCGAAGGCAATGCGCGTCCGCTCGGGCAGTTCCGTGAGGGCTTCGGCGAGCAGACGCAGCCGGTCGCGGTCCAGCGTCGTCTGTTCCGGTGTCGCCGTGGCAGTGGGCAGACGTGCGAGCGCCGCCTCGTCCGCCGCCTCGCCGGAAACCGCGGAGCGGCGCAGCCCGTCGAGCGCCAGGTTGCGGACAATGCGGTAGAGGTAAGAGACAGGGTGGGCGATGGCCTGTCCCGAATCCGACGTCCCATCCGACGTCCCATCCGCCATCCCGACCGCCTGCTGAGCGCTGTAGCGGAGGAAGGCGTCCTGGACCACGTCCTCGGCCCTTGCGCGGCAGCCCACGATGGGGACGGCGTAGTCCACGAGTGCGGAGCGGTGGGTAAGGTAGATTTCGAGCACCCAGGGATCGGGCTTCACGCTGCGGCCTTTCCAGCGGTCCGCCTCTCGACGGGTCGGACGGGATCGTCGTCGGATAAAACCGAAGGCGGGACTGTAACCATGTTGCGATTCATTCTCAACGTCTGGGTGACCGCACTCCTCCGCCGCGCCGGCATCAGCCGAAGCGCGCCAGACGGCGAGCCCCCTCCCGGGCGACCGGCACTACATCCTTGCTCATGGGCAGCACAGCGGGATCGAGCGCCGCGATCTCGAACCACTCGGCCTCCAGCGCGTCATCGGCTGCGCGGGGTTCGCCCCCGATGTAGCGGCAGAGGACCGGCACCAGAACGAAGTGATGGGTCAGGCGCCCCTCGCCGCTCTGTCCGATGATGTCGAGCGCGCCGAAGCTCTCCAGGGCCTCGGCCTCGATCCCCGTTTCCTCGCGCAGCTCCCGCTCGGCGGCGGCGGCGAGCGTCTCGCCCAGATCCACCTTGCCTCCGGGAAAGCCCCAGAGACCGGCGTCCGGCGGGTTGCGCCGTTTGATGAGCACGACCGAAGGCCCCCGGACGGCGACGGCAAGCGCGGCGAGAACCGGCCTGTCCGGCGCGCCGGTCACGGCACAAGCCGCAGCCGGTCCCGCGCGATCTCGAACAGCATCACGGCGGTGGCGACCGAGAGGTTGAGGGAGTCCGCGCCCCCGGCCATGGGGATGCGCACCAGACGGTCGCAGGCCGCCGCCGCGACCTCGGTCAGGCCCGCCTGCTCGTTGCCCATGAGCAGCAGGACCGGCGCGGCGTAGGAGACCTCGCGATAGTCGGCCTGACCCGAGAGATGGGTGCCGACCACTAGGCCGGGCCAGCCGGCGCGCCAGGCCAGAAACTGATCCAGGGTCGCCCGCACCAGTGGCACCCGAACGATGGACCCCATGGAGGCGCGCACGGCCTCCGGGCTGTAGGGGTCGCAGGTCTCCCCGATCAGGATCACGCCGTCGGCGGCCACGGCGTCAGCGGTGCGCAGGATCGTGCCGAGGTTGCCGGGGTCGCGCACCGTCTCCAGCGCGATCCAGAGCTTGCCGGGCCGCAGGTTCTCCAGCGCCTGCCAACGCTGGCGCAGGACGCCGACGACCATCTGCGGATTGTCCCGCTTGGTCATCTTCGCCAGCACCGCCTCGGTCACCTCCAGGCAAAGCCCGCCGGCCGCCCCGGTCGCCGCCAGCGCCTCGGCCAGCTTCGGGCGCTGCGCCGCCTCCGCCTGGTAGACCAGCGTTTCCAGGGGCCAGCCGGCCTCCAACGCCTCCGTCACGTGGCGCAGGCCCTCCGCGACGAAGAGCTTCTCCTCCTCCCGCTTCTTGCGCAGCGCCAGTCCCCGGATCCGCTTGATCTCGGGATTGGCGGGGCTGGTGACCAGCCGGGCTTCGATAGCTCTAGTCACGGCTCACCCGCGTGAAGAGAGAGGTGGATAGCAGGCGCCCGCCGCCCTGCTCGCGGAGCGCCAGCTCGCCCGACTGCAAGGCGGCCTCGGGAAAGGTCTCGGCGCAGAGTTCATACAGCGAGAGGAAAGAGGCGCGTACCGCATAGGCGGTCAGAATCAAGAAGGAGCGCTCGGGCGCCAGGATATCCCGACAGAGCTGCAGCATCTCCGGCAGGTTCTCGAAGAGCTGCCAGGTCTCGTTTTTCGGACCGCGTCCGAACTTGGGCGGGTCGACTAGGATGCCGTCGTAGTGCCGCCCGCGCCGGCCCTCGCGCGCCGCGAACTTGAGCGCGTCGTCGCAGATCCAGCGGATCGGCCGCTCCTCCAGCCCGGCCAGAGCCTGGTTTTCCCGCGCGAAGCCGATGGCCTTCTTGGAAGCGTCGACATGGGTCACCTCAGCACCGGCCGCCGCCGCCAGCAGCGAGGCGACGCCGGTGTAGCCGAAGAGGTTGAGCAGGCGCGGCGGCGCGGAGGCTCCTTGCCCCCGCGCGCTGAGACGCTCCAACATCCAGTCCCAATGGGGTGCCTGTTCCGGGAAGAAGCCGACATGGCGGAAGGGCGTGAAACGGCCGTGGAAGGCGACCCCGCCGTAGCCGCTGTTCCAGCTTTCCAACTGCGTATCCTTGAAACGCCAGCGGCCGTCCCCCTCCTCGCTGTCGCCGACGAAGACGGCGTCGGCGGAGGCCCAGTCCTTCTCCGGCAGGCGGCGGGTCCACATGGCCTGCGGTTCCGGCCGGTCGACCCGGTAGCGACCGAAACGCTCCAGCTTGCGACCGGCCCCGCTGTCCAGCAGGGCGTAGCCGTCCCAGCCTTCGGTCACCAGCAGACGAAGAGAGGGCAGACCGGCACCGCCGGTCACGGGCAGGCTCTCGATGCGGGCAGGGTCAGCGGAAATGATCGGATCTCCAGAACGAACGTGGCGACGGCCCTCATCTCTCGCGCAGCCGCCAGGGAAAGTCCACCGCCGGTGCGCGATCCGGCTCGTGGGCCGACTCGTGACCCGCGTCACAGGCCGGCGCGAACCCGCTTCCGTGGACGATGATAGCGCTCTAGTCTGCGGATCATGACTGCCGAGTCTTCCGCTAAAAACGCCGCCGACGCGACCTCCACCGTCGAAACGCCCTCGGGCAAGGGCTCCGATGGAGAGAACTTTCCCGTCGGGTCGATCCTGATCGCACGCCGGCTGCGTCCGCACGTGGCGACCTTCTACGCCTTCGCCCGCGCCGCCGACGACATCGCCGACAACCCGGCCCTGGCGCCGGAGGACAAGCTGCGCCGGCTGGCCGCCTTCGGCACGACCCTGAAGGGCGAGACGCCGCCGGAGGGTAAGGTCGCCAAGGCCGAGCGGCTGCGCCTCAGCCTGGCCGAGACCGACGTGCCGATCCGTCACGGCCTCGACCTGCTGGAGGCCTTCTCGCGCGACGCGGTCAAGCCGCGCACCGCCGATTGGGCCGACCTCATGAGCTACTGCGAGGTCTCGGCCAATCCGGTCGGCCGCTATCTGCTGGATCTGCATGGCGAGGACCGCGACGGCTGGCCGGCGAGCGACGCCCTCTGCTCCGCCCTGCAGGTGCTCAACCACCTGCAGGACTGTGCGAAGGACTACCGTCAGATGGATCGCGTCTACCTGCCGGCCGACTGGCTGGCCGAGGAAGGCGCCTCCCTGGACGACCTGACCGCAACGGCGGCGACACCGGGCCTGCGGCGGGTGCTCAACCGCTGTCTGGAGGCGACGGAGGCCCTGCTGCGCCGCGCGGACGAGCTGGCGCCAAACTTGAAAGACACACGTCTAGCCCTTGAATCTGCAGCCATTACCCGACTGGCCTGGAAGCTTTCCGCGCGTCTCCGGCGGCAGGATCCGGTGGCCCTGCGGGTCGAACTGAGCCGTCCGGCCCTAGCGGGGCAGGCCGCCGTCGGTGCGGCCCGCGAACTGCTGCGTCGGCGTCTGCCCGGCGGTCATCGCCCAACCCCGGCCGGCGAGAGCCGCCACGCGCCATGACACGAGACGCAGCCAGGGTTCACATCGTGGGCGCCGGGTTGGCCGGGCTGGCCGCCGCCGTGCGTCTGAGCGGCGCCGGCGTTCCGGTGACGCTCTACGAGGCCGCGCCCCGCGCCGGCGGCCGCTGCCGCAGTTACCACGACCCCGTGATCGGACGCACGATCGACAACGGCAATCACCTGCTGCTCTCGGCCAACCGCGCGGCCCTCGCCTACCTGGAGGAGATCGGCGCCCGCGACCGTCTGATCGCGCCGACGGAGGGGCCCCTGCCCTTCCTGGACCTGGCCAGCGGGGAGACCTGGCGGCTGGAGCCCAGCCAAGGTCCCATCGCCTGGTGGGTCTTTCAGCCCTCGAAACGCATTCCCGGCACCCGGGCGGTGGACTTTCTGAAAGCGGTGAATCTGCGCCTGGCTGGCGCCGACGGCACCGTGGCCGAGGCCGTCGGACGGGCCGAGCCGGCGGATACCCGCTTCTGGCGCCCCTTGACCGTAGCCGTGCTGAACGCCGCGCCGGAACGTGCCTCCGCGCGGCTGCTCTGGACCGTCCTGGCCGAGACCTTCCTCAAGGGCGCGGCCCACTGCAAGCCGCTGATCGCGCGCGATAGTCTGGACGACAGCCTGGTCGAACCGGCCTTGCGGACCCTCGAGGCCCGAGGCTGTCACCTACGCCATGGCCTGCGCCTGCGTGGGCTGGAGCGGAACGACCAGGGCGTCGCAGCGCTCGACTTCGGCGCGGAGCGCGTCGAGCTGGCGGCAGGCGAGCGGGTCATCCTGGCCACTCCGCCGCCCGTGACAGCGGATCTGTTGCCCGAGGTGCCGCTGCCCCAGGGCAGCGACCCCATCGTCAATGCCCATATCGCCGTGCCCGAAACCGCGAAGCTTCCCGAGGGAGCTGGGATCCTGGGACTTGTGGGCGGCGTCGCGGAGTGGATCTTCCTGCGCCCCGGCCTTGCCTCCGTCACCGTCAGCGCGGCCGACCGCTGGACGGATCGCCCGGCCGAGGAGCTGGCGGCACGGCTCTGGCCCGACGTCGCCAGGGCGCTCGCCCTGCCGCCGGAGCCGCAGCTCCCAATTCGAATCGTGAAGGAAAAGCGGGCGACCTTCAGCCAGACGCCGGCCAACCTACGTCTGCGCCCCAAGCCCTCCGCCGGCCCCGTGAACCTGCTGCTGGCTGGCGACTACACGGACACGGGGTTACCGGCGACCATCGAGGGCGCCGTCACCTCGGGCCAGACGGCGGCCGACCTGATCCTGCAACTTCTGTCGGACCGAGCCGCCGGCTGATGGGTGCTCTACTGACGGGCCTCGCCGCAGGTTCCTTGTCGATCTGGATCGTCCTGCTGCTGTTCCGGGGCGGCTTCTGGCGCGGGCGGGAGCGCTTCGTCTGCCCGCCCGAGGCACAGCGGGAGCGGGCCTGGCCCGCCGTCGCCGTCTGTATTCCGGCGCGCAATGAAGCCGATGTCCTGCCGCAGAGCCTGCGGAGCGTTCTGACCCAGGACTACGCCGGCGCCTTCCAAATCGTTCTCGCCGACGATGCCAGTGACGACGGCACCGGCGATCTGGCCCGCAAACTGGCCGTCGATCTGCAAGCCGAAGACCGCCTGCACGTGATCGCACCGCCGCCGCTGCCCGAGGACTGGACGGGCAAGCTCTGGGCGCTCAACGCGGCCCAGGGAGAGGCCGAACGCCTCCTGCCGGACGCCAAGTATCTCTGGTTCACGGACGCCGACATCCTTCACGATGCGGACAACCTGCGCTGTCTGGTCGCCAAGGCCGAGAACGAGGATCTGGACTTGACCTCACAGATGGTCGAGTTGGCCTGCTGGTCCTTCTGGGACCGGCTGCTGATCCCGGCTTTCGTCTTCTTCTTCGCCAAGCTCTATCCCTTCCGCTGGGTCAACGATCCGACGGCACGCACGGCAGCGGCGGCCGGCGGCTGTCTTCTGCTGCGCCGCGACGCCTTCTCGCGCGCTGGCGGACTGGCGGCCGTGCGCGACCGAATCATCGACGACTGCGCCATCGGCCTGGCGATCAAGCAGCGCGGCCGGCCGGCCGACGCGCTGGGCCGGGCCGGGCGGATCTGGCTGGGCACCAGCGGCCATGCCCGCTCGGCGCGGGCCTACGAAAGCCTTGGCGAAATCTGGCGCATGGTCGCACGCAGCGCCTACACCCAGCTTCTCCATTCGCCCTGGCTGCTGGCCGGAACGCTGATCGGGATGCTGCTGATCTACCTCGTGCCGCCGATCATCGCCCTGACCTGGCCCCTGCATGGCGTGATGCCGGCTGCGCTAGCGGCGCTGGCCGCCTGGCTGGCGATGACGCTGGCCTTGCTGCCGACACTTCGCCAGTATCGCCAACCCCTCTGGCTCGCGCTGCTTCTCCCTTTGGCTGCGGGTCTCTATACCGGGATGACTCTCGACTCCGCCCGGCGGTACTACGGCGGTCGCGGCGGCAGCTGGAAGGGGCGTGTCCAGGCAGCCGTTCCGGGACAAGGCGCAGCGGTGCGCCAAGATCCGACCGATCCCCGTTGAACCGAACGCTCCCTTTCGCCAGATTGCCCGCCTTTACCGGATTCCGCCCTCATGACCGCCCTGATGACCACAGACCACGCTGCCCCCCAGCCCGTTATAGACTTCGGTGCCCGTTTCAAGGCACCGGCCATGCCGAGCGATCAGGCCGAAGCCTGGGTCCGGGAGCGTGTGGCGGCCGCCGGAACCTCCTTCGTCTGGGGGCTGAAACTTCTCTCCGCACCCCGCCGGCGCGCCATGTTCGCGGTCTATGCCTTCTGCCGCGAGATCGACGATATCGCCGACGAACCCGGTCCGCTGGAGGACCGCCGCGCCGCACTTGCCACCTGGCGAGACGAGATCGGGCGCCTCTATGCGCAAGAGCCGGTGACGCATCCGATCGCCCTGACTCTGGTCGATCCGATTCGCCGCTTCGCCTTGTCCCAGAGCGAATTCCTGGCCTTGATCGACGGCATGGAGATGGACCTGCTGGACTCCCTGCAAGGTCCCGACTGGCCGACCCTGGAGCTCTACTGCCGCCGCGTCGCAGGCGCCGTAGGCGTTCTGACCCTCGAGGTGCTGGACGAGCGCGACGCCAATGCGCAGGAGTTGGCGGTCACCCTGGGCGAAGCGCTGCAGCTCACCAACATCCTGCGCGACCGCGCGGAAGATGCGGAACGCGGCCGCCTCTACCTACCGGAGAATCTTCTGCACGAAGCCGGGATCGAGTCCCGCGACGCCGGCGCTGTTCTGGCGCATCCGGCCCTGCCCCAAGTCTGCAACAGCCTGGCGGACCTGGCCCTGGCCCGTTTCGCGCGCAGCCGTGCCTTGATTCGCCGCTGCCGGCGCAAACCGAAGACGGCCATCGTGATGATGGAAGTCTATTGGCAACAGTTGCTGCGCATGCAGGCGGCCGGCTGGCGGATCGACGGCGCCTCCGTAAAGCTCTCGAAAGGCCGCAAGCTCTGGATCGCCCTGCGCTACGGTCTCCTGTGACCCCTGAGGGAGATCACTAAGGGATTGGGATGAAAGGTTGTTTTCGCGCCTACGAGAAGGCATATTCCGGGTTCTTTGTGTTGCGGCGCAACAGAGTCGGAGTCGGGGCCGACTCTCTCATCAAGGTTGCGCTGGCTCGACCGAAGGCTTGTGTGGTCTCGATGGCGTTCCAACCGTCTGTCTCAGGCAGGCTGGAGCGGCTCGGGCAGTGATGTAGGGGAAGGTTCCTTTAGCATGGCAATGCCGGCGTTCGACGACAGGCCTTCGTTGGACCGTGTGGATTCAACGGTTGCGGAAGTGCGCGACGGACTGCTCGGACGCCAGCACTTCGACGGCCACTGGCTCTACGAGCTGGAGCCCGACGCCACGATTCCGGCGGAATACATCTTCCTCCAGCACTATCTGGACGAGATCGATCCGGCCGAAGAGGTGAAGATCGCCAAGCATCTTCGCGAAATTCAGAATCCGGACGGAAGCTGGCCGCTGTTCCACGGCGGCGAGATGAACATCTCGGCGACCGTCAAGGCCTACTACGCGCTGAAGTTGACGGGCGAAGACATCGACGCGCCCCACATGGCAGCCGCGCGGCAGCGCATCCTGGAGGCCGGTGGCGCGGCCAAGGCCAACGTCTTCACACGGATCGCCCTGGCGCTCTTCGGTCAGGTGCCCTGGCGGGCCGTCCCGGTCATGCCGGTGGAAATCATGCACCTGCCGCGTTGGTCGCCCTTTCACCTCAGCAAGGTGTCCTACTGGTCGCGCACCGTCATCGTGCCGCTGCTTGTCCTGATGGCCCTGAAGCCCCAGGCGCGCAATCCGCGCGGCGTCCACATTCGCGAACTCTTCGTCACGGCGCCCGAGGACGAGCGGCACTACATCGCGAACGTCGACGGGACCGTACTGGGCGCAGCCTTCGTGAACCTGGACCGGGTACTGCGCACGGTTGAGCCGCTGATGCCGGCCGGTGCGCGTCAGCGGGCCATCGACAAGGCCGTCGACTGGACCCTGGAGCGGCTGAACGGCGAAGACGGCCTGGGCGCCATCTTTCCGGCCATGGCCAACTCGGTGATGATGCTGGACGCGCTAGGCTACGCCAACGAAGATCCCAACTTCGCGGTCGCCAAGCAGTCCATCAAGAACCTGCTGCACGACCGTGGCGATACCCTCTACTGCCAGCCCTGCGTCTCGCCGATCTGGGACACGGTCCTGGCGATGCATGCGGCGCAGGAAGCCGGGCTGCCAGGTCGCGACGAAGCCCTGCGCAAGGCGGCCGACTGGCTGCTGGAGCGCGAGGTGACCGAGGTGAAGGGCGACTGGGCTCTTCAGCGTCCCGACCTGGAGCCCTCCGGCTGGGCCTTCCAATACAACAACGCCCATTACCCGGATCTCGACGACACAGCCGTGGTGGTTATGGCGCTGCACCGGGCCGACCCCGAGGGCTACAAGCCGGCGATCGAGCGGGCGACGCGCTGGATCCTGGGCATGCAGTCGGCCAACGGCGGCTGGGGCTCCTTCGATGCCGACAACACCCACTACTATCTGAACCACATCCCCTTCGCCGATCATGGCGCCCTGCTGGATCCGCCGACGGCGGACGTGAGCGCGCGCTGCCTTTCGATGCTCGGCCAGCTCGGCTATGGCCTGGACCACCCCGCCGTCGCCAAGGGCGTGGACTACCTGCTGCGCGAGCAGGAAGACGACGGCTCCTGGTTCGGACGCTGGGGCTCCAACTACATCTACGGCACCTGGTCGGTGCTCTGCGCCTTCAACGCCATCGGCTTCGACATGACGCGGCCCGAGGTGACCAAGGCCGTCGAGTGGCTGAAGTCGAAGCAGCTGCCCGACGGCGGCTGGGGCGAGAGCCTGGACAGCTATCACGCCGACCGAAAGGACGCGAGCCAGGGCTCGACGGCCTCGCAGACGGCCTGGGCCCTGCTCGGCCTGATGGCCGCCGGCGAAGTCGACAGTGCGACGGTGGAGAAGGGCGTGGCGCATCTCGTGGATGCCCCGCGCGAGGGCGAGCGCTGGGAGGAACCCTTCTGGACCGGCACCGGCTTCCCCAAGGTCTTCTATCTGAAGTACCACGGCTACGCGGCCTACTTTCCGCTCTGGGCCCTGGCCCGCTACGCCAACCTACAGCGCAGCAACTCCGGCGAAATCGATGTCGGGATGTAACCGGCGTCGGGACGTCGCTGGAGGACTGTGACACGCAGCAAGGTATCGTTGGCGGCGCTCGCCGGTCTCGCCGAAGAGGCCGATCTGCTCCGCAGCGCTAGCCGCTCCTGGCCGCAAGCCCCCCAGATCGTGGTCGGCGGCGGCACCTTCGAAGCGGCGACCCGCCGCATTCCAGATCTCCTGCGCGGTCAACCCAGCCACCTGCTGTCGTTCGGCTACTGCGGCGGACTGACGAACGGCCTCAAGGCTGGCGACCTTGTGATCGCAACAGAAGCCCTCGGGCCCCAGGGTCAAGGTTTCCCCTGCGATCCGACCTTCAGACAGCAGATCGTCGAGACGGCAGAGTCGCTCGGCTTGAGCCTGCATGGCGGCGCGATCACGACGCCCACCGAAGTCGCCGCCGAACCCGCCGCCAAACGCCGACTGGCCGAAACCACGGGCGCCGTCGCCGTCGATCTGGAGAGCGCCTTGGTCGGCAAGACCGCCGGCGAGGCCGGTTTGCCTTTCGCGGTGATCCGGGCGGTCCTCGACGACGCGCAAGCCAGCTTACCCGCCTTCGCGATCACGGCTGTCGACGAGAGCAACGGCCAGACCCGTATGACCAAACTGCTGCTCGGTCTGCTACGAAACCCGGGCGCCCTGCCCGACCTGCTCAATCTGGCGCGGGCACGCAGCGCGGCGCGAGCTTCACTGAGCCGCCTGCTGGTTCGCCCCCTCGCCTTTTGAGCGAGCCCGCTCCTCGGCGGCGCGCTTGTCCGAGTTGGTCATGGCTTCGGCGACCAGATCCTCGAAGACGTATTCCGCCGGCCGCTGCTGATCCAAGGGGATCTCCGGGGCCATGGGGCCGTCGGTGCGCGGGCCGCGCAGGGCGACCTTCAGGGCCTTGAAGGGGTTCTTCACCGCATCCATCGCGGCGGTCGGCTCATAGCCGCAGTGGGCCATGCAGTCGGCGCACTTTTCGTAGCGACCGGTGCCGTAGCTGTCCCAGTCGGTCTCTTCCATCAGCGCCTTGAAAGTCGGCGCGTGGCCCTCGTTCAGCAGGTAGCAGGGCTTCTGCCAGCCGAAGATGTTGCGGGTCGGCATGCCCCAGGGCGTGCAGCGGTACTCCTGGTTGCCGGTCAGGAAGTCGAGGTACAGGGAGGAATGGCTGAGCTGCCACTTCTTGCCCTTGCCGCGCGCCAGGATGTCGCGGAACAGCTGCTTGGTTTTCCGCCGGCTCAGGAAGTGCTCGGTATCGGGCGCCCGCTCGTAGGCGAAACCCGGCGAGATGGTGACGCCGTTCACCCCCATGTCGCGGGTGTAGTCCAGGAAGGCCGCGACCCGCTCCGGCTTCATACCGTCAAAGATCGTGGCGTTGACGTTGACCTGGAAGCCCTTCTCCTGCGCCGTCTTGATCGCCTTGACCGCGCGGTCGAAGACGCCGTCCTGACAGACGGAGGCGTCGTGCTCCTCCTTCAGGCCGTCGAGGTGAACGGAGAAGAAGAGGTAGGGCGAGGGCTTGAAGAGGTGCAGTTTCTTCTCGAGCAGCAGCGCGTTCGTGCAGAGGGAGACGAACTTGCGCCGCTTCACGATGCCGGCGACGATCTCACCGATCTCCTTGTGCAGCAGAGGCTCGCCGCCGGGAATGGCGACCATGGGCGCGCCGCACTCGTCCACCGAGGCTAGGCAGTCCTCGACTGACAGTCGGCGATGCAAAATCTGCTTCGGATAGTCGATCTTGCCACAGCCGGCGCAGGCCAGATTGCACTGGAACAGCGGCTCCAGCATGAGGACGAGCGGGTAGCGCTCGTTGCCCCGGAGCTTCTGTTTGAAGATGTACCAACCAATGGCAAGGTGCTGACGCAAAGGAACTGCCACGTAGAACTCTCCATCGGCGAAGCCAGACCAACCCGGAAGGTCGGCCATTCCTGAAAGGATCGAACCCGGCCGCGTGAGGGTCACCTCCCGATTCGACGGGATTTCAACCTCTTGCGGCCCGGGAAGATGAACCTTCTTGGCAAGACAGTCCACCCCGCCGATCGTAGGGATATAGCCGGAAGCCCCCGAACGAACGCCGGGACCGGCAATCCGGTCCAGACCGTAGCCCTCGCCGCGCCGCAAGACCGGTCGCGGAGAGCGCCAAAACAAACGACTCTTCCACTCACTGCAGATAACCGTGTGTTTTGAACCACGCAAGCGCATCGGCAATCGCCTCGCGCGCCGGGCGATGTCGATACCCCAGCGTCGCCTCAGCCTTTGCGGAGGAAAAATACATTGGTTGGCTGGCCATCTTGACACCGTCGACCGTGGCGAAGGGACGCCCTCCGAACCGTCGCGCCCAGGCTTCGGCGCCGTAGGCCAAGGGCAGGACGAGGCGATGCGGCAGCCGGAGACGGCGCTGACGGCACTCCATCTGCTCGTCTACGATATCAAGAATTTCCTTTAGAGTCTTGTTTTCTCCACCTAAAATATAGACTCCACCGAGTTTCCCATCCTCCAGCGCCAGGCGATGCCCCTCGGCGACGTCGTCCACGTGAACGACGTTGAGGCCGGTTTCGACATAGGCCGGCATACGGCGCAGGGCGGCGTCCAGAATGATCCGGCCGGTGGGGGTCGGCCTGACGTCACCGGGGCCGATCGGCGAGCTGGGGCTGACGATGATCGCGGGCAAACCCTCGTCGCGCACCAGTTCCAGAACGACCCGTTCGGCCAGGTACTTGCTGCGCTTATAGTCGCCGGTCATGTCCGAGAGCGTCGCTTCGCAAGTCTCGTCCGCCGGCGTCTCACTGCCCGTCAACCGCAGGGTGGCCACGCTCGAGGTGTAGACGATCCGCTCCACACCGGCGTCAGCCGCCAGTCGCAACAGCGTTCGGGTACCCTCCACGTTGGTGGCATAGAGCTCCGAGGGATCGCGGGTCCAGAGCCTGTAGTCGGCCGCCGCATGAATCAAGCCGGAGCAACCCCGCAGGGCCGCCGTCAGGGACTTCGGCTCGCGCAGATCGCCGATCACGGTCTCAACCGGCAGGTTCCGGAGGTTCAGTCGGGGACTCCCGCTGCGCAGGAGGGCCCGAACCTTGTGGCCGTGGGCCTGAAGGTTGCGTGTAACGGCCGACCCGACAAGGCCGCTCGCCCCGGTAATCAGCACCGTCATGTCCCGGCCCTCCGCCGAGGCGCCAGGAGGTCGATCATCGCCGGCAGCACGACCAGGGTCGCGATCAGCGTCGCCGTTATGGCCAGGGTCAGCAGTTCCCCCATGGAGGCCATGCCGCGATGGCCGGAGACGGCCAGGCTTCCGAAGGCCGCCATGGTGGTCAGAGCCGAGAAAAGCACACCCGAGGAGGTGGAGCTGCGCAGCACCGCCTCGCCATTCCCCTCCTCACGCAGCCGCAGCACGAAGTGGATAGCGCTGGCGACCCCCAGGCCGAACAGCAGCGGCAGGGCGATAATGTTGGCGAAGTTGAAGGACAGTCCCAGCAAGGCCGCCGCACCCGCCGTCCAGAGCGCCGCGAGCAACAGCGTGAGGGCAACCAGCGCGATCTCGACGGGCCGACGCAGAACCACGGTCAGAATCACCAACACGGCGAAGAACGCCAAGCCGCTGGCCGTTACGAAGGCCGTCAGGATCGCTTCGGCCGCACCGCTGATGATGACGGGCGCGCCGGTCGCCTGGGGCGCGACGGACAGAACGGCCGAGGCGAAACGTTGCAGATCGGCATTGCTGCGCACCGGCTCCGCCGGACGCAGCTCCAGGCGCTCGGCACCGTTGGGCGCTTGCCAGCGGCTGACCAGCATAGGCGGCAGAGCGGCCCGCGTGATCGGCTCGGTCACCGAGAGAGCGGTCTGCAAACGCTGTAAAGCCGCCGGGAAGTGACGCATCAGCCGGCCGTCCAGCTCCGCCGCCGGAGCCTCCTGCCGCTGCGAAAGGCGCTCCAGCGACGCCGCCATCCGGGCAGCGGCCGGACCGACCGGAGCCGCCAGCTCGGCGGCGGCGGTAGCCGTCTCCCGCAAACGGGCGTAGTCGCCAGCCAGCTCCGCCGCATCGCGATCCGCGCGACTTGGAGTCGAAAGAAGCAGCGCCTGCAGAACGAAAGCCAGATCGTCCAGCACAGGCAGCTTCTCGTCCTGTCCCCGCGGGATGAAGCTGGACAGCTGGCGAACGCTGCCGACCTCCGGCAAGGCGGCAAGCTCCCGGGCCAACTCTGGCAAACGCGCGGGGTCCTCCACGACCACCTGGATCAGGTAGGGGGTGGTTTCGGTCGAGTCCGCCAACTCCAAAAAGGCCTCAACGGATTCGAAGACCGGGTCCTTCAGATTGATCGGATCGAAGTCGAACTCGCTGCTCGGCGCCTTCGCGACCGCCCCGAGCGTCAGGAGAACCGCCAGAGCCAAGGTCACCTTCTGCGGCAAACGGAGGCGGCTGCGCCCGCCGGTTTCGCGCTCATGGCCGCCTTGTCCGCCGCGCAGCGGCGCGCCGACGGCAGCGCGCAAGGGCAAGACCGTCAGCAGTGCGGGCAGAATGGTGAAGGTCGCGATCAAGGCGATGATCATCCCACCGCCGGCGATCAGGCCCAGCTCGGCCAGCCCCTTGTAGTCGGTCGGCAGGAAAGCGAAGAAGCCTGCCGCAGCGCAGATGGCCGAGAGCAGAATTCCCGGACCGGTCGCGCAGAAGGCGGCGGGAAGCGGCGAATCGGTCCCTCGCGACTCCTCCCTGTAGCGCAGGCAGGCATGGATGCCGAAGTCGACGCCGAGGCCGATGAACAGCACCGCGAAGGCAACGGAAATCAGATTGAGACTGCCGACGGTCAGCGTCGCGAAAGCAGCGGTCCAGACCAGGCCGACCAGAAGCGTTACAACCATCGCGAAAACCAGGCGGCCAGACCTGAGGCCGATCGCGAGCAGCAGGGCCACCAGCAACAAGGAGAGCAGTCCGGCAGTCGAACCGCCCAGTTCGACCGCTTTCAACTCTTCATGATTCAAGGCCACCGTTCCGGTCAGTCGGACGGTGATCCCGTTGGCCGACGTCAAACCCAAGGCTTCGATTTCGGCGCGCAACGCTTCGATGGCGGCCGCCGCCGGTTTCAAGACACCTTCGCTCAACTCCGGTCGGACGATCAGAAAACGACGGTTCGACGCCTGAAGATCGGTGTCGCCGGCGATCAAACCTTGCCAGGACAGGGCAAGCGGCCACCCCTCGGCTTGGGCCTCAGCCACCTGTGCCACCTCCTCAAGCAGGCCGGACAGCGCTTCGGCGGCCTCACCCTCGGCTAGGAGTTGCGGTTGCCGAAGCGCCTGAGACAAGACCTGGGACAGCCCGCCGATGTCCGGTCTAGCGGCAAGCTGAGCGAGCAGCGGCTGCGCCGCCACCAACCGATCCGAAAGGTCGTAGAGTTCGTCGACGTCGAGGTAGAGAAGACCGGCTTCGGCAAGGATCCGCTCGCTGCCCGGCTGGTAGATGTCACGAAAAAGCTCCGGGCGATTCGACAGGCGCAGCGCCAGCGCGCCGGCGGCCTGGGAGGCGTCCTCAGGCGTCGGCGCCTCGACAATCGCCACAATCGTGTCCGAAAACTGTGGGAAGAGCGCGTCGAATCGACTGTCGTTCTGCCGAAAGGGAACGTCCGAGGCGATCATATCGGTCGTCCCGGTGTCGATACCCAGGCCCTCGGCCACGTACCATAAACAGGCTGCCGTGAAGAGGCTGGCCAGAAGTAGGACTGGCAAGGCTCGGCGCTGCAGTCGGTCGAGCCACCCTGCCAACCAATCCCGTCGCGGATTGACGGCAGTCATCCTTGCCCCGATGTTTGGTCGGCTCGGGGATCTGTCGTATGTAGAATCGTCGCGACCGCCATTTGGAGTCTCCACGTGTTCCCTGCCGCAAAAGATACCTTGGCCCGATCTTTCGCCAATCGTCGCAGACTGTTCGGCGGCTTGCTCGCGGCGGCTGGTTTTGCCGCTCTGATGATCATGGCTTCACCGCCCATCGCGGCTTCGGCCAAGGCCGACAGCTCTCCGGTCGAAACCGTACAGGCCGTCAACGAGGCCTTGCTGCATGTTATGCAGAACGCCGAGAAGCTCGGTTTTCAAGGACGGCAAGACTTCCTGGCTCCAGTGTTGACCGAGACGTTTGAGTTCTCCGCCATGGCACGTCTGGCGGCCGGTCGCTATTGGCAGCGCTTCAGCGACGAAGAAAAACGGGAACTGGTGGCCCGCTTCACGGACCTGAGCGTCTCCACCTTCGCGGCGCGCTTCGACGGCTACTCCGGCGAAAGCTGGCAGATAGAGGGAACCAGCGAGGCTCCGCGCGGCGGAACTATCGTCCAGAACCGTCTGATCACCGGCAAGGGCAACGTAATCGCGATCAACTACCTGATGCATCGGACCGAAGCGGGGGAGTGGCGGATCATCGACGTCTACCTCGACGGCAACATCAGCGAGTTGGCGCTCCGGCGCAGCGAATTCAATTCCGTTCTTCGCAACGGCGGTGTCAGGCTCCTGTTCGACCAGATCGCCCAGCAGGTCGACCGACTGTCCGGCCAGGCGATACAGACCAACTAGACGGCCGGCACATCCCAAATCGTCCCGAATGTCGGACAGACGGCGCGAAAAGGCCGAAGGCTGCATCGGAGTCGATATCAGCTTGAGCGCTCGAGCACGAAGCGGGTGAGTTGCCGCAAGGTTTTGGCGCGAGGGCCAAAAAGCTCCAGTCGTTGAGAGGCCGAGTCGGCGAGCCGTTGGGCTTCGGCGCGCGCGCCTTCCAAACCGAGCATGCCGACGAAGGTCGCCTTACCCATCTCGACATCCTGCCCCGCCGGCTTGCCCAGATCCTCGGCCGTCGAGGTGATATCCAGCAGGTCGTCGACGATCTGGAAACAGAGGCCCAGATCGGCGGCATAGCCGGTCAGGCGGGCGTGCTCCTCCGGGGACGCCTGTCCCAGGATCGCGCCGGCCTGGCAGGAGAAGCCGATCAGAGCGCCGGTCTTCAGGGCCTGCAACGTCTTGATACCCTGGAGATCGAGACCGTGCCGCTCTGGCGAGATATCGATCATCTGACCGCCGACCATCCCGTCCTTGCCGCTGGCCTGGGCTAGGGCTGCGACCAGCCCCACCCGAACCTCGGCGGAGGGATGCGTCGCCGGGTCCGCCAAAACGGCGAAGGCCTCGGTCAGCAGACCGTCGCCTGCCAGGATGGCAACGGCGTCGTCGAAGCGCTTGTGCGCCGTCGGGCGGCCTCGGCGCAGATCGCTGTCGTCCATCGCCGGAAGATCGTCGTGCACCAGACTGTAGCAGTGCACCATCTCGACGGCGGCACCGGCGCGCAGGGCACGCTCGACCGGCACATCGAACAGGGCCGCGCTTTCCAGAACCAGGAAAGGCCGCAGGCGCTTGCCGCCGTCCAGGCTTGCGTAGCGCATGGCCTCGATGACTGTGGCATAGGGCGCGGTGGAGGCGGGCAAAAGCGCCTCCAAAGTCGCCTCCAGCTGCGCCGCGCCGGCCTGCAGCCGCTGCGCCAGGGCGTCGTCTCCCCCGTCCATGATCCCCCACTGGTGAAGCTTAGGTTCTGTAAGGGGGTTCTAGCACAGGCGCGGCAAGCTGCCGCAAGCCCGTAACCGCTCGCCCGCCAACGGTCACGCATATGCGATAGCGGCCTCCAGCCCGACAGGGGTTTCGTCAGCCGGCCTCGTCGGCTGTGACGTTGGCGCGTTCCAGCATCGCGGCCAGCAGGACGTTGCAGCCGGCCTCCAGATCGTCCGGCGCCGCGTTCTCGATCTCGTTGTGGCTGATCCCGTCCTCGCAGGGCACGAAGATCATACCGGTGGGGGCCACCCTGGACACATAGAGCGCGTCGTGGCCCGCACCGGACACCATGCGCCGATAGCTGTAGCCAGCCTCCTGCGCGCCACGTTCGACGGCATCCACACAGGCCGAATCGAAGGGCGTGGGCGGAAGCGTCCAGATCTCCTCAATCTCCCAGTCCAGAGCGGCGGCCGCCGCGATCTCCCGGCAGCCCTCCCGCAAGGCGTCGTTCATGCCGGCCAGACGCGCCTCGTCGGGATGGCGCAGGTCGACGGTGAACCAGACTTGACCGGGAATGACGTTGCGCGAGTTCGGCCGGTTCAGGATCATCCCGACCGTGGCGCAAGCGTCGGGTTGGAAATCGAAGCCGATCCGATTGACCAACTCGATCATGCGGGCGGCCCCGACCAGGGCGTTGCGACGCCGGGCCATCGGGGTCGGCCCCGCATGGGCCTCCTGCCCCGTTACGGTGATCTCGTACCAGCGCTGTCCTTGGCCGCCGGTCACCACGCCGATGGTCTTGTCCTCTGCCTCCAGAATCGGGCCCTGCTCGATATGAGCCTCGAAGTAGGCGCCGATCGGATGCCGGCCGACCGGCTCCGGCCCGAGATAGCCGATCCGTTCAAGTTCCTCGCGCGCGCTCTTGCCGTCGATGTCCTTGGTCTCCAGGCACTTCTCCAGATCGAAGGCCCCGACGAAGGCCCCCGATCCGAAAGTCGCCGGCGCGAAGCGAGAGCCTTCCTCGTTGGTCCAAACCGCAACTTCGATAGGCGCTTCAGTCTCGTAGCCGGCATCGTTCAAGCTTCGCACGACCTCAAGTCCGGCCAGGACGCCATAGACGCCGTCGAACTTTCCGCCCGTCGGCTGGCTGTCCAGATGGCTACCCGTGACGACGGGCTTGAGGGCGCCGTTGCGGCCGGGCCGGCGCGCGAAGATATTGCCGATTCCGTCGACTGTGACGGAACAGCCTGCCTCCTCGCACCAGCGCACGAAGAGATCGCGGCTCTCGCGGTCCAGGTCGGTCAGGGCCAGGCGGCAGACGCCCCCCTTCTCCGTCGCACCGATCCGCGCCATTTCCATCAAGCTGTCCCAAAGACGCTTGCCATCGACGCGCAGATTCTTCTCCATGACTCCCCGGTTCCCTTCCTTGCTGTCGTCCCGGCTCCACTGTCCTTCCGGCATACTTTAGTGCGAAGGGGCGCAAGCCGGCCAGCAGTCTGCATACGATTTGGGTTCGATGCGCAGTGTCGAAGGCAAAAAGCAGCGCGACCTCTCGCCCGAGGCTTTCGCCGAGTTGGCTGCCCGCTTCGCGCAGGTGACGCTGGACCTGGGAACCGGCGACGGTGCCTTCGTGCTGCGTCAGGCCCGTGCTGAACCGGACAGGCTCTGTATCGGACTGGACGCCGTGGCCGATGCCATGGCCGAGAGTGCGCGCCGGGCCAGAGCCAAACCCGCCAAGGGCGGAGCCGCCAACGCTCTCTACATCGTTGCAAGGGCTGAAGACCTGCCGGCGGAACTGACGGGGCGCTGCGACCTCATCACGGTCAACTATCCCTGGGGTTCGCTCCTGAAGGCCGTCACCCAGCCGCAGCCGGAGGTCCTGGCGGGCATTGCCGCCTGCGCCAGACCTGGGGCCCGGATCGCCCTGCTGATCAACCTGGCGCCCTTCGAGGATCCGGATCAACGAGACCGCCTGGGCCTCTGCGAGCTGGACGCGGAGCTGGCGGAACAGCGGCTCCGGCCGACCTATCGCGCCGCCGGCCTGGAGATCGACGGCATAGAGCTGCATCTCGGCGCCCTGCCGGAACGCACCTCCTGGGGCCGTCGGCTGGTCGTGGGAAGCCGACGAAAAACGCTGGAGATTACCGCGATTAAATCATCTTAATCAGATAATTACCTAGTCTTTTTGATCTTGCACGAGAGCATTGAAGACATCCCGCTTGGACAGCTGCTGGGTCTCCGCCAGAGCAGTGGCGAGGGTCTTGGTGGCGACGCCCGCAGCCTGCAGACGCTTGGCGAGCAGCGCGAGCTTGGGGTCCAGCACACTGGCATCTCCCAGCACGTTACTCTCCGCCACAACCAGCCAGGTCTCCTCCCGCGGCAGAGAGGTGTCCGCCAGAACCACCATGTCACCGCGTCGCAGCTCTTCCTGCGGACGGTTCGGCGCCGTGACGAGCGCCGCCGAGCGGTCGCCCAGGGCCTTCACCAGCAGAGGAAGCAGCCCCTCGCCTTGCCCGGCAGGCAAGGGCAGCAGCAGACCGGCGCCGGAGTCGGCGAGGCGTGCCAAGAGGTCGCGTCGCGCCGGCCGCCCGTTCGGCCAGCGCATCAGATGGCTCCAGTTGATAGCGGCAAGACCGGACAGGGCCCGCGCCCCTTCGGCAGCGGACCAGCCGCCGACCAGGGTGGTCTGTCCTCCAAGCTCCGCCACCGACCGCACAGCCTCAGCCTGGAGCGCGGGATCGCCGCTCTCCAGAAGCACACGACCGCCGGCCGAGATTTCGGCCTCCAGCCCGCCCAGACTTTCCGACAGATGCAGATCGGCCAGGGCCCGCGCGGCGGTCAAACGCGCATCCTCCCGCCCCTCCGGCCGGGCGAGGAAGAGCGCGCCCGACGGTAACTCCGCGCCCAAAGGCTGAATCCCGATATCGAGCCGCGCCTTCGGATTGGCCAGCGCGGCAACGAAAGCCCGGTCCAGATCGGCCGCCCCCTTGTCCGCCGCGAAGCCGAACGTCCGCCGCGCCAACGGTTGTTGCCGGCGACGCAGGATCAGCGGTTCACCAGGCAGCCAGGCCGGATTTAGGGTTGCCCTCAGTTGCTCCGTGACGCCCTGACAATCCAAGGAGATGGTCGCGGCGCCGCGCAGCCGGGCCAGAGCGTCCAGATCGCCCTGCAGGGCAACCCCGAGCACGCAGGTGCCGCGCGGGGTCAGATCCGCTTCGGAAACGAATTCCAGAGTCTTGGAATGGCTCGCCTTGACGTTGGAATGTCCGCTGGCAGTCAGGCTAAGGCCGAAAGGTGCTTGCATAGCCGCAGACTACCGAGAAAAAGCCGTGGCCGCACTTGATCTGCCGCCCTGGATCGGCTACATGGCGCGCTCTCTCGAAACATGTCAGCCATAG